>CAMAWC010000003.1 GCA_945861875.1 Bordetella parapertussis
GGATCAGTCGAGCTTCATTCCCACGTCCCTGACCACCTTGGCAAAGCGCTGGGTGTCCGAGGCGATCATCGCCTCGAACTCGGCCACGCTGGTGCTGCGCGGCTCGTATCCCAGCGCGGTGAGGCGTTCGCGCACCTCTGGCGTGGCCACCGCCTTGACCACCTCGGCGTTCAGGCGCTGCACGATTTCGCGCGGCGTGCCGGCCGGCGCCACCACGCCGTTCCAGGATTCGTAATCGAGCACGGCGACGCCGGTCTCGGTCACCGTAGGGGTGTCAGGCAGGGAGAGTGAGCGCTGCTTGCCGGTGGTGGCGAGGGCACGCAGCTTGCCGGCGCGAATATTGGGCAGCGGCCCGACCGGACTGTCGAAAACGATGTTGATCTCGCCGCCGAGGATCGCCACCGTCATCGGCGCATTGCCCTTGTAGGGTACGTGCAGCATCTTGATGCCGGCCTGCGAGCAGAACAACTCGGCGCCCATGTGCAGCGGGCCGCCGCTGCCCGATGAGCCGTAGGTCAGCTTGCCCGGGTTGGCCTTGGCATAGGTCACCAGTTCGCGCAGGGTGTTGGCGGGCACCGAGGGGTGCACGGCAATGACCAGCGAGTAGGCGGCGATCAGGCTGATGGGCGCAAAGTCCCGGACCGGGTCCCAAGAAAGTTTTTGCAGGTTCGGTTGTATCGCCATGCCGTTGGTGGCGAGCAGGATGGTGTAGCCGTCGGGTGCCGCCCGGGCGACATATTCGGTGCCGATGTTGCCGCCGGCGCCGGCTCGCGTCTCGACAATCACCGGCTGGCCCATGCTTTCGCTCATTTTCTGCGCCACCAGTCGTGCCGTGGATTCGGCGCCACCGCCGGGTGGGAAGGGCACAACAAAACGGATCGGCTTGTTCGGATAGTTCGACTGGGCCAGGGCACCGCCCGAGGACACCGCAACGGCGGCGAGGACAAGCGCGAAAACGCACACTGTTGATCGTATCGCGGAAATAAATAAGCTTTGTTCTCCCGCTTGTTGCACTGTCATGGTGTCGCTCCTTGTGTAGGGCGTCAGGCGCGTTGGTCGCGCTCGTATCGAGTTTGTCTTCGATGCCATGATAACCGATGGATGCAGGGCGCTTCATTGGCAAAAACATGGTGCCGCGGAGGATGCACTTCAAATCGCTCCGCCCCGCACAGGCACTTCCCGGTCGCGTCCCCGCCTGCCCGGTTCGTCCTGCGGTCGTCACATCTCACCCTTCAAACGCGCTGTTGCATCAGCCATCCCCGGCTTTCGCGGACGGGCGCGGCGGCGCGTTGAAAATGAACATCGACAGTATCAGCAGTGCGGCGCCAAAGAGCTGCAGCGCATTCATGTATTGCTCGAGAATCAGCGCGGCGAAAATGATGACGCCGATAGCCTCAAAGTTGATGAAGAAGCCGGTGCGCACTGCTCCAAGCGCCGCGATTGCAGTCATTGTGCCGATGATGGCGACGAAGTAGGCGAGGGGCGCCCCGGCAAAGCCGATCCACCCCGCAGTCGTCGCGGGGAAGGAGACGCTTCCGGTCACGGCGCATGCCAACAGGAATATCATTGTCGCGGCCATCAGCATGTGCAGTGTGTGCGCCTGCGTTTTTCGGCTGCCCAGCATGCGCGCCGAAAGGTGCATCAGGCCGCCCCAGGTCGCCGACGCCGATGCTGCGTAGGCGAGGCCCAGCGGATCAAGCGGTCCGCCCTTCACTTGCAGTGTCAGCGCGAGTCCGATCAGCGACAGCAGCAAGGCAAGCGCAACACGCAGGCTGGGTCTCCCACCGCCCGTCAGCCAGCTGACGATGCTGAGCAGCAGCGGGTAGGTGTAGAAAATGAGCAAGGCGTTGGAAACGGGCAGCAGGGCGATGGCCTGGTTGAGGAGGAAATTCGAAAAGGCCAGCAGTAATCCGAGCGCCAGCGACGTATTGCGCTCCGGGGCAGGCAGGCGCCATTGCGCGCCGCGCCAGACCAGGAAGCCCCATAGGGCGAAGAGCACAAACAGGGCGCGGGCGGTGATGACGGTAAGCACATTGCTGCCGCCGTCGTAGGCGAGCCGGCCACAGATTGAAACCAGGGCGTAGGCAAATGCAACGCCAATGGCGTAGGCGGTGTTGACGGGGATTCGTGCTGGCAAAAGTGATCCTCTGGCATGCCGTCGATCGGAGCGGGGACAGGAAAGACGGTCGGCGCGGCTGGTGTATTGGTGTTTTGGGCGACGCGGCCTGAGTTGTAATGTGTTGCAGCCCTGATGGCCCGCGGGTGAATCAACACTGCGCGCGGCCGGTTTCGCACTCCGAACCGCTTCCAGATTATAGTGGAGTTGTATAACCTTCCGGCGGAAATCGAGCGATTCGCACGGTTATAATTGGCATCACAAAAATGAAGAAAGTCCCTGCTTGAATACCGCCACAACGCTGCGCGCCGACGTGCGCACCATCGCACTGGTCGGCGTTGCGCACCTGATCAGTCATTTTTTCCAGCTCGTCATTCCGCCGATGTTCCCGGTGCTTAAGGAGGAGTTCGGCCTGGGTTACACCGAGCTGGGCCTGGTGATGACGCTGTTTTTCACCGTGTCGGCGGGCTGCCAGACCTTTGCCGGCGTGCTCGCCGACCGCTTCGGCGCCGGGCGGGTGTTGCTCTCGGGTATCGCGCTGATCGCACTGGGCATCCTGCTGGCGGGCTTTGCGCCTTCGTATCCGCTGCTGATCGTCGCTGCGCTTGTCGCCGGCCTGGGCAACAGCGTGTTCCATCCGGCCGACTTCGCCATTCTGAATGCGCGTGTCGACCGGTCGCACCTGGGCCACGCCTTCAGCGTGCACAATATCGGCGGCCACCTCGGATGGGCGCTGGCACCGGTGTATGCGGTGGCGACGGCGGCTTTTGGCTGGCGTGCCTCGCTGATCGGCGCGGGACTGCTCGGCTTTGGCATTTTCGCGCTGCTGTTCTGGCAGCGTGATTTTTTGCGCACCGAGTCGCGTAAATCGCAGGTTACCGGTGCCGCCGGCAGCGGCAACCTGCGCATCCTGATGGCGCCCGCCGTCTTGCTGTATTTCCTGTTCTTTGTACTGATGTCGGTGTCCATGGTCGGCACGCAGAACTACCTTATCCCGGTGCTGCAAACCCTGTACGACCAGCCGCTGGTGCTGGCCAGTTCGGCCCTGACGGCTTATTTGCTCGGCAGCGCCGCCGGAACCTTCACCGGCGGGTTTGTGGCAACGCGCAACTTTCATGCGGAGCGGGTCACCGCCTTTGGCGTGCTGGGCCTCGCGCTGTTTTACTTTGTGCTGGCTGCCGGATGGCTGCCCTCGGCGGCGATTGTCGCCCTGGCCGCCTGCGGCGGATTTTCACTCGGCATCATCCTGCCCTCTCGCGACCTGCTGGTGCGTGACGCCGCGCCCCCCGAAAGTCGCGGCAAGGTCTACGGTTTTGTTTATTCCGGTCTCGATGTCGGCGCCGCCATCGCGCCGGTTGTGCTTGGCTGGCAACTGGACCACGGGCAGCATCGCGGCATGCTGGTGGTGACGGGCGTACTGCTGCTGCTGGCCATTGCGACCATTTACCAGGCGAGGCGGGTGACGCGTTAGACCTTGCGCGCGTCGGTCGGCGTTACTTCACCACCAGCCCGCGCTTTTGGTGCCAGTCCATGATGCCGCCGTCCGGGTAGCGCGCAAATGCCGCATTTTTTCGCGCGGCCTTGGGCACATCGGCCCAGGGTGCGGCGAAGTCCAGCATGATGTTGCAGTGTTGCGGCGGCAGCGGCAGTTTGCTGTCCATGGCCGAGGCAAAGGGGTAGACCCAGTCGGGCCAGCGCGGGTCGGCGACCCACAGCGCGCTGCCGCAATGGCTGCAAAAGTGGCGGCGTCCGGTACTGGTGGTTTTGCCTTGACCTTTGCCGCTGCCGATACGCGCCCGGTAGACTGACAGGGCCGCCTTGCCCTTGACCTTGAGTGTCGCCGCCTCACCCATGATATTGATGGCATAGCCGCCGCCGCCACCGGTCTTGCGGCAGATCGAGCAATAGCAGCGCATATACGGGTAGGGCGTGGTCGATTTGAGTGTAAAGGCAACCGCGCCGCAATGGCAGGATCCGCGCAACAACATGGTTTGTCTCCGCGAGTGGACTCAGGCGCAATCCTAGCCTATTGCGCTGCTGTCGTTGAGGGTCGTGTCGCAGTAAAATAGCGCCGCAGCGCACATTTTCCCGGTCCGGCCAAGATTCGCTCCGCCCGGACCAGATTCTTCCTGGAGACACTTCCCATGCATCGCCATACCGCCGCTTTGTTTTCGCTGGTCGCCGTCCTTGCCGCCTTGCCCGTGCAGGCCCAGACGCCGGCTTATCCCTCGCGACCAATCACCTTCCTGGTGCCCTTTACCCCCGGTACCGGGATGGACATGATCGCCCGCACTGTCGGTCCCAAGCTGTCGGAGCGCCTCGGCCAGCCGGTGGTGGTGGAAAACAAGCCCGGCGCCAGCGGCAACATCGGCGCCGAACTGGTGGCGCGCGCCGCCCCCGACGGCTACACCGTGATGATAGGGGCCAACACCATGCTGATCGCCGCCAGCCTTTACAAGAATGTCCCATTCGATCCGCTCAAGGACTTTGCGCCGGTTTCGCAGGCGGCTTATGGCACGCTGATGCTGGTGACCAACACCAAGTCGGGCATAGAAAGCGTGCAGGACCTCATCGCCAAGTCCAAGGCCAAGCCGGGCAGCTTTACCTATGCATCGCCGGGCGTGGGCACGCCGCACCACATGTCCATGGAATTGATGAAAGACCTTGTCGGCATCGACCTGCTGCATGTGCCCTACAAGGGAACGGCCGGCGCCATCACCGACACCCTGTCCGGCCAGATCAGCGTCATGTTCATGCCCATCCACGTCGCCATGCCGCACGTCAAGAGCGGACGGCTCAAGGCGCTGGCCGTGGGCAGTGCCAAGCGCAACGCCAGCGCGCCCGACGTGCCCACGCTCACCGAGTTGGGTATCAAGGGCGCCGATGTCGACATGTGGTATCCGGTGATGCTGCCCAAGGGCACACCCGCACCCATCGTCGCCAAGCTCAATGCCGAGATCCGCGCCATTCTCGCCATGCCCGACGTGAAGGCAAGCCTGAACGGGCAGGGCATGGATGCGACCTCCTCGACCCCCGAGGAATTGCAGGCCTTGATGCAGCGCGATTTTGCGCGCTGGGCCGCGGTGATAAAGAAAAACAATATTTCCGCCGAGTAAGCCAGGTAAAAAATCCTGAATAACGTCGTTCCCGCGTAAGCGGGAACCCATTTTGACTCACGTAATCGAAGCTTTAGATCAAGGTGGATTCCCGCTTACGCGGGAATGACGATCCTGGTCGAAGCGGCTAAAGAGGATTTTTGATGTCTTTGCAATCCAAACTTCCGGTGGTTATCGCCGGTGCCGGGCCGACCGGGCTGATGGCCGCGCTGGCCCTCGCCAAACAGGGTGTCAGCGTCATCGTCTGCGAGACCGAACCGGGACTGACGCACGACTTGCGCGCCGGGTCTTTTCATCCGCCGACGCAGGAAATGATGGCGCCCTACGGCATTACCGCGCGCATGGAAAAAAGCGGCCTCAAGGTGAGCAACTGGCAGATCCGCCAGCGCCGCGGCGGCCTGGTGGCCAATTTCGACCTCGGCATGCTCGCCGATATCACGCCTTATCCGCATCGCCTGCACCTCGAGCAGCACCGCCTGACACCCATCCAGTTCGATTTGCTCAAGGAGCAGCCCACCGCAACGGTACATTTCGGCCATGCCGTGACCGGTTTCGAGCAGCGCGGTGAAAGCGTCATGGTCTCAGTCCAGGCAAATGGAAAAAGCGAGACCATAGAAGCGGCCTGGCTGGTCGCCGCCGACGGCGGCAAGAGCGTGATTCGCAAGCAGACCGGCGTCGAGTTCGAGGGCTTTACCTGGCCGGAGCAGTTTCTGGTGGTCAGCACCGAGTACGATTTTGCGCAGCGCGGCTTTGCCATGAACGCCTATATATCCGACCCGGTGGAGTGGGCGGCGATTTTCAAGGTGCCCGACGACGGTCCGCCCGGCCTGTGGCGCATCGCCTTTCCCTGCGACACGGAAGTGCCGGACGAAGAACACCTCAAGGCCGCCAGCGTCGAGCGACGCATGCAGGGCTTTCTCGATCGCGATGTGCCCTACGAAATACGCTACAAGAGCATCTATCGCGTGCACCAGCGCGTTGCCGACAACTGGCGCAAGGGGCGCGTGCTGCTTGCCGGTGACGCCGCCCACCTGAACAACCCGCTCGGCGGCTTTGGCCTCAACAGCGGCATCCACGACGCCATCAACCTGGCGGAAAAACTCGGTCGGGTCTGGCGCGGCGAAGCCGACGAAACGCTGATGGACCGCTATGTGCGCCAGCGCCGCAACGCCACCATCGAGCAGGTGCAGGCGATGTCGATACGCAACAAGAAACTGCTCGAAGAGCGCGACCCTGCGGTGCAGCGCCAGCGCGTAGCCGAAATGGTGGAAATTTCGCAAGACCCGGTGCGCTGCCGCGAGCACCTGCTCAACACCTCCATGATCAGCGGACTGCGGCGCAGCGAACAGGTGCAGTAATGAATGCCCTGTCATTGCGAGCGCAGCGAAGCAATCTCGTCGTAATGCTGCAAGATTGCTTCGTCGCTTCGCTCCTCGCAATGACGGATACGTTTTTTAAGTAATCGAACTCAAGGACTTGAACCATGCGCATCTGCCGCTTTAACGACAACCGCCTCGGCGTGGTAATGGACGACGGCATACACGACGTCAGCGCCGTGCTCGCCTCCATCCCGGCCGCGACCTATCCGTTCCCGAAGCACGACGCCTTGATCGCCAACCTGGCCACGCTGCGTCCATTGATGGAGGGGGCGGCCAAGGGTGCGCCGGCGATTAATCCGGATTCGGTAGAACTGCTCAGCCCGGTCGCCAATCCTGGCAAGATTATTGCCGCGCCGGTGAACTACAAAAAACACCTTGAGGAGGCGCTCGCCGACAAGGGCATACACCACGGCAAGCTGGTGGACGAAATCCATCGCGCCGGCCTGTTTCTCAAGGCCACCAGTTCAGTGGTCGGTGCGGGGGCGGGCGTTGACCTGGTGCACACCGACCGGCGCAATGATCACGAGGTCGAACTGGCCGTGGTCATCGGCAAGACGGCAAAGAACACCAAGCTGGCCGAGGCGTTGTCGCATGTGGCGGGCTATTGCATCGGGTTGGATATCACCATACGCGGGCCTGAAGACCGCAGTTTCCGCAAGTCGCCGGACAGCTATTGCGTGCTCGGTCCCTGGCTGGTGACTGGCGATGAGATCACCGATCCGTCGCACCTCGACCTGTCGATCAAGGTCAACGACCAGGTCCGCCAGCAGTCCAACACGTCCGACCTGATACTCAACGTGCAGCAGCTGATCGTTTGGGCGTCGTCCTTTTACACGTTGCATCCGGGTGACGTCATCATCACCGGCACGCCGCAAGGTGTCGGTCCGATCAAGGCCGGCGACGTGATGGATGCCCACATCCAGCGCATAGGCGCGATGCGCGTCGCGGTGCGCGGCTGATCGACAAACTTCGCATCGACAAGTGGCTGTGGGCGGCGCGCTTTTACAAGACGCGCAGCCTCGCCGTGCAGGCCATAGAAGGCGGCAAGGCGCGGGTCAACGGCGAGCGCGTCAAGCCGGCGCGCGAGGTGAAGGCCGGTGACACCGTCAGCGTGCGCGTGGGCGAGCTCGAGTGGACAGTCGCGGTCCTGGGTGTGTCCGAGCGGCGCGGGCCGGCCAGCGAAGCGGCGCTGTTATATGCCGAGGGCGAGGAGAGCCGCAAAAAACGCGAACTGATGATCGCCATGCGCCGCGCCGGGCCGCAACCGGACCCCGACGCCAAGGGCAGGCCGACCAAGCGAGATCGTCGTTTGATTCATCGGTTTACCGATACCTGACGCTTCGCATTTAAGCTGTTGTTCACCTATGAAACGGATCGAACGGTCTCATATATAAAACGGCCCAACGGTGTTGTTGACATGCCCGGTCATCTTTGAAACACTGGCCGTTCATATAAAAACCAACGTTTTATATATAAGACAGCGCTTGTCGAGTGATGCGTAAAGCAGTTGCCGGTTCGCGAAACCGCCCCATGCAGTAACGCCGCAATCACTCTGTTTGCGAACTATGGAGCAAGGCATGGCGGACAACCCGACCGGTTCATCGCTGATAGGCAAGCCGATTCGTCGCGTCGAGGACGACCGGCTGTTGCGCGGCATGGGACAGTACCTTGCCGACCTCAGCCCGGCAGGGACCTTGCACGCGGTGTTCGTGCGCAGCCCGCATGCCCACGCAAAGATAAGCCGCATTGATACCGCCGCGGCGCGCGCGCTGCCTGGCGTGGTGGCGGTGTTCACTTCTGCCGATACTGCGGACAGGACGGAACCGATTTGCGTTTCCGGCGAAGTACATACGCCGGAGCGCCTGCAGCGCGAGTTAAAGCCGCTGGACCGCCTGCAGCCCATTCCGCTGTTCCCGCCAGAACGCGTTACTTATGTCGGGCATCCGGTGGCGATGATCGTTGCCGAAAGCCGCATCACGGCCCTCGATGCGTTGGAACTGGTGGAGGTCGATTACGACAACCTGCCGGTGGTGACCGACCCGGTCGAGGCGCTCAAGCCCGATGCGCCGTTGATCGAACCGTCGTGGAAGTCCAATCTCGCCTTGTCGGTGGCCACCGGCAAGGGTGATCCGGATGCGGCGTTTGCCGCTGCAGCGGTGGTGGTGGAGGAGGAGTTTCGCACCCACCGCTATGTTGCCTCGCCGCTGGAAACGCGCGGCATCCTCACGGTGGTCGAGCCGTTCAGCGGCGCGCTGACGGTGTGGGCGAGCACGCAGACGCCGCATGTGCTGCAGACCATCCTGGCAAGCACGCTGCGCATGCCCACCGAGCGCATTCGCGTGGTCGCCTGCGACGTCGGCGGCGGCTTCGGACAAAAAGGCATACAGACCGTGGAGGACGCGCTGGTGCCGTTCGCGGCGCGCGAACTCGGCCGTCCGGTGCGCTGGGTCGAGGAACGCGGCGAGAACCTCACCGCGGCGGCGCATGCGCGCGATCAAGTGCATCGCATTTCCATGGCCGCCGACAAGGACGGCAACATCCTCGCGCTGCGCGACGATGTGATTGTCAATTTCGGCGCCTATAACGTCATCGGGCTGGTGGTGCCCTACAACACGCTGTCGCACCTGCTCGGCGCCTACCATGTGCCCAACGCGCACATCTCGGTACGGGCGGTGCTGACCAACACCTGCTTTACCACACCGTATCGCGGCGCCGGCCGGCCCGAAGCGGTGTTTGCGATGGAACGCATCATCGACCGCCTGGCCGCGAAGCTGGACATGGATCCGGCCGATGTGCGTGCGCGCAACCTGGTGCCGGCGGAGGCCATGCCTTACGACACCGGCTTGCTCTACCGCGACGGCAACCCGCAGGTCTATGACTCGGGTAATTTCCCCGAACTGCTGCGCCGCGCGCGCGCACTGGTCAAGCTCGACGATATCCGCGCCCGGCAAAAAACCGCGAACAAGTCCGGGCCGTTGATAGGCGTGGGTTTCGCCTTGTATGTCGAGGGTTCGGGCATGGGGCCGTTCGAGGGCGCGGTGGTGCGCGTGCTGCCCTCCGGAAGGGTACAGGTGGCCACCGGCGCCTGCAGCCAGGGGCAGGGCCATCGCACCGTGTACGCGCAAATCACCGCCGATGCGCTGGGCGTGCCGTTTGAATCGGTTGATGTCATCGGCGGCGATACCGCGACCATCGCTTACGGCATCGGCACCATCGCCAGCCGCAGCACTGTTACTGCGGGCAACGCCATCCACCAAGCGTCACTAAAGGTGAAAGATCGCGCCTTGTCGATTGCCTCCGGCCTGATGGAGACGGCTGTACCCGACCTGGAGATCGTCGGCGGACAGGTTCGCACCAAAGGGATTCCCGAACGCGCCATGTCCATGGCGCAGGTTTCGCAGGCGGCGCTAAAGGCCGTGCTCAAACAGGGCGCACCCGGCGACGGGTTGTTGTCTGACACCGCCTACTTCGTGCCGCCGACAGTGACCTACTCGAGCGCCGCGCATGCGGTGGTCGTCAGCATCGATCCGGATACCGGCGTGGTGAAACTCGAACGTTACGTTGTCGTGCACGACTGCGGTCGCGTGGTCAATCCGCTGCTCGCCGATGCGCAGGTGGTCGGCGGCATCATGCAGGGCATAGGCGGCATTTTGCGCGAGGAACTTGTTTACGACGAAGCCGGCCAGCCGCTGACGGGCAGCTTCATGGATTACGCCATGCCTATCGCCTCGGACATGCCGCCGATTGAGCTTGACCACATCGAGAGCCTTTCGACGCGCAACCCGCTTGGCGTAAAAGGGCTGGGCGAGGGCGGTGCCATCGGCCCGCCTGCGGCGATTGCCAACGCCGTCGAGGATGCGCTAAAGCCTTTTGGCATCGTCATTCGCCGCGGGCCGCTCAGCTCGGCGCGCATCCACCGCCTGCTGTCCGAGGCGCGGCAAACCTAATCTTGCAGTCCAACCAGGGAGTCATCATGAAAAAACTTGCTTGTTCCGTAGTCGCCGTATTCGGTCTGCTGGCCTTGAGCCTGGGACCCGCCGTCGCGCAGCAGTGGCCGTCCAAGCCGGTCAGGATCATCGTGTCCTATCCGGCCGGCGGCCCGGTCGACCTCCTCGCCCGCAATCTGGCCGTCGGCCTGCAGCAATTGTGGAACGGCACGCCTGTACTGGTCGAGAACAAGCCGGGCGCCAATGCCATTATCGGCACCGACTACGTCGCCAAGCAGCCGGCCGACGGGTATACGCTGCTGTTCGCCAATGATCCGTCGCTTTCGTCTAACCAGTACCTCTACAACAAGCTGCCCTACGACCCGGTCAAGGACCTCGTTCCGGTGGTCAACGTGGCGAGTACGACGCTGATCCTGGTGACCAACGCGTCGGTGCCGGCCAAGAACCTGACCGAACTGATTGCGCTGGCCAAGCAAAAGCCCGGGGTGCTCTCCTACGGCAGCTTCGGTCCGGGCAGCGTAGTCCACCTGGACATGGAAGCCTTTGCATCGGCGGTCGGCATCAAGCTGCTGCACGTGCCTTTCAAGGGAACGGCGGATGTGATGCAGGCGCTTGCCGGCGGGCAGATCGACATGGCCTTCGCCGCCATCGGACCGGCGGTACCGCAGATCAAGGCCGGCAAGATGCGCGGCCTCGGCGTGGCAAGCCTGCAACGCCAGCCGCTGGTGCCCGATGTGCCGACGTTCAGCGAAGCCGGCGTGCCGAATTTTGAGGCGCGCTCCTGGTTCGGTATTGCCGCTCCGGCCGGCACTCCGCGTCCCATCATCGATCGCATCGCCGCCGACGTGTTGCGCGTCGTCCAGACGCCCGATTATCGCAAGCGCGTGGTGCTGGATCTTGGTCTTGATCCCTTCGAAATGGGCCCGGACCAGTTTGCCGCCTTTCTCGTCAAGGATCGCGCCAAGTACGAGCAGCGCATCAAGAACGCCAACGTCAAGCTTGACTGAACTTTTCGCCGCGGCGGAGTTGCCAAAAAAATCGCCACCCGCAGGTGGCGATTTGCATTGTGACACGCACCGCGGCTCAGGTGGCGCCGTGCGCCTCCACATACAGTGCGTACAGCGAGTGGCTGCTGGTCATGTACAAGCGGTTGTTTTTCGGGCCGCCAAAAGTGAGGTTGGCGCAGCGCTCGGGCAGGCGGATATGGCTTATGGCCTTGCCCTGCGGGTTGAACACCATCACGCCATCGAGCTCTTCGGCTTTGGCCGTCGGTGAGCCGTTGCTGCCCCAGCCGCACCACAGGTTACCGTCGGTATCGACCCTGAAGCCATCAAGCGCCCCCGGGCCGTTGGCGTCTATGACCTTGGTCTTGCCCGACAGGCTGCCGTCGGCGGCGACGTCGTAGCCCCAGATGCTGCGGTTGGGCGTGCCGCGCCATTCGACGACGTAAAGCTTTTTCTCGTCTGGTGAGAAGGCGAGGCCGTTGGGGTTGAGCAGGTCGGTGATCATGGCGCTGATTTTGCCGTCGCTGCCGATGCGGTAGACGTTGGTGGTGGCCTGCTCAGGCTTGGCGCGCGAACCTTCCCATTCGCCGTTGATGCCGAAGATCGGGTCGGTGAACCAGATCGAGTCGTCTGACTTGACGACGATGTCGTTGGGCGCGTTAAGTTTTTTCCCCTCGAAGCTGTCGGCTAGTACGGTGATCTTGCCGTTGTGCTCGGTGCGTGTGACGCGGCGCGTCACCGAATGCTCGCAGGTAACGAGGCGCCCCTGGCGGTCGCGTGTATTGCCGTTGGCGTAGTTGGCATTCTCGCGAAACACGCTGAAGGCGCCGTTGGTCTCGTCGTATTTCATGATGCGGTTGTTCGGGATGTCGCTCATCAGCAGGTAACGCCCGGCGGGGAAGTACACCGGGCCCTCGGCCCAGCGCATGCCGCTGGCAAGCTGCTCGACGCTGCTGCTGTAGATGCGGTACTTTGCAAAGCTCGGGTCGAGGATTTGCACCGAGGCGTCGGGGTAGCGCTGGTTGGGTTTGAAGCTGAATGATTGCGCATTGGCGAGGCCGCTCGCGCCACCGAGCGCGGCGATGCTGCCGCCTGCGGCCAGCTTGATGAAATCACGCCTGCGTTTGATTGTGTCTTCCTGCATGTCTCTCTCCTTGGATGGATCGTCGTTTTGGTTTTTAGTTATGGGTAAGACCAGCTGACAGCCCGAATATTCTAATGGCCATTGCGCGCCCATGCGCTTGCGCCAGCGGTGTTTGCGAAAATTTATTTCGCTTTTGCCGCTGGAGATGAGACGTCGTACGACTGCACAAGTCATCTCCGGCGCACGGAACTCGCGTTTGCGTCGCGCCGGATTACGCAAAGTTTGCGTGAAAGTCAGTTGACGGAAACCGTATCGTCCTTGGGTTGTGGCGCCGGCGGCGCGCTCTGGGCGTGGGCATCGGGCAAGAGATGCTCGATCAGCGGTGAGGCAACGAGGCCTGCGCAACGGCCAGTGAGACGGCGAGGGTGACGGCGCTTGTGGAATGGCGCATGCGGGGTCTTCGCTGTTTAGTGGATGGCGTTGGGTACGCGTCGTCTACGGCATGCGCGTGCTAAGCCGGGGCAGAGTGATTTGTGCAATCGCCTGGAAACGACCGACTGGTGCGGCTTTCCAGCGTATTGCCGCCTTTTTGCCGTGGCGATTCAGGCGCTCTTCGGGTACTCGCACACCTCGACCAGGTTGCCGTCCGGATCGCGCAAGTAAATCGAGCGCATGGCGCCCAGCGCGCCGCGGCGTGACACCGGGCCGGTGTCTATGGCGATGTTCTCCTTCTTGAGGTGGGCGATCACGCCATCCAGCGGCACCGCGGCGATGAGGCAAAAGTCGCCGGCGCCCAGGGTGGGCACGCGCGCCTTGGTCGGCGTTTCGGTGGCGGCGTCCTGCAGGTTGAGTTTTTGTTTGCCGAACAAGAGCGCGTGGCGCGGCTGGCCTTCAGGGCCGCGAAAGAATTCGCGCTGCATGCCCAGGGCGCGTTCGTAAAAGCGCGTGGTGGCCTCGATGTCACTCACCGTCAGCACCAGGTGGTCTACGCGGTCGACAAGGCTCATGTTGATCTTCTGCGACGACTAAATCGGCGCGGCCGGGGCCACGGCGACGCCTTCGATCTTGTGCCGCTCCAGCGCCTGGGCGACAAAGCCCGAGGCTTTCATCTCCTCGACAAAGCCGCGCATGTACTTGATGCCCTCGTCGCGGCCCTTGGAGGTGCCCATGGCCTGGTTGATATCCATGAAGCGGCCGGGGAGCATGCGCAGGTCGGGCACGCGTTTCATGTCCTTTTCCAGCTGCTGTTTCACGCCGGCGGCGACGTCGAGGTTTTGCGCGATAAAGAGGTCCACCACGCCGCCCGAGGTGGGGGTGCGCTCGAGTTTGGCCTGTTTCAGTTCGCGCGACAGGAACAAGTCGTAGGCGCTCTTGGCGGCAACGGCGACGCGCACGCCCGGCTTGTCCACTTCGGCGTTGGCCTTGATCGGCGAATCCTTGCGCACGACGTAGGTACCCTCGATCATGACGTAGGCGGCGGTGTAGTCGGTGTCGGCGCCGCGCAGCGGGTCAATGGCGAAAAAAGCAATGTCGGCCTGCTTGTTCTTGATCGCCTCGACCGATTTGTTTGCCGCATCAAAGGGTACCAGCACGACTTCCACGCCCAGGCGCTTGGCCAGTTCGCGCGACAAGTCCACCGACACGCCGCTGACTTCGCCGCTGGCGGCATCGCGCTTGGCCAGCACGGCGTTGCCGTAGTTGATGGCGGCGCGCAGCTTGCCGGTAGGCGCGAGTTGCGAAACGGCGGTGGCAGAGGGGGCGGGTGTGGTGGGCGTCATTGAGCAGGCAGTCAAAAAAGAGAGTGAAAAAAGGACGCTGGCAAGTCTGGGCATGGCGGATCCTTCAAGGGTATTGCGCTGCCGGCCGTAGTCAGGGTGCGGGACAGGCACGACGGGAGAGCGAGTTTAGCAGAGCGGGGCGCCCGGTCAGGGCAGCGGCATGCTGTGCCACCACAGGCGGCACACCTGGCACAGTCCGGCAACGTTGAACTGTGCGCTGAGCACGCCGTCCAGTACCAGGCGCGGCAGCGGGTCGCCGGGTTTGCGCGCGATCAGGTTGGTGCCGGTGGAGGCGGCCCAGATCTTGAACAATTCCTCCGAGGCCACCTGGTAGGTGACATGCCAGTGCGCGATGCCCGAGTCCGAGGATGTCGACAAGACCTCGTAAGTGAGGGTGATGTCTTCCTGCAACTTGATGCGCTGCCAGTAGGCATCCAGTGCGCCGTGGCCGCGTTGCGTCGCAAAAGGCGTGTTGTGGTATTCGCCGTCGGCGGCGAACAGGGCGCAAAAGCGCGCCGGGTCGCGGCCCTCCCATGCCGACTTGTAGCCTTGCATGAATGTTTCGATGTTCAAGGAAGCCCCCTCGCAGAAATGACTTTTCGCATACTCGCCGTTCAGTGCTTTGGCCGTCAACACCCGCGGCAATGCGCGTTCTCGATTGCGGCAAAGTGCCGCATGGCGGCGATATGCGGGGAAAAACGGCCTGCGGCCTGATATTAGGCGTGTTTCCTCGTATTTAGACTGCCGGAATCGCTCTGGCAAAGCCTCTTTCCGGTAGAATGCCGGCCTTCGCAAGAATCACCAGTGCATTGGAAATCCCTTGATCGTTACATCCGGCATCACCATCCAGTTCGGCGCCAAGCCCTTGTTTGAAGGCGTCACCGTCAAGTTCGGCGACGGCAACCGTTACGGCCTCATCGGCGCCAACGGCTGCGGCAAGTCCACCTTCATGAAAATCCTCGGCGGCGACCTCGAGCAAAGCGCCGGCAGCGTGGCCATAGACCGCAACGAGCGCCTGGGCAAGCTGCGCCAGGACCAGTTCGGCTACGAGGACAAGCGCGTGCTCGACGTGGTGCTGATGGGCCACGATCAAATGTGGGCGGCGATGAGCGAGCGCGACGCCATTTACGCCAACGCCGAGGCGAGCGACGAGGACTACATGCACGCCGCCGAGCTCGAGGCGAAATACGCCGAATTCGGCGGCTATACCGCCGAGGCGCGCGCCGGCGAATTGCTGATGGGCGTGGGCATCCCGATCGAGCAGCACGCCGGCCCGATGAGCGCGGTGGCGCCCGGCTGGAAACTGCGCGTGCTGCTGGCACAGGTGCTCTTTGCCGACCCGGACATCATGCTGCTCGATGAGCCGACCAACAACCTGGACATCAACTCGATCCGCTGGCTGGAGGACATCCTCAACCAGCGCAACTCGACCATGGTGATCATTTCCCACGACCGGCACTTCCTCAACAGCGTCTGCACCCACGTCGCCGACCTCGACTACGGCGAGCTGCGCGTCTACCCCGGCAATTACGACGATTACATGCTCGCCTCGACCACGGTGCGCTCGCAGCAACTGGCGGCCAACACCAAGGCGAAGGAAAAGGTCGCCGAACTGCAGGACTTTGTGCGGCGTTTTTCCGCCAACAAATCCAAGGCGCGCCAAGCCACCTCGCGCGCGCGCCAGATCGAAAAAATCAAGATCGAGGACGTCAAGCCCTCGAGCCGGCAGTATCCCTTCGTTCGCTTTGACTACGACGAGAAGGACAAGCTGCACCGCCTGGCGGTCGAGGTGACGGACCTGTCAAAGGCCTACGACAAGCCGCTTTTCAAAAACCTCAGCCTGGCCGTCGAGGCGGGTGAGAAAATCGCCATCATCGGCCCCAACGGCATAGGCAAGACCAGCCTGTTGCGCTGCCTGTTGGGCGAGGCACTAGGCGGGCTCAAGGCCGACCACGGCACGGTGAAATGGGCGGAAAAGGCGCGCATCGGCTATTGCTCACAGGACCACACCGGTGAATTCAACGCCGGGGACACGCTCACCGAGTGGATGACGCGCTGGCGCCGTGAGGGCGACGACGACCAGGTGGTGCGCGGCATACTCGGCCGGTTGTTGTTCTCCGGTGATGACGTCAAAAAAGACGTCAAGGTGATCTCCGGCGGCGAGGAGCAGCGCATGGTGTTCGGCAAGCTCATCCTGCAACAACCCAATGTGCTGTTGATGGACGAGCCGACCAACCACCTCGACATGGAATCCATAGAGTCGCTCAACGGCGCACTCGAGCGCTTCAAGGGCACGCTGATTTGCGTTTCGCACGACCGCGAGTTCGTCTCATCGCTCGCCACGCGCATCATCGACATGCAGCCCGCGGGCGAGGGCAAGCCGGCGAAAATCACCGACTTTCGCGGCACCTACGAGGAATACCTGCGCGAGCAGGGCGTGCCGGACTGACAATGGCAGCCGGCTGGAAATCCGCGCCAGTGGCGGGTTTCCGGCCGATTGTGTGGCGCCGGTGCGGCCGTCGGAGTCCGGTTGATGTAAGCGTCTACGGCCGGCCGGCTGCCGTGATGACGATCTCGACGCGCCGGTTCTGGGCGCGCCCTTGCGCGGTGTTGTTGCCGGCCACCGGGCGCGACTCCCCGAAGCCTTGCGCCGACATAGTGTTCATTGGCACGCCCTTGGCCGCGAGGTAGCGCAAAACAGCACCGGCGCGCGCGGAAGAAAGTTCGATGTTGGACGGAAAGCGCGACCTGAGACCGGGACCGATCGGTACGTTGTCGGTAAATCCCTCGATAATGATTTGCTGCCCCGGCAGTGAGGCCAGTGTCGGTGCAATTTTTGCAAGCGCCGCTTCACCCTTTGCGTGCAGCTCCCAGCCGCCTTCGGAAAAGAGAATTTCATCGACGATGGTGACTTTGAGCTGGTTCTGCAAATCCTGGATCTTTGCCGTATCGCTGCTCAGTTCCGCCGACAATTGCTGGTTGAGTTGTGCGTACGAGTCCGCCCTTTTCACTTCGGTGTTGTAGGTCTGCTGTGAAACGCAGGCTGCGGTGAGTAGCGTCACAGATAACGCCATGCTGAGTTTGATCGATTTCATTTGATTCTCCAGTCTACGTATGCAATATGAGAATCCGTCTGCGCCATCCAAGGTGATTTCATTCTGCACCGGATAAAATTGGCGTTGGCCGGGCGCTTGAAAGGGCGGCGGCGGCCAGGGCGAGCGTGGCATACAGCGGACCGGCCATTCTACGAATGGATCCGGCGGTTTTAATTATTTTTTCGTTCCTTTTTGTCTTCAGCCGGCGTTCAATGCTGGTCGCCGGCCGCTTGGTTTTCGCTCGGGCGGGTCAAGGAGTCGCCACCACAACGTAGTGAACGCCGTTTGCGCCAAATGACGGCTTGAACCAGGTATTGCCGATTCGGTAGTAAGTGATGCCGTTTTTGGTGATCGCAAGCGCACCGGACGGCAGCACCGCGTAACTGACGCCCACCGGGTAGGGCCTGACGACGGGGTAGGGCGTGACGACGACCGTCGGTGTCGCGGCGGTCGCAGCAGCCACGCCGACAACTGCGCCGGCTGCGGCTGCGCAACCGACGCAAGTGGTGGCGTAGTAAGGCACGACGACCGGCGGGTGGTAGGCGGGGGGCACATAATACGCCGCGGGTGCGCCGTAATACGGGCTGTGATAAGCGGTGGCACCGGATGGCGCCGTATAGCTGGTGTAGCCCGAACCCGTGGCATGGTAGGCGCTGCCGCCATCGGCGCCGGTCGCGGAGGTGCCCTGCCCGTAGGTGCGGGTGGCGGTGCCGCCGTTGGCGTTGGTTGCGGTCGTAGAACCCGATCCTTCGGCATGGTAGGCCGACCCGCCGTACTGGTTGGTCGCGGACGTGCCCTGGCCGGCGGTGTGGGTGGCACTGGATCCCCACGATGTGGTCGCGGTTGTGGACCCGGTGCTGTGCGTCGTGGTACCACCAGCGCGGTTTGCCGACGACCACGCCGCCGCAGGCCCCGAGGCGAGCGCGGTGCTCAGAATAATTACGATGCCAATCATGTTTTTTCTCATGGTTTGCCTCTTCATTGGGTCTTGGGTTTTGCGGACTTGCCCAGTCCGATCGGTTTGAAGCCGGGCGGCAGTTTAGGCACCTCCGGCCGCGCAAATGCGATGGGTGTCGCGGATGCGATCTTTGCGGAACTGAACGCATCGGCGGGTACCGCCGGATCGAGCTGCCAGTTCGACAGGTCAAGCTGGTGGCGCAAGCGCAGCGGGTCGGCGCGGAAGACGGCGTTCATCTTGCGCGGCAGTTTGTCTTCGGCGCCGATCCAGACTTGCACGAACACATCGTTGGTTGCGAATGCGAGCATCTCTGTGGTCGTGCCGCCCACCACCTTGGACTGGCCGATGTAGAAGGCGAGCGTCACCCCGTCCGCAATCACTGCGTAAGGATCGGTGAGAATCAGGTCGGTGAAAGGATAGTAGATGGCGGCAGAGTTGTACGCCGTCTTCAGCGTCGCCTCTATCGTCGGCGGCGCGTCGGCCACCGCCACAAAGTTCTCCGCCGGGGCAAAGGCCATCATTTTTTTGCCGTCGTAGTAAAACTCGGTCGCGGGACCGTCGCCGAGGGTGAGGACCCGCAGCTTGTCGGGGCGTTGGACGAGGACCTCGGAGCGGGTGGTGAAGGCGAGCGCCGGGCCGAGCAGGCTCGGATGCTCGTAGGTCACGACCGAGGTAAAGCTCATCGACTTGGCCGCGGCGAGGCGCTCACTCATGCCCTTGAGCAAGGCGAGGGCGCGCGGTTCGCGCACCATCTCGGGCGCCTTCGCCTGTGCTTTGGCCGCCGGCTTGGCGGCCTTGGCAGGTTTTGCAGCCGGGGTCGCCGGCTTGGCGTCGGCCGCCGGTGCCTGCGCCTGCGCGGCCGCGCCGGTGGCGGCAAAGATCCCGACGGCCAGCGCCACGGACGCAATGGAAAGTGCGGTCAATTTTTTCAAAATCTGGCTCCTGTTAACGAAGTGGCAAAACGTTTGCAGCAATGGCGGTCAGGGTACGCGCGTGACCGGCGGCAGCTTGTATGTTCCCCATCCAGCAACTCCTTTTTCGGCGGGTAGATACGCGCGGTCAGGTTAAACGGCCCGCTAGGCGGGGTTGGTAGAAGCCAGTTCGACTCATTGTACGCGCCCGGAGAGGTCACCTGCACGTAAAGATCGAACGATTCGTCGGCATTCTGCGTGAAAGGCATGGACGACAGAACACAGTAGGGGTTGATTGAATTGCGGATGTAAAAGTTCTCGCGATACGGTGAGATCGACCAGACGGTGGAACCCGAGGGTGGCAGTTGCACCTTGGGGAAGCGGATGGCCTACCTGCAGGCGGCGTCGAGAGCCTGGCCCTTGCCGTCGGCAAATGCCCTGGGGTAGAGGGAATCGTCCGGGGTCAGCGCACCCAGTCCGGCATGGGCGATGAAGGCGCGGGTGTTGTAATCGGTACCGTGGCGGCCGAGGTTGGTCGGCATTTGCAGCCGATTGTGTCGGGCGGACGCGGCGCGGACGCCTCGGCGTGGTGCTAGACGGCGGGCTTGACCTCGGCGTTGGCGGGCGGTGGGGCATCGCCGGCCTGGGCGTCACCGGCGAGCGGATCTTCGGCGGCTCCTTGTTTTTTGCGCAGCTTTTCTTCCTTCTTGGCCTTCTTGGCCATTTCTCTCTGGCGTTTGGCGAAATCGTAGTTGGGCTTGGCCAATTTGTGTGTCCTTTTGTCGAGTGGCAGGGGTAACAGGCCTAGGGTAACCGCTTTTGCCCCTTAGCGCACCCGACCGGGGCAAAAAGGGCGCTGATTTGCGCTAGTTGCGCATCAGCGGGTTGGGCGTGGGCTCCTCGAGCTTGCGCAGGGTGTTTTTGTCGGTGTGGTGGAACAACGCGTCCTTGCCGGCGATCTTGAGCACGGTGTCCTGGTCGTAGCTCCAACTGCCGTCCTTGTGCACATCAACCTGGATGCGAAACGACTCGGTGCGAAAAGCATGGTCGAGAAAAGGGTTGGACAGCGTGCCGTAGTGCGGCGAACCGAATTCGCAGGTCAGCTCAAAACTGCTGGCGTCGGCGGCGGCACGACCGGCGGCCATCGCCACCTGGCCGCGCGGGATGGCCAGGGTGTGGATGATGGTTTGCGTCGCCGGCTCCCACAGCCAGTAGCCGACCTGGTCGTGAAAGGTCTTGACCTCGTTCGGCTTGGTGATATGCAGGTGGTAGCGCAGGCCGTAAAACAGCTGCGGGCCGTTGGTCTGCGGGTCTATGGGTTGCAACTCGTAGCGCTCGACGTAGGCTTGTTTTTCCGGACCGAAGGATTCCGGATGCACGTCAAGGCCGCGTGTGCTCTGCCACACGCCGGCGAGGGCGCGCAGCGGGCCGAGATTTTTGAGCGTATCGGGATCGATCTCGGGTTCAGTGTAAATGTCGGCGGGAAAATCGGACATGCGGGGCTCCAGCTTATTGACGGGTGGAAGGGGTCGCTCATTGTAAATCCGTAATTTGTGCGTCGGTGCGCGCAAAAGAGGTGGCCGGCAAGGCGTGCCAGATACCAATGGCACTTCCTTAAGCAAGCGGCTGTCATTCCGGGGCCGCAAAGCGGAACCCCGAATCCATGGGGTTCGTCGCTCAGGTACAAATCCAACCCCATCGATCCCCGCTTTCGCGGGGATGACGATAAACCGGAGGGGCGAAAAATATCAAGCAAGTGCCAATTCCGCCAGGTGAGACCTTCCAGCTTATGGAGTTCAGGCTGCGAGGGGCGGCAGGCGCTTATGCCAGTCGGTGACACGCTGGTAGGCGTCACCGGCGCGCAGCAGCAGGGCTTCGGTAAAAGGCTTGCCGACGAGCTGGAAGCTCACCGGTAATGCATCGACAAAGCCACAGGGCACGGCCAGCGCCGGCAGGCCGAGGTAGTTGATGCCGCGCGTGCAGTGGGTTATGGCGCCGATCTTGGCCGCGATGGCAGCCGGGTCGCCGGCGGTGGTTTCTGCTATCGAGGGCACAGGTATGGATAGCGTCGGCAGGTGCAGCAGGTCGGCGCCTTGCATTGCGCTGGCGACATACTCGGCGGCGATTTTGGCGCGCAGCGACAAGGCCTCGGTGTAGCGCGTGGCCGGGTAGTAAAGTCCGGGCTCGATGCGGCTCCTGACCTGGTCGGCATAATCGTCCGGGCGTGTCGCCAGCCAGTTGCGGTGGATGCTCGCCGCCTCGACCGTCATCACCACGATCATCAGCGCGTTGATGAGGGCCATGTCCGGCACCCTGGTGGTGACGGTTTTGGCGCCCAGGTCGCGCAGTGCGGTGAGCGAGTCATCCAGCGCTTTTTTTACCCCGGGCGTGACGTGCTCATAGTAGTAATTGCCGGGCACGGCGATGGTCAGGTTTTTCAGGTGGCCGTTGAGCTGGGAGGCATAGTCGGGCACCGGCATGTGCGAGGCGGTGGGATCGGCGATGTCCGCCCCGGCGATGACCTGCATGATACGGGCGCAGTCGCGCGCCGTTTGCGCCAGTGACCCGATGCAGTCGAGTGACCAGGACAGCGGCATGGCATTGGCGCGGCTGACGCGCGACCAGGTCGGCTTGAGCCCGGTGAGTCCGCACATCGCCGCCGGGTGGCGGATTGAGCCGCCGGTATCCGAACCCAGTGAAGCGCTGATGAGCCGCGCGGCGACGGCGGCGCCCGATCCGCTGGAGGACCCGCCGGTGACGTGGGCGGTGTTCCACGGGTTGCGCGCGTGGCCGTAGGGCTCGTTGTAGCCGGTGGGCGAGAGCGCGAACTCGGCCATGTGCAGGGTGCCCAGGTCGAGCGCACCGGCGGCATCAAGGCGATTGAGTACCGTCGCGGTGGCCTGCGGCACGAAGCCCTGGCGAATTTTTGAACCGCCGGCGCAGGGGCGGCCCCTTCGGTAGAACAAATCCTTGTGCGCCAGCGGCACGCCGTGCAGCAGGCCGAGCGGCTTGCCGGCTTTACGCGCGGCGTCGGCCTTGTCGGCGGCGGTGAGGGCTTGTTCTTCCTCGATCAGGACCACGGCATTGAGTTTTGGTCCGATGGCCTTCAGGCGCGCGAGGCTGGCTTCGGTGGCGGCGCGCGAACTGATCTCGCCCCTGGCGATGGCCTCGGCCAGTTCGCTCAGCGACAACAGGTATGGCGCGGCGCTCATGGCTTGTGGCCTTCGAGCCAGGCGACAAAATCAGCGGGGCTGTCGTCCATGCGCAGTCGTTCGCGCGCGGCCTTGGCGATGATGGCGTTGTTGGCTTCGACCAGCGGCCGTGTGCGTGCGACGCGCTCTGGTGGCAGTTCCAGTTGTTGCAGCGCCGAGGCGATATCGCCGGGGGTGGCATCTTGTATGAGTTTGCTCATGGTCAGCTTCCTGGAATGACGCCCGGCGGCAGCGCCAGGCAGTGGTTGGCAATGTCGCCTGGTCTGGTCCACCACACGCGGCCGGCGAGCGGATGCTTCACGCAGTGTTGCAACGCGCGGCGCAAGGCCCGGATGCGAAAGGGCTGGCCGAACACATAGGGATGGACGGACACGTTCATGACCAGCGGATGGCGCGCGCTTTGTTCGACGATTTCATCGAATTGCGCAACGACCATGTCGTAGAACACTTCGGCGCTCCATTTGCGATGGATGATGGCCTGTGCGTCGTCGGTTTCTATCGGGTAGGGCACCACCAGGATCGGACCGGCGCGCGTGCGCATCCACACCGGCTGGTCGTCCATGGGCCAGTCCATCAGGTAGGTATAACCCAGTTCCTTGAGCAGGTCGGGCGTATGCGCGGTTTCGTAGGCGCCGGCGCCCATCCATCCCCTGGGCGGACTGCCTTCGTGCCGGGTAATGGTCTCGGTGACTTCGCGCAGCAGGTGTTCTTCGTCGGGCTGCCACAGGCCGCGCAGGTTCTCGGCATTGGTCCGGCCATGCGCTATGAGTTCGTCGCCGCGCCTGCGTATGGCATCGGTGATCTGCGGAGCGTAGTCGTAAATAAGGCTGTTGGTAGCGTGTCCGGCGGGCAGTTCCAGCTCGTCAAGGAGGTCAAACAACCGCCAGATGCCGATGCGGTTGCCGTAGTCGCGCCAGGAATAATTGCGATGCGTCTGCGGCTCGCCGGTCTTGGCCGGGTCATGGCCCATGCCGGCACCGAAGGCAAACCATTCGATGTTGGTGGTGACGGTGAACGCAAGGCGTTTGCCGTCCGGCCAGGAATAGTCTTGGCGCTCGGTCAGCGGAAGGAAATCGTAGCGATCGTGCCGGGGTAGGAGGGGTTTGTCGCTCATTTGCCCGGAGCGCAACCCCAAAGATCCAGCAGCACGCTCGCCCCCGGCACAAACATCGTGTCGGCAACCCCGATTGCGCTAAAGGGCAGGCCGGCTTCGCGCAGGTCCGCGTCCCAGGCCATGTAAGCGCCGTGAAAGCCGGCGAGGTCGGTATGAAAGTGCAGCGCGCGCACGATTTGCGACAAATCGCTGCCGGCGGCGGCAAAGATGGTATTGGCCTTGGTGAGGATGTCTGTCATCTGGGCGCGACTGCTGTGGTGGAAATACGGCGCGCCGGGCTGCACCTGCGCGGATGGCGCGAGGCCATTCTTGTCTATGGCCATCAGTCCGGCGACGAACAACAGGCCGTCGAAGGTGCACGCGGGCAGCATGCCTTCAGCGATGAGTGCCACATCGCAGGTCACATCCTTCACGCGCGCGCTTGCCGATGCGTGCGCCGCGATGAGATTCACTTCGATGGTCGCATCGATGGTGCCGAAGGCCGGATGTGCGACCGGGACGATGGTGGTGGGCGGGATGCGCTTGCCAAAGCACTGCGCCCAGCTTAGCAAAAAGGCCGGCAGGTCTTCCGGGTGGCTCAGGTAGACCTGCGCCTTGAGCACCAAGTCCGGATGGCTGCCCGCGGCCTCGAGCGCGGGCAACAGGCGTTTCCTGAACAGGTATTCGGTCTCGAGTTTGATGCGTGTGCCGTTCCACTGCTGGCCGGCGGGCGGCTGCGCTTCGGCGGCGATGTTGCCCGCGACGTCGCGCGCCAGTTGCCCGGCGACGAACACCATGTCACCGACGCGTATGCAGGGCGCATAGCCCGAGCTCTGCGGCGCATTGAGGTCGGCCTTGATGCGTTCGACGGTGTAGCCGCTGGCTGCGGTGGCGGCCATGACTTGCACATCCATGGCGGCGTCGCAATTGAGCAGGCCGCCGACAATAATGGATGTGCTGGGCGCGACCTGGCCGGCGAGTGCCTGCTTGCGCACGACATGGTAAGGGTCAACCGAACGCGGGTCGGGGTAATACTGGTCCAGGCGCGCGACGCGTGACATTGCGCTGCCGGCCGTGTTGAGGTGCGCGGCCATGGCCTCGAATATGTGTTCCGCCTCGCGCTGCGCCTTGGGGGGCGCGTCAAGCGGACGGCCGGACTTGAGCACGGCCGGATCCATCAGGCCGTTGGCGAGAGTGGCGCGCAGGCCGCTGCCGAACACCCAGTTGCCGGCGCGCACAAAAGGCGCATGGACGATGTCGCCGTTGCCGTAACGGGTTTTTCCGAAGCGCTCTATGCTCATGCCTGTTTCCTTGCTTAATCTATCTTGGCACCGGTTTCCTTGATCAGGCGCGCCCACAAATCGCGGTCGCCGCGGAAAAAGGCGCCGAACTCCGCGGGCGTGGAGCCGATTTGCTCGATGGCGGCGTTGCTCATGTAGGACCTGACCGCGGGGGCCTTTAGCGCCGCGTTCAATTCGCGGTTGAGTTTGTCGATGATGGGGGCTGGTGTGCCCTTTGGCGCCAGGATGCCCATCCAGATGTAGGCTTCGTAGCCCTTGAAACCGGATTCAGCGAGGGTGGGCACCTCGGGCAGCAGCGGCGAGCGCGTCGCGCCGCTGACCGCCAGTGCGCGCAGTTTGCCTTCCTTGATATGGCTGATCATCGCCGCGAGGCCGGGCATCGCCGTCTGGATTTGCCCGCCCAGCAGGTCGGTGGTGACGCCGCCGCTGCCCTTGTAAGGCACGTGCGTCATCTTCAGGTCACCGATGGAATTCATCAGCGCCATGAACAGGTGTTGCGCGCTGCCGTTGCCCGAGGACCCGTAATTGACCTTGCCCGGATTGGCTTTGACGTAGGCGACGAACTCGCGGATGGTCTTGGCCGGCACCGACGGATGCACCAGCAGCACCGCCTGCTCGCGTCCGAGCAGCGAAATCGGCAGGAAGTCGTCGACCGGATTGTGCGTCAGGTTGTTGTACAGCGAGACGCTGATGGCGTTGGGATTGGATGCGAGCAGCAGTGTGTAGCCGTCGGCTGGGGCCTTGACCACTTCGGCACTGCCTATCATCGCGCCCTGTCCGGGCTTGTTCTCGACCACCATCTGGTGGCCGACCTGTTTGGAGAACTCCTGGGCGATGACGCGCATCGGTCCGTCGGAGGAGCCGCCTGCGCCGTAGGGAACAACGAGGCGTATGGGCCGGTTCGGATAGTCCTGGGCCTGTACGGTGGCGCTGAACAAGGCGAGGGTGAGCAATGTGAAGCCGAGGCGTTTCATGGTGGTTCTCCTGTCAGCTTCCGGGAATGATGCCCGGGGGCAAGGTAAGGCAGTGATCGGCGATCTCGTGCGGTTTGCACCACCAGACGCGGCCGGCCTTGGCGTGCTCGACGCAATGCTGGAAGGCGCGGCGGATCATGCGCAGGCGAAAGGGCTGGCCGAACACATACGGATGGATGGACACGTTCAGCACCAGCGGATGGCGTTCCGATTGCTCGATCATTTCATCGAATTGCTCGGTAATCATGTCGCAAAAGCTCTCGGCGTCACCCTTGCGGTGGATAACGTGCTGCGAATCATTGAGCTCGATCGGGTAGGGCACCGACAGGATGGGGCCGGCGCGCGTGCGCAACCACACCGGCTGGTCGTCCATGGGCCAGTCCATGAGGTAGGTGTAGCCCAGTTCCTTCAACAGGTCGGGGGTGTTGCCGGTCTCGTAGGCGCCAGAGCCCATCCAGCCCTTGGGCGCCCTGCCTTCATGTTTGGTGATGGTATCGGTGACTTCGCCCAGGATGCGCTCCTCGTCCGGCTGCCACAGTCCCTTGAGGTTCTCGGCGTTGCTGCGGCCATGGGCGACGATTTCGTCACCGCGCTTGCGAATGAAGTCGGTGATTTGCGGCGCGTACTGGTAGATGAGGCTGTTGGTGTTGTGGCCGGCGGGCAGTTTCAGCTCGTCAAGGAGCTCAAACAGCCGCCAGATGCCGATGCGGTTGCCGTAATCACGCCAGGAATAGTTGCGATGCGTCTGCGGCTCACCGGTCTTGGCCGGGTCGTGCCCAAGGCCCGCGCCAAAGGCGAACCATTCGATATTGGTGGTGATGGTGAAGGCGAGGCGTTTTCCGCCCGGCCAGGAGTAGTCCTTGCGCTCCGGTAACGGGATGTAGTCGTAGCGCGTGTGCTGGGGGAGGAGGGGTTTGGTGCTCATGGAATAGGTCTTCACTAAACGATAGTCGAATCTGGGCAAACCAAGAAACTACCGTCATTCCCGCGAAAGCGGGAATCCATTTTTCTCTGCCAAAAGACCCCATGGATCCCCGCTTTCGCGGGGATGACGAATTTCTCAGGGATGTACGTGTTGAGTTTATTCCACCTTTGCGCCAGACGCCTTGACCACCGGCGCGAGCATGGAGATTTCCTTGCTCAGCATGGCTGCAAACGCCTCGGGTGTGGTGGCGATTGGGTCGGCGCCGAGGTTGTCGAAGACCCGCTTGATTTCCTCGCTGGCGATGACCTTGGCGAATTCGGCGTTAAGTTTGCGCACGATCGCCGGGTCCATGCCTTTGGGGCCGAGGATGCCGTTATAGAGCACCACCTCAAAATTAGCGACGCCCGCCTCGCCCATGGTCGGCACATCGGGTGCGGCGGCGACGCGCTTGGGCGTGGTTACGGCGAGGGCGCGCAGCTTGCCGGCCTTGGCGTTGGACACCGCCGGCGGCATGGTGGAGAACACGAAGGCCACTTCATTGCCGAGGATGGCCTGGGTCGCCGGGTTGCTTCCTTTGTAAGGCACGTGCACAACGTCAATGCCCTGGCCGGCTTTGAACATCTCGCCCGCCAGGTGCAGGATGGTACCGTTGCCGGATGAACCATAGGAGAACTTGCCCGGTTGCGATTTCATCAGCGCGGCGAGCTCCTTGACGGTTTTGGCCGATGAGGACGGATGCACCACCAGCATCAGCGGCGTCGAGGCGAACAGCGCAATGGGGGTGAAATCCTTGATCGAGTCGTAGGGCAGCTTGGGGTAGAGGCTGGCATTGATGGCGTGGGTGGTGATGTCCTGCAGCCAGATGGTGTAGCCGTCGGGGGCGGCCTTGGAAACAATATCCCCGGCGATGGTGGTGCCGGCGCCGGGCTTGTTCTCGACAAACACGCTTTGCCCGATCGTAGTGGACATCTTGGCGGCAATCGCACGCGCCAGCACGTCGGAAATGCCGCCGGCGGCAAAGCCGACAACCATTTTGATCGGCTGTTTCGGGTAGTCGGCCTGGGCCCGGGCGTGGCCGATGCAGGTGGCAAGTATTGCGCCTGACAGCAGGACCGAGGAAAGGACGCGTCGTTTGCGATTCATGGCGGGCTCCGAAAATGTAAGAAGTGGTAAAGAAGTACACCGGCGCGCCGTGCGCACCGCATCGAACCGGGTCGGTGCTATTTCACACCCAGAAAGCGCTGCATGGTGGCGCGGTCGTTGCGCAGTACGTCGGCGCCGCCGTGCCAGACAATGCCGCCTGTCTCAAGTATGTAGACCTCGTCGGCGACCGCCAGGGCGCTGTAGAGGTTTTGTTCCACCAGCAGGATGGCAAGGCCGGTCTGCTTGAGTTGCGTGATGATGCCCTCGAGGTGCTGCACCATCACCGGGGCGAGGCCTTCCGAGGGCTCGTCCATCAGCAGCAGCGTCGGGTTGAGCATCAGCGCGCGTCCGACGGCAAGCATCTGGCGCTCGCCGCCCGAGAGCTGGTTGCCGCGATGGTGGCGCCGTTCGCCAAGGCGAGGGAACATGGCAAAAATGCGCTCCACCGTCCATTCGTGGCTGTCGGCGCCGCGCGATTCGACCATGGTCAGGTGCTCGGTGACGCTGAGCGAGGCGAACAGCCGGCGGCCCTGCGGCACCAGGCCGATGCGCTCGCGCGCGATGGCATGCGGCGTGAGACCGCGCAACTCCTTGCCAAGGTACTTGACGCTGCCCTGGGTGACCTGCGGCGAGGTGAAATTCATGATCGAGCGGATCAGCGTGGTCTTGCCCATGCCGTTGCGGCCGAGCAGGGCGACGACGCGGCTGGCCGGCACGTCGAGCGACACGCCGTGCAGGATGTGCGCGTCGCCGTACTTGCTGTGCAGGTCGCGTATTTCAAGCATGGTGGGGCTTTCCGAGATAGACCTCTTGCACCTTCTCGTTGCCGCGGATGGCGTCCGGCGTGTCCTCGACCAGAACCTGGCCGTGCTGCAGGCAGGTGACGTAATCCACGAGGCCGAGGGCAAGGTCCATGTCGTGCTCTATCAGCACCAGTGTCAACTCTCGCGGCAGGGCGCGGATAATCTCGGCCATGCGCACGCGTTCGGCCGCCGAAAGGCCGGCGGCCGGTTCGTCCAGCAGCAGCAGGCTGGGCTTGCCGGCGAGGGCAAGGGCGAGCTCAAGCTGGCGTTGCTCGCCGTAAGAGAGGTCGCGTATCGGCACGCCGCGGCGCGCGCTCATGCCGCTCTCGGACAGGGCCTCCTCGACCGCGGTGTGCTCGGCCGTGTTGAGCTTGCCCGAGCCAAACAGCGAAAACTTCCGCGGCGAGAGGCCGCGCACGGCAAGGCGCAGGTTGTCCTCGACTGACAGTGACGCAAACAGGTTGGTGATCTGGTAGGTGCGGCCTATGCCCAGGTGCGCCTTGGCGTGCGGTTTGAGCCGGGTGACGTCGTTGCCGCGAAAGCTCACGCTGCCGCCCGAGGGACGGATGTCGCCGGCGATGGCGTTGAACAGTGTCGTCTTGCCGGCACCGTTGGGGCCAATGATGGCGCGGCGTTCCCCCGCCTTGACCGACAGCGACACGCCGTCGACGGCGCGCAGCGCACCGAAGGTGACGCTGACGTTGTCGAGTTTGAGCAGGGGATCGGTCATCTTGATTGGTTGATGGGCGGTGCGTAAATGCCGTCATACCCGCGCAAGCGGGAATCCATGGGGTTTGCATGCCGAACCCATGGATTCCGGGTTGCGCCCAAGGTGACGGGCGCCCCCGGAATGACGGCGTTGTGGATCAGGTTTTCTTGATGCCCTGGAAGGTGCGCGAATACGGCGGTTGCGCCATATAGGTTTCCGGGTTGTATTTCCAGAACTGGCTGACGTTGGGATACGAGGCGATGGGCACGTTCCAGAGTTTGCCGTCCGGGCGCTTGACGGTCTTCCTGATGTACATGTCGTAGACCGGGTTGCCGTAAGGATCGAGTTCGACGCTCCTCCCGAGGGGCGAGCCGGTGAGCTTGACCTGGCGCACTTCGTTGAGGAAGTTGACCTTGTCCTCGACCTTGCCGTTGACGCGCTTGATCGCCTCGGCGAGCCACATCGCGCCCGAGTAATGCGAAAAGCCGTAGATTGACGGCAGCTTGTTGTAGGCCTTGTTGTAGTCGGCGAGGAATTTATTGTTGGCGGCCTCGTCGCGGCCCTCGCAAAAGTGTGCGCCGGAAATCAGGCCCTCGGCTTCGGGGCCCATGGTGCGGATGACCGACTGGTCGGTGGCGTTCTGGCAATAGAGAACGGGAATCTTGTCTTTCAGGCCGAAGTTGTTCCATTGCTGGATAAAGCGCGAGGCGTCGGCGCCGGTCTCCATCGAAAACACCACATCGGGCTTGAGGTTCTGGATTTGCGCCAGGTAGGGACTGAAGTCGGCGGTGTTAAGCGGGTTCCAGAACTGCTGCATGATCGTTCCGCCGCCCTCGGTGAAGGTCTGGCAAAAGCCGCCGCACTGTTCGTGGCCGAAGGCGTAGTCCTGCGAAATGGTCACGGCTTTTTTGTAACCCTGCTTGAGGCCGTAATCAGCGATCGGCCGCGGCGTCTGGCTGGAACTGTAGCCGGCGATGCGCACGACGTTGTTAAGGCGCTTGCGCTGCGTCAGGTCGTCGGCGGCGATCACCGGGATGAAGTAGGGCACGCCGTTGCCCTTGACGTATTCGGCCACGGCAAGGCCGGTGTTGGCGAGGATGTTGCCCACCAGCCAGTGCACGTTGCGCTGCTCGACGAGGCGGCGCGCCTTTTGCAGCGAGGTATCCGGGTTGGCGCCGTCGTCCTCGACGATGACTTCGATTTCGCGCCCGGCGACTTTCTTGCCGACCTGGTCCCAGTAAAGGTTGAAACCCTCGACCACTTCACGGCCGCCGGCGGCGACCACGCCGGTGAGCGGGGCCATCAGGCCGATGCGGATCGGACCGGTCTGCGCCGAGGCGGTGTGCACCCACGGGCCGACCGAGGTCGCGGCGGTGGTGGCGGCGGCGGCGCCGGTGGCTTTGAGGAATTTGCGGCGGTTCATCATGGTGACCTCCAGTTAACAAAAAAGGAAATTCAGGAACTACGTTTGGAACGGCGCCGCGCGAGTATTTGTCGCGCCTTGCCGACAAGGCCTTCGGGGGCAAAAATCATGGTGAAAATGAACATGAAGCCGAGCACCATGGACCAGCGCTCGGTGTAAAGGCTGACCACGTTTTCCAGGCTGATGATAACAATGGAACCTATCAGCGAGCCGAACAGCGTGCCGACCCCTCCGACAATGGCCATCAGCAGGCCGGACACCGACTGCTTGAGTTCCACCGTGGATGGGCTGACAAAGCTGTTGTAAAAGGCGTAGAGGATGCCGGCGATTCCGGCGAAAAAACCGGATACGACAAAGCCGATGAACACGTGCAGCGGCACGTTGTAGCCCAGCGCCCGCATGCGCGATTCGCTCTCGCGAATGCCCTTGAGGGTGAGGCCGAAGGGTGAATTGACGAAACGCCACATCGCCAGGGCCATCAGCGAGGTGATGGCGAGGGTGAGGTAATACAGGTTGACGTGGTTGGCCAGCCATTCGGGCTTGATGTTGCCGCGAATGCCGTTCTCGCCGCCGGTGACCGACGTCCAGCGCAGCGACACGCCCCAGACGATCATGCCCAGGGCAAGGGTGAGCAGCAGGAAATACACGCCGGAGGTGCGGATGGCGAGGGCGCCGAACACCACGGCGGTGGCGGTGGCGGCAAGAATGCCCAGCACGATGCCGGCGGCGAGGGAGCCGTTGGCGGCGGTGACGTAATAGAGCACCACGTAGGTGGCGACGCCGAAAATCGCGCCGTGGCCCAGCGGCGTGCGCCCGGTATAGCCGGCGAGGATGTCGATGGACATGGCGAGCGCGGCGTAGATCAGGATTTGCGTCGCGATGCTGGTGTGGTAGCCGGTGATGGCCAGCGGCAGCAGCGCCAGGGCGGCCAGCACGATGGCGGTCCAGGCGTAGCGCTTGTTCATACCCGGCTGCTCATGTGGCCCGTCCGAACAGGCCGAGCGGGCGGAAGGCGAGCAGCACGGCCATCGGCCCGAAAATGACAAAGTAGGCGAGTTCCGGGAACCAGACCTGGCCGAAGGTGTTGAGCATGGCGACAAAGATCGCGCCCACTGCGGCGCCGGCAAGGCTGCCGCGGCCGCCGATGATCACCACCGCAAGGCTGAACACCAGGATTTCGGCGTCGGCGGTGGGGTAGAGCGACAGGAAGGCGCCGCCCAGCGAACCGCCGAGGCCGGCGAGGGCGGTGCCCAGCATCAGCGTGTAGATGAACACGCGGCGGATGTTGACGCCCATGGCTTCGACCATTTCGGCATCGTCGACGCCGGCGCGAATCAGCGCGCCCAGGCGCGTCTTGTTGAGCAGCAGCCACAGGCCGATGAAAATCGCCACGCCCACGCCCAGCACGAACAGGCGGAACGCCGGGTAGGTGATGCCGGCGAACTGCACCGCCCCCTGCAGCCACTGCGGCACCGGCACGGTGAAGGTGTCGCCGCCCCAGATCACCAGCATCAGGTCGTTGAGCACCAGCGCGACCCCGACCGTGAGCAACACCTGGCGCAGTTCGTTGTTTTTGACAAAGCGCAGCAGCAGCGTGTCAATGAGAAAACCGGCAAAGGCCACCGCCAGTGCGGCGCAGCCTATGCCAATGGCAAAACTGCCGGATTTCATCGCCACGGTAAAGGCGATGTAGCCGCCCAGCAGGTAGAGCGCCCCGTGCGCCAGGTTGACGATGCGCATCAGCCCGAAAATCAGCGTAAAGCCGCTGCCGACCACGAACAGCAGCGCCGCGAAAGTCAGGCTGTTGAGCAGGTTGAAGGCGAGCATCGACACGGGGCAGTCGTCCTTACTTGGCTTGCGTGCGGGCCTTCTGGTACCAGTCGAGGATTTCCTCGCCGTTCCAGTGGATCACGCCGGGGAAGCGGCTCATGTAATCGTACACGGCTTCAAGGTACTTGATGCGGAAGGGCTGGCCGCTGACATAGGGGTGGATGGCGATGGCCATGATGCGCGGCCGCTCGGCCCCTTCCATGTACAGGCGGTCGAAGGTGTCGGTGCATTTTGTCTGCCAGTAGGCCGCCTCGTGGTGCTGCACCAGCATCGCCGGGATGTCGTTGGTCTCGACCGAATAGGGCAGGGTGATGAGCGGGCCGTTGGTGGTCTTGATCTCCGTCGGCTCCTCGTCATAGACCCAGTCGCCGATGTATTTCACACCGGCGGCGGTGAGGTAATCGGGTGTGTCCAGCGTTTGCGTCAGGCCGGGTCCGAGCCAGCCGACCGGGCGTTTGCCGGTGAATTTTTCGATGGTGTCCATGGAGCGGCCGATCATGCCCGGCTGGTCTTCTTCCTTGTGTATCGGCCCCTGCTCCCAGCTGTGGCCCATGAATTCCCAGCCCGAGTCCTTGCAAGCCTGCGCGACGCGCGGGTAATCGACACAGACGCGGGCGTTGATCGACAGGGTCGGCCGCAGGCCGAGCTTTTCGTACAAGGCATGAAAACGCCAGAAACCGACGCGCATGCCGTACTCGTGCCAGGACCAGTTGGGCACGTCCGGCAGCAGCATCGCGCCGGTGGGCGGCGGGATGACCTGGCGCGCCATGGCCTTGGCGATGTCCCACACTTCAAGGTTGACGATGGTCCAGACGATGATGCGGCCGTCGCCCGGCAGCTTGAGCTTGGGGCGGTCGACAATGGCGCTGAAGGGAACGCGTTCGCGCGGAAGCATGGCCATGATGGGGTCTCCTGTTGCGTTGTTAGGGGGTAAGAGGTGCTGCCATGATTTCGTCGGTACTCATGACAAAGCCAAAAGCGGTGCGCATGCACAGCAGTGCGGCGGCATGCAGTTCGGGCGCGTCCATGGTGTCGACACAATCTTCGGCAATTATGACCGCATAATCCTTCGAGCAGGCGGCCAGGACGGTGGAGAGCACGCAGCTGTTGGTGTTGACACCGCTGACGATCAGGGTGTTCACGCCGTGCGAGCGCAGCACGAAATCGAGGTCGGTGCCGACAAAGCAGTCGTAACGCTTCTTGGTGTCGACCACCCAGTCGCGTTTGGCGTCGTGCAGCTCGGGGATGATGGTGCAGCCGGGCATGCCGGCGATGTTGTGCTTGAGCACGTTCTTGCGCGGGTTGTCCGGGTTCTCGGCGCGGGTGCGCCAGAACGGATTGACGCGGATCTCCTCGGCGTCACGGTAAGTCGTTACGAGGTGCACGATGGGAATCGCCTTGGTGCGGCACCAGTCAAACAGCCTTTTGTTGGCGGCGATGACGCGCCTCGCCTGCGCCTCGGTCGGCACCGGCATGGTCGCAACCGTGAGGTCGAGATGGCCGCGGTGCAGGTCGATGGCGACCACCGCGGCTTTGATTTTGTCTACGCCGAGATTCAGCATCGGGGCCCCCGTGGCAGGTTCGGTAAATTAACCGTCATACCGGGGCGCGCAGCGAACCCGGTATCCATGGGGTGCGCGGCATCGCGACGAACCCCATGGATTCCCGCTTGCGCGGGAATGACGGTGTGTTTTTGAGAGCAGTCATTCATCTTTGGCAAAACAAATCTTCGCCGGCAAGCTCAGGCGGCGCTGAACTGCAATTGTCGCTGGTCGATGCCGAACTTGTCGGCGAGCCAGTCGTTCATCAATTCCTGGCCCAGCGTCGGGTTGTCATGCTGGCAGTGTTCGGCGCCGGTTTCCTCGGCCGAGGTGAGGCGCAGCGTGACGTCCTTGCCGCGTGCCTTGGCGTAATCATAGACCTTGGTGGCCTGCGACACGGTCAGCACGTCGTGGCCGCCGTGCAGCACCAGCAGCGGGCACTTGATATGGTCGAGGTGGCCTTCAAGCGTAAAAGCCTTTGCCTTGACCATGGACTCTTTCATCGACTTGCAGCCAAACACCCAGCGAATGTGCTCCGCCAGGCCGTGACTGTCGTCGGCATTGCCCCACAAGTCGGTGATGGCCCAGACCGCGCCATGGGCGATGACCGCGGCAAGGCGCGGTTCGTAGCAGCCGGCGCGCGCGGCGTAATAACCGCCAAGGCTGGACCCGCAGCAGGCGATGCGCTTGGCATCGACGTCATCGCGCTGTTCCAGCCAGTCTATGCATTTGCCCACCGGCACTTCGGTGTCGGCGCGGTTGGGGATCTTGTGCCGGCGCAGCGTGCCGCCCTGGCCGGGCAGGTCGACCATCAGCACCGAGATACCGCGTTGCAGCGCGCCGTGCGCCTGCATGAACCACATCTCGTCCTTGATTGAGTCAAGGCCGCCAAAGCAGATCAGCACCGGGTGCTTGTTGCTGCGATTGTTCTCTCCATGCGGGGTGCGCACAAAATAGCCGCAAATCGTGACGCCGTTTTCGTAGGGGATCTCGACCTCCTCGCCCTTGGGCGTGAGGTGGCTGATGAATTTTTTCGAGCAGGCTTCCATTTTTTCGAAGGTCGGCAGGCGGCGCGGATCTTCGGGCGTGAGATGGAACTCGGCCTGGCGGTAGTAGTCGGCGGCGCGCAGGAAGCAGTTCATGGCACTGCGCACGTGGCCGAGTGTTTCCTCGGCAAGGCCGCGCTGCCAATTGTTGTCGGCGACGACCATCCATTCGGTGTGCCAGGACTCCTTGTCACCGGGGATCATGCGGCTGGCGGCGAGGAAACACTCGCTTACCGCACCGCCGCCTTCCTGGGTTTCGCCGAGGGCGCGGCGGAACTGGTAGGTCAGCCAGGGGTGTTCGGGCCAGTGGTGCCAGCCGTAGGGTTCGTAGTGGGGCTGCCGGTTGGCGGTGATTTTTTCAATCAGGTTGTCTTCGGTGGCGTTGGAGGCCATGATTTCACTCGGCTTTCTGTATTGATTCCAGCGTAAGTCAATGCGGCGGAGTTTTGTTCAAGTCACTTGAACGTGCGACTCTATGAACTCGTAGCAAGCCTGTCAAGAAAGGTTTTTATTGGTGCATTACCGCACCAGCGAAGGGCGGCACATTGCGAGTTTTTATAGGGCACGCAAGCGCTCAGAACGTCGGTGGTGTGCTGATCCAGATGATGCGCGCGTGTTTTTTCGCCGGGTTGCGGTAGCTATGGGGGATTTCCGAGCGAAAGCTGAATGAATCGCCGGCGGCGAGCAGATAGGTGCGGTCGCCCACCGTGAGTTCCAGTTCGCCGTCGATGACAAAGCCCACTTCCTCGCCCTCGTGCGAGAGCATGCCTTCGCTGCCGCCGCCCGGCGCGAGAATGTGCAGGTTGCCCTCGAGCAGGTGGCTGCCTTCGGCCGGAATCAGCCGCTCCAGCTGCGAGCCGGCCTTGTCTATGGAAAACGCCGGGCGTTTGCCGCGGCGGGCGACGATGCCGCGGTCGGCGTGCTCGTCGGCAAACAGCGCCGCCATGTTGACGTTGAGCGCCGCGACAATCTTGTGCAGTACCGTAACAGAAGGCAGGGCGACGCCGTTCTCGATCTTCGAAATAAGGCTCTCGGAACAGCCGACGCGCCCCGACAGGTCGCGCAGCTTGAGCCCCTTGATCATGCGCAGGGCCTTGATGTTGGCGCCGAGGCGGCTGTTCTGCTCGGTGGCGCGGCTGTTTGCCGCGGCGCTGCGCGCGGTTTTGCGCGCTGCCGGGCGTTTTGCCGGTTTGCGGGTGGTGCGGGGCGGACTGGTCATGACGCGAGTCTAGCCGCAGTAGGACCGGATGTCTCGCCTGTGGCCGTCGGGAACGGGCGAGTGGACGAACCGCCGCCGCAATGGACATCCGGCGTGGCCGCCGGGCAGGAAGCTGGAAACTGGCGCCAGATGCGGGTTTCCAGACGATGGGCTCGTCCCTGCATTCAGGCGTTAAAATACAGGCAAATCCCAAGGAGGTCAGATGAAAACAATTTTCGCCGCAGCCGGCGCTGTTCTGGTGTTGTCGGCCTGTTCGCAGGCGCCGATACAGTTGTCGCAAATGGGTTCCTTCCATGTTGGTGGTCGCGAAGTCGTCATCAGCGGCAAGCCGGTCAAGGAAGTGTTGTTCACCCCCGGTGGCGTGCCGGCCAAGGTCGATCCGAACGGCGTCTACCAGGTCGAGCAGATGTATGTGCAGTATTTCATCCCGAAAGACCCGCGCGGCCTGCCACTGCTGATGTGGCATGGCGGCGGCCTGTCCGGCGTGAGTTACGAGACGACGCCTGACGGCCGCGAGGGCTGGGTGAACTACTTTGTCAAAAAAGGCTGGCCGGTCTATAACTCCGACGCCGTTGAGCGCGGCCGCTCCGGCTGGGCAATGTATCCGGACATTTTCACCACCGACCCGGTGTTCCTGACCAAGGAAAACCCGTTCGAGCGTTTTCGCATCGGCCAGGGTGCCGGCTCCTATAACAAGGATGTTTCCAAAATGAAGCCCATGCCGGGCAGCCAGTTCCCGGTCGAAGGCTATGACAACTTCACCAAGCAGAATGTGCCGCGCTGGACCTCAACCGACGTGCCGACCATCGCCGCTTATACCGCGCTGGTTGACAAGGTCTGCCCGTGTATCGTGCTGGTGCATTCGCAGGCCGGCCTGTTCGGCATTCGCGTCGCCGAGGCGCGGCCGGACAAGGTCAAGGCGCTGGTGCTGGTCGAGCCGGCAGGCACCGGTCCGGTCAGCGACGCGCCGAAAATGAAAAACGTGCCGGTGCTCGCCATTTATGGCGATTACATCGAGCAGGATTCGCGCTGGCCGACCATACGCGGCAACGGCATCAAGTTCTACGAAGCCTTGCGCGCCGCCGGCGGCAGCGCCGACGTGGTAGACCTGCCCAAGGCGGGTATCACCGGCAATTCGCACATGATCATGATGGACAAGAACAGTGACGTGGTGGCCGGGGTGATACAGGACTGGCTGGTGAAGCGGGGTTTGTACAAGTAATGGTTTTCTCGTAGACCCCTCACCCCAACCCTCTCCCCATGCGGGGGCGAGGGGGCTAAAAACTCCCTCTCCCGCTTGGGCGGGAGAGGGTTGGGGTGAGGGAAGGGCGGTTCGCTTTGAGGCGGCATTCAACAGGAGTCAGTGGTGCAAAGAAAAATTCCCTGCGTGATCATGCGCGGCGGCACCTCGCGCGGGCCGTATTTTGTCGCCTCAGACCTGCCCGCCGACGTGGCCGGGCGCGATGCGGTGCTGCTCAATGTCATGGGTTCGCCGCATCCGCTGCAGGTGGACGGCATAGGCGGCACCAACACGCTCACCAGCAAGGTGGCGATCGTCAGCCCGTCGCGGCAAAAAGGCGCCGACGTCGATTACCTGTTTGCCCAGGTGTCGGTGAACGAGGCCAAGGTCGACACCAACCCCAACTGCGGCAACATGCTCTCGGGCGTCGGCCCGTTTGCCATCGAGGCGGGGATGGTCAAGGCAGGCCGCGGGGAAACCCTGGTGCGTATTTTCAACGTCAACACGCAAAGTTTCATCGAGGCCATCATCCAGACGCCCGGCGGCCGCGTCGAGTACGAGGGCGACGCGCGTATCGACGGCGTGCCCGGCACCGGTGCGCCGATCAAGCTTAATTTTCTTGACGCCAAGGGTGCGGTCACCGGCAAGATGTTTCCTACCGGCAAGCCCATCGACATGATCCAGGGCATTGAAGTGACCTGCCTCGACATGGCCATGCCGATGATGCTGGTCGCGGCGGGTTCAATGAGCAAGAGCGGCGCCGAGACCCCGGCAGAACTGGATGCCGACAAGGACTTTCTTGCGAAGCTCGAATCCATGCGCCTCGAAGCGGGCCGGCTGATGGGCATGGGCGATGTCACCGGCAAGGTGGTGCCCAAGGTGGGCCTTTTGTCGGCACCCGGTCAGGGCGGCAGCATACGCTCGCGCTATTTCACGCCGCTTGTCTGCCACAAGGCACATGCGGTGACCGGCGCAGTCTGCGTTGCCAGCGCCTGCGCGCTGCCCGGTACGGTGGCGCGCAAGCTGGTTGTGCCGGCGGATTTCAAGTCCGGCGTGGTGCGCATCGAGCACCCGTCGGGCGCAATAGAGGTCGACTTGCAGGTGAGCGGGCAGGGCGATGCAATGGACATTTCCCGTGCGTCGCTGTTGCGCACGGCAAGACGCATATTCGAGGGCAATGTGCTGGTGCCCGAGCGGCTTTACAGCAAGTAATCCCATCCGGAGAACACATGAATCGTAAATTTCCAAAACTCGTCCTGGGTTTCGCGCTTGCCGCGGCGTCCGCAGCAGCGTTCGCGCAGGTGCAGCCCTACCCGGCCAAATCCATTCGCGCCATCGTGGCCTTCGCCCCCGGCGGTATCGCCGACGGCATCGGGCGACTGGTCGGGCAAAAACTCACCGAACGCATGGGCCAGTCGGTGGTGATTGAAAACCGCGACGGTGCGGCCGGCACCCTGGCAGCCAAGGCCGTCGCCGCTGCGGCGCCCGACGGTTACACCCTGCTGGTGCATACCGCGGCGGTGGCCATCAGCCCAAGCCTTAATGTCAGCAAGGAGGGCTTTGACCCACTGACCGAACTGGTACCGGTGGCGATGATCGCTTCGACACCAACCATTTTTGCCGTCAGTGCTTCGGTGCCGGCCAATAACCTGGCTGAATACATCAAACTGAAAGGCGGCAAGTTCAATTACTCGACCGCGGGCGTGGGCACGCCGCCGCACCTGACGGCCGAGTTCCTGTTCAAGACGATGAAGGGCGTCGATGCGGTGCATGTGCCGTTTCGCGGCGGCGCACCGGCTATCACCGCGGTGCTGGGCGGACAGGTGGACATGGTCTCGACTTCCATGCCGCCGGCGGTGCCGCATATCAAGCAGGGCAAGATGAAGGCGCTGGTGGTGACCAGCGCGAAGCGCTCGTCCATCCTGCCGGATGTGCCGACGGCGGCTGAATCGGGCTTTGCCGATTTCGAAGACGTGTCATGGGTGGCGTTTTTTGCGCCGGCCAGGACGCCGCCGGCTGTGGTGCAGAAACTCAACGCCGAAATCAACGAGGTGTTGAAGCTGCCCGACGTCAAGGAGCGCCTCGCCGCGCTCGGTTTTGACCCGACGCCAAGCAGCGCGCCCGAGTTCGCCGAGTACATGAAAAAAGAAGTCGCCAAGTGGGCGAAAATCGTCAAGACCATCGGCTTTGTCGCCAACTGACGCCATGCTGGTCCGCGCCAACGAGATCGACATCAACTACACGGTACAGGGCAGCGGGCCCTGGCTGGTGTTCAGCCATTCGCTCGCCTGCGACCTGCACATGTGGGACGAGCAGGCGGATTTGTTTTCGAAACGCTTTCGCGTGCTGCGCTATGACACGCGCGGCCACGGCCTGTCTTCGGCTCCGGGCGCCGACTACACCCTCGACCAGCTCGCCGGCGACGCCAAGGGCTTGTTTGCCGCGCTGGGCATCGCCAACTGCCATTGGGTCGGCCTGTCCATGGGCGGCATGATAGGGCAGACCTTTGCGCTGAAGTATCCGGGTGTGTTCAGCAGCATTACCCTGGCTGACACCACCAGCCGCCGGCATGAGGGCGCGCGCGAAATGTGGGAGGCGCGCATCAAGGTCGCAAGCGAAAAAGGCATGGCGGCGCTGGTCGAGCCGACACTGCAGCGCTGGTTCACCGAGCCTTTTCGCAAGGCCAATCCGGCGGTGATGGCGCGCGTGGGCGCGATGATACGCGCGGTGCCCGCAGCAGGTTATGCCGGATGCGCGCGCGCCATATCGGAGATGAACCTGACGCAGCGCCTGAAGGAAATCACCTGTCCGGCGCTGGTCATGGCCGGCGCCGAGGACGCCGGCACACCGGTGGAGATGACCCACGAGATCCACGCCAACCTGCCGGGCTCGGAATTGGTGATCATCCCTGATGCCTCGCACCTTTCGAATGTCGAACAGCCGGCGGCCTTCAATGCCGCGCTGGCGGCGTTTCTCGGCCGGCATGGTGGCTAGCGAAACGCTGAATACATCCCACACCGTCATTCCCGCGAAAGCGGGAATCCATTTTATGCAGTTAAATTGACGGCCTAAATCAAGGTGGATTCCCGCTTTCGCGGGAATGACAAAATTATTAAGCCACGCCGTTAGCACCACTCCAAACACACTTACAATCACTTCTCCACATCAGGGATTCACGCAATGACTGAACACGCATTCCACGGCCGCCGCGAAGACCAGCGCATGCTGACGGGCAAGGGCCGTTATACCTCTGACTTCAATTTTCCCGGCCAGCTCTACGCCGCATTTGTGCGCGCCGACCGCGCCAGCGCAAAACTGTTGTCGGTGGACGCCGCTGCGGCGCGCGAGGCGCCGGGCGTCGCCGCCGTCTATACCGGCGCCGACCTGGCGGCGCATCCTTTTGGCACGCTCAAGTCCATGGTGAGTTACAAGGGCGTCGGCGGCGAGGCGATCAAGGTGCCGGCGCGTCCGGTGCTGGCGCGCGATTGCGTGCGTTTTGTCGGCGAGGAGATTGCATTGGTCGTGGCCACTTCTGTGTCGGCCGCGCAGGACGCGGCAGAGCTGGTGATGGTCGATTACGAGGATTTGCCGGCGGTGGCGCATCCGCATGACGCGGTGGTCCCGACGGCGCCGCTGGTGCACGCCGAAATCCCGGGCAATGTCTGTTTCGAGTTTGATTATGGCGATGCCGTGGCCACCGCGGCGGCGATTGCCGGTGCCAAGCATGTGACGCGCATTACCCTATCGAGCCAGCGCGTCGCCCCCAATCCGATGGAGCCGCGCGGTTTTGTCGTGTCCCATGACGCCGCCAGCGGTTGCTATGACTTGTACACCTCCAACCAGGGTGTGTACATGATGCGCGGCGGGTTGGCGCATATCACCGGAATCGACGAGGCCTTGCTGCGCGTGCATCCGCTGGATGTCGGCGGCGGCTTTGGCGCGCGCAGCGCGCCTTACCAGGAATATCCGGCGCTGATTTACGCCGCCAAGGCGCTGGGCAAACCGATCAAGTGGACCGGTTCACGCTCGGAGAGCTTTGCCACCGACAACCACGGCCGCGCCCTTGAGCTCGAGGGTGAACTGGCGCTTGATGCCGACGGACGTTTTCTTGGCATTCGCACCGGCTGGATTTGCGACCAGGGCGCCTACCTCATTCCGTCCGGGCCGCTTACCAACACCATGAACGGCATGCTCACGGTGACCGGCTGCTATCGCATCCCGGTCGCCTACGGCCGCCATCGTTGCGTTGTCACCAACACCTCGCCGACCGGTCCTTATCGCGGCGCCGCCCGACCGGACATGGCCTACCTGATGGAGCGCCTGGTCGACCAGGCGGCCGCCGAAACCGGCATCGACCGGATCGAACTGCGCCGCATCAACGCCATCCCCAAGGAAGCCTTTCCCTATACCGGGCCGACCAAGTCGACTTACGACAGCGCCGATTTTCCCGGCATGATCGAGCGGGCGATAAAGGAATCGGACTGGCATGGGTTTGCCGCGCGACGCGAACAATCAAAGGCCAGGGGCAAGCTGCGCGGCCTCGGTTGTGCGCTGTTCCTCGAGCCCTCCGGAGGTGGCTCGATGCCGCAGGATCGCGTTTCGCTGCGCTGGGTCGGCGGCAGGCTTAACCTGTATGCGGTGACGCAGTCGCAGGGGCAGGGCCACGAGACGGTGTTCCCGGAAATCGTCGCCGATGTGCTGGGCATCCCGGCCGCCGATATCGACCTGCTGGCCGGGGATATCGAGGGCATCGTCGGCCTGACCGGTTCGGGCGTGATCGGTTCGCGCTCGACCATGGCGCAGGGCAGCGCCTTCAAGCGCGCCGCCATTGCAGTGGTCGACAAGGGGCTGGAACTGGCCGCGGACAAGCTCGAGGCCGCACCTGCGGACATCGAATTCAAGGACGGTACCTACACCATCAAGGGCACCGACCGGCGCATTGCGCTGATCGACCTCGTGCGCGAGCACGATGGCAAGGACGGGGGCGACACACCCAATCCGCTTGACGCCCTGGGCGAACAGGCCATGTCGCGCGCTTTTCCCAGCGGCATGCACGTGGCCGAAATCGAGATTGATCCGGACACCGGCGTCACCGAGGTAAAGAGTTATGTCGCCGTGGACGATTGCGGTGTCGTCATCAACCACACCCTGGTGCAGGCGCAGGTGCACGGTGGCGTGGCGCAGGGTGCCGGCCAGGTGTTCGGCGAGCACGCCCATTACGATCGTGCCACCGGGCAGTTGCTCAACGCCAGTTTCATGGACTACACCATGCCGCGCGCCGACCTGATTCCGGGAATCGCCGACCATTACCACCTGACGCCCAGTCCGAGCAACTTCCTTGGCGCCAAGGGCGTGGGCGAGGCCGGCACCACCGGCTCCATCCCGACGCTGATGAACGCCATTGTCGACGCGCTGCGACCCCTGGGTGTTCACACCTTCGACATGCCGGCCAGTTCCGATCGGGTGTGGCAGGTGATGCGCGATGCGCGGCGGTGATCGGGGCAATATTGAACGAGCATAACGCTGTCATTCCCGCGAATGCGGGAATCCATGGGGTTTGAGCCCGAGACAACCCCATGGGTCCCCGCGTTCGCGGGGACGACGAAGCTCCGGCCGGGTGCTTCAGCAGTACTTAATAAAGTTGAAAAAGGAGTGATACGCATGAACCAGACCCTGCACCGCAGCCTCATCGCCGCCGGCATCGCACTGACTGCGTTTGCCGGCGGGGCATTCGCGCAAGCCTTCCCGGCCGAGGGCAAGCCGATACGCATCATCGTCCCTACCGCGCCCTCGGGTGGCAACGACGTGATGGCGCGCATTGTCGCGCTCAAGCTCGGCGAGCGCATGAAGCGCACCGTCATTGTCGAAAACAAGGCCGGCGCCAACGGCGCCATCGCCTCCGAATATGTCGCCAAGGCGGCGCCCGACGGCTACACCATCCTGTTTGGGTACATCGCCACACACGGCATCAACCCGGCGCTTTCCAAGCTGCCCTACGATGCGGTAAGGGATTTTGCGCCGATCAGCATGCTTGCCGAAGCCCAGGGTGTGCTGGTGGTCAATCCCAAGGTGCAGGCGAAAACGGTGAAGGAACTCATTACCCTTGCCAAGGCCAAGCCCGGCGCCATCGCCTACGCCTCGGCCGGCAACGGCACCGCGCCGCATATCTCGGCCGAAATGTTCAAACAAATGGCCGGCGTCGACATGCTGCACGTACCCTACAAGGGATCGGCGCCGGCGGTCACCGATACCATCGCCGGACAGACGCAGGTGATGTTTCCCAGCCTGGTTGCCGCCAGCCAGCACATCAAGGCCGGGCAGTTGCGCGGCCTCGCGGTGACCGGAAAAAAGCGCTCGCCACTGTTCCCCGAACTGCCGACGGTGATCGAGTCCGGGCTGCCCGGTTTTGAAGTGACGCAGTGGTACGCGCTCTTCGCACCGGCGAAGACGCCCAAGGCCGTCATCGACAGGCTCAATACCGAGGTGGTGGCCGTGATGAACGACCCGGACACGGTGAAGCGCTTTGCCGAGCAGGGCGCCGACGCCGAAACCAGCTCCCCCGAGGCGCTGGGCAGGTATGTCGAGGCCGAAATCGCCAAGTGGAAAAAAGTCATCACGGCGGCGAAAATCACCGCAGACTGAAGGCAATACAAGAAAGGCAATGCGCTGGAAAACCGCGCCAGATAAGGCTTTCAAGCCATCCGTCATCCCCGCGAAAGCGGGGATCCATGGGGTTCGTCTCAGGCATCAAAACAAAAACCCATGGATTCCCGCTCCCCGATTAAAGCGTTCGAGGACAAGCTTCGCGGGAATGACGGCTAAATACAATTGGCGGGAATCAGGTAATTTTTCAACCGGAACGAATATGAACCCGATTAAATGGCTGTTCGCAGCGGCGCTTTTCGCGCTCCCCATACTCGCCCATGCGCAGGCCTATCCGTCCAAGCCGGTGCGCATCCTGGTCGGGTTCTCTCCCGGCGGCGTGCCCGACATCGCCGCGCGCATCCTGGCGCAAAAACTCACCGAGGCCTGGAAGCAGCCGGTGCTGGTGGAAAACCGCCTTGGTGCCGGCAGCAATATCGCGGCGCAGGCGGTGGCGGGCGCGGCCCCCGACGGCTACACGCTGTTGTCGGTGTCCTCGGCCCACGCCATTGCGCCGGCGATTTATCCCAAGCTGGGATTTGACGTGCTCAAGGATTTTTCCGGTATCACGCTCACCGCGACCGGCCCCGCGCTGCTGGTGGTCTCGCCCAAGCTGGGCGTAAAGAATGTCGCCGAGCTGATTGCGCTGGCCAAGTCAAAACCGGGGCAACTCAATTATTCCTCGGCCGGTGTGGGTAGCGGCTCACACTTTGCCGTCGAGTTGCTCAAGGCGCAGACCGGTATCGACGTGGTGCACGTGCCCTTCAAGGGCATACCCGAGGCGCTGACCGAAACGGTTACCGGCCGCGTGGATTTTTTTGTTTCTCCCTTTGCCAGCGCCATCAACCTGGTGAAAGACGGCAGGGCCAAGGCCATCGCCGTGACCAGTGCAAAACGCATGGCCGAACTGCCCGACATGCCCACGGTCGCCGAATCGGGCGCGCCGGGCTACCTCTGGGTGTTCTGGTACGGACTGCTCGCGCCGGCCAAGACGCCGGCGGCGCTAATAAACCAGCTCAATGCCGATGTCACACGCATCCTCAAGGAGTCCGAAGTAAAGGCACGCCTCGCGCCGCTGGGCACCGAGCCGGCGACCAGCACGCCCGAGGCCTTCGACAAAATGATCGCCGAAGAAGTGGCGAGCTTTACGCGCGTGGCCAGGGCGGCGAATATCAAGGTGGATTGACGGCTGCGCCGGTCTTTTTTGGTAATGGCGGGAAATGCTGTAGATTGGCGGCGAGGAGGAGTCAACATGAAAACATTAAAAATCGCCGCCGCAGCGCTGGCCCTGACCCTGGCCTGCGCATCCCAGGCGCTGGCCCAGGCCCAGGCCTACCCGAACAAACCCATCCGCCTGGTGGTGCCGTGGCCACCGGGGCAGGCCACCGATCTTGCCGCGCGCATCGTCGGCATCAAGATCAGCGAGTCGCTGGGACAGCCGGTGGTGGTGGACAATCGCGCCGGCGCCGGCGGCACACTTGGCACCGACATTGCCTCCAAGGCGGCGCCCGACGGCTACACGCTGCTTGCCGGATCGAGCGGGCCGGTGTCGATCAGCCCGCTGCTGCAAACGGTGCCCTACGACCCGGCGAAGGCTTTCGCGCCGGTCAGCCTGATCGCCACGGTGCCCTACATCCTGGTCACCCATCCGTCTTTTCCGGCCAATAACGCACGCGAGCTGATAGGGCTCTTGAAGGCCAATCCGGGCAAGTACACCTTTTCTTCATCAGGCACCGGTGCGACCGGGCATCTGGTGGGCGAACTGTTCAACGCCACGGCCGGGGTGCAGGTCTTGCACATACCATACAAGGGCGCGACGCCTTCGCTCACGGACATCATGAACGGCAACGTCGGCTACAGCTTTGAAACCCTCGCCGCGGTGGTCGGACCGATCAAGTCCGGACGCTTGAAGGCGCTGGCCACTTCGGGGGCGCGGCGCAGTGCGGCGCTGCCCGATGTGCCGACCGTTGCCGAGTCGGCCGGCATGCCCGATTTCGCCATGGCGGCATGGATAGGCTACCTGATGCCGGCCGGCACGCCGCCAGAGGTGCTTGCGCGCCTGAGCGCCGAGGTGCAAAAAGCCATGCAGGCGCCGGACCTGAAGGAGCGCTATCTTGCCCTGGGCATGGACCCGGTGGCCAACACACCCGAGGAACTGGGCGCGCTGATGGTGCGCGAGCGCGAACGCTACAGCACGATTATCAAGCGGGCCAACATCAAGCTGGAGCAATAAGCGCGACTGCGCGCAATTCAAGCCAGGCGGATCGGGCCTGGCCCGCCGGGGTCAGTGGCGTCAGTCGAGCTTGATGCCCAGTTCTTGAATGATGGGACGGAACTGCGCGACCTGTTTGCGCAGCATGGCGTCCTGCTCAGCCGGCGTTGAGCCGACCGCCTCGGCGGAGATTTCGTTGAGGCGTTTCATTACTTCCGGGTGACGCACGGCCGCCGCGGTTTCGCGCTGCAAGCGGTCGATGATGTCGCGCGGGGTTTTGGCCGGGGCGAACAGGCCGTTCCAGCCGTCGGCCTCGATTTTGGGCATGCCCATTTCGCGCACGGTCGGCACATCGGGAAGCGCCGGGATGCGCGTCGCCGATACGGTTGCCAGTGCCTTCAGCGTGCCCTTTTTAATGTCACCGATGGACGAGGACAACTGGTCGCCGCCGACTTGTATGCGCCCGGCGAGCAATTCTTGCTTCAGCGGGGCGGCGCCCTTGTACGGGATGTGGGTCATCTCGATTTTTTCCTCGCGTTTGATCACTTCGCCGACCACATGCATGAACGAGCCGGGTCCGGTGGAACCGTAGTTGTATTTCAGCGTGCTGTCTTTTTGCAACAGGGTTGCCAGTTCGCGCAGGTTGTTGGCCGGCACGCTGGGGTGCACCATGATTACCAGCGGCACGTTGGCGGCTATGGATATGCCGGCGAAGTCGGTGTCGATGTTGTAGGGCGCGCGATTGGCCAGGGCGAGGGCGACCGATGCGAGCGGGAAGGTGATGTTGTGCATCAGTATGGTGTAGCCGTCGGGGGCGGCCTTGGCGACCGCATCGGCGCCGATCGAGCCGCCGGCGCCGGCGCGGTTTTCCACCAGCACCGGCTGGCCCATGGTCTCGGTCATGCGCTGCGCCACCAGGCGCGCGATGATGTCGGTGGTGCCGCCCGCCGGGAAGGGCACGATGATCTTGATCGGCCGGCTCGGGTAGGCCTGTGCCAGCGCGCCGGTCGGTATCGCAGCGCTCAGGGTGAGCGCGAGGGCGCAGAGTGCGGCCCGCAGGACTGCTTTTGTTGAAACCATGGTTTCCTCCCGGTATTTTTTTGTATGTATTCCGGAGTTAGATACTACGCCTGTCCGGAGCCTCGCACAGTGGGGCGTTCGCCGTGCAACTGCGCGCCCGGCGCAAGGTCGAAGTGGTCGAGGGACCTAGTTGGCGACGATACCGGCCGCGCGTATCAGTTTGCCGTAGCGCGCCACGTCACTGCGTATCAGATTGCCGAATTCGACCGGGCCGTCGCCCGACAATTCAAAGCCCAGCGTCGAGAGCTTGGCACGCACCGACGGATTGGCGATGGCCCTGGCAAACTCGGTATGCAGTTTGCGGATCACCTCGGGCGGCGTGCCCGCCGGTGCGACCACGCCGTTCCAGGCGGCGTAGCCGTAGCCGGGAACACCGGCTTCGGCGATCGTCGGCACATCGGGCATCGCGGCCGAGCGCCTGGGCGTGCTGATGCCAAGCGCGCGCAGCTTGCCGTCCTTGACCAGCGATATGACATTGGACATGCCCGAGAACATCACCGGCACATGGCCGGCCAGCACGTCGGCCAGGGCCGGGCCCATGGACTTGTAGGGCACGTGCGTCATGCGCACACCGCTCGCCTCCATGAAAAACTCCATCGCCAGGTGTTGCGCGGCGCCGGCGCCGGTGGAGGAAAAATTGATGCTGTCGGGCTTGCCCTTGGCCATTGCAATCAGCTCGGCGAGATTCTTTGCCGGGAAGGCCGGATTGACCACCAGCACCAGCGGAACGGTGGAGAACAGCGTTACCGGCAGGAAATCTTTCAGCGGGTCGTAGGGCAGCTTGGCGTACATCGCCGGGTTGGCCGCCATGATGCCGTCGTTGGGCATGAACAGGGTGTAGCCGTCGGGCGCCGAGCGCGCCACCGCTTCGGCGGCGATGATGCCGTTGGCGCCGGTGCGGTTGTCTATGATCACCGCCTGGCCGACCTGCTCGGCCACCTGTGCGCCGACCACCCTGGCGATGGTATCGACCGCGCTGCCGGTGCCAAAGGGCACGATGATGCGAACCGGCTTGTCGGGAAAAGTCTGGCCGGCGGCGAGGTTGGCGAAGCACAGTAGTGTGGCGGTCAATAGCGTGGCAAGACGGCGCAAAATCATGATGATTTCCGGTGAGTTGGGGGGGCGGGTCATTGTAGACTGTGCCGGAGGCAATTCACAATTCAAGGTTTGCATTTTGCAATGGCAGCCGGATCGCAATGGAGCGAGGCATGAGCAGCGACAATATGAGCAGCGACACGACGACCTATCTGGACCAGCTGGCTGAATTTGCCAACCGCACGCAACTGGCCGACGTCTCGCCTGCAGCGCTCGCTTATCTGCGCGCCATCCTCGCGGACACGCTTGCCGCCTGCGCCGTTGGCAACCGCGAACCGGAAATGCGGGCCTTGCTGGCCAGGCAGTTACCGCAGGTGGCGCCCGGATTCGCCAGCGTGTTCGGCTCGGGGAAGCGTCTGAACCCCATGGACGCGGCGGCGCTCAACGCCGCCGCCGGCTGCTGGCTGGAGCTCGATGAGGGCAATCTGGCCACCAACGGCCATCCGGGCATACAGGTGATTCCCGCCGTGCTGGCGGCGGCGCAGCAGATGGGCAGCTCGGGTGAGCAATTGCTGCTCGCCTGCGCCCTTGGTTACGAAATCTGCGGCCGCATCGGGGCGGCCTGCGACATGCGCATGGAAATCCACCCGCACGGCACCTATGGCGTGGTCGGTGCCGCCGTCGCCGTGGCCCGCCTGCAGGGGCTGGAGCCGGCACGCATGCGCGAACTGATCAGCCTCGCCGGCTCGTCGCCCATCGCCGGCAACCGCCGCAGCATGAAAGACGGCGCCACGCTGCGCAACTGGTACGCCGCGCACAGCGCGCTGATGGGGCAGATGGCGGTGCGCCTGGTGGATGCGGGCTTTACCGGGCCGAGCGACGGCGTGGCGGCGACCTGCGACGAGGTGTTGTTCGACAATTTCCGCCCCGACGAGGTGGTGCGCGACCTGGGCAGGCGCTGGTTTCTCGCCGAGGGCTATATCAAGCTCTATCCCTGCGGCCGGCCCATCCACGCCGCCATAGACGCGTTGCGCATGGCGCTGGCCAGGGCGAAGTCACCGGTTCGTCCGGAGGACATCGAGCAGATCAGCGTACGCGGCTTCAAGTTCATCATTTTTCTCAATCGCAAGGATATCCGCAACGCTTTCGCAACGCGTTTTTCGACGCCTTTTGCCTTGGCTGCGGTGACGGTGAAGGGCAGCCACGGCCTGGAGTGCTTTACCGACGCTACGGCCGCCGATCCGGTCATCAACGCGCTGATGCAGCGCGTGGAAATGAGTGAAGTGCCCGCATACAGCGCGCAGTTTCCGGGCAAGCAGTTATGCGACGTGGCCATCCTGCTAAAGGACGGCACCCGGCTCGAAGGCCGTTGCGAGACCATACGCGGCGAAGCGGCCAACCCGGCCGAACCGGCGGAGTATCGCGACAAGTTTTTTGCCATCGCCAGACCGGTCTGGGGCGAGGCCTTGTCAGAGCGCGTTTATGCTGATGCGCTGAACATGGAAAAACTTGGCAATGTGCGCCAGCTGGCCGGGGGCGCGGATTTGTAACCGTGCTGCGCCTGGACTTGGGTTGGCAGCTGAGATATCGCGGCTACGTTCAGCTTGAAGTCATGTCCAGGCGTGTCCAATGCGCTGCTCGACCCATAGCGCGACGGCGAGCAAGTGATCATCGCGGTGGAATCCACCGATGAATTTTGTGCCCACGGGCAGGCCCTTCGGCCCTTTGTGCGTCGGCAGTGATATTGCCGGTGCGTGCAGGAAAGTCCACATGCTCTGCCAGCGCTGATCTCCGGTTGCGGAAAGTCCCTCGGGTGCCTCGCCGGCGGCGCTTGGAACCAGCAGCGCGTCGCAGTCACCGAGTACGGAGGGAAATGCCGCGCGGCACGCCGCCGCAGTGGCGAGGTCATCAAGATAGTCTTCGTAGCGGTGGTCGCGGCCGATCTCGAGGTATTGCTGGAGTTTCTCGCTCAACATTTCGCGGTGATTGTTCCATTCCCACGCCAATGCCCGGAAGAATTCATATGACAGCACCCTCCAGTGCGCCGCAGCCATGCTCGCAAAAAGCGGCGGTAATTCAATGCTTGTGACGCGCGCGCCCGCTGTGGCGAGTTTCGCCCCCATGTCATGGACCGCCTCGATCGATTCCGGGCTGGTTTCATTCCAGAGGTGCGTTCGGGCGATGGCAATGCGCGGCGGCCTTAGGAGGACGGTGGTGCCAACAGCCGGCCGGCCGTTGAGTACGGCATTGACCAGTGCAATGTCATTGACTGAGCGCGCCATGCACCCGATGGTGTCAAGCGATTCGGACTCGGACATCACCCCGGCGCGATTGACCAGCCCGTAGCTGGGTTTCCAGCCGACTACGCCGCAAAATGCCGCGGGACGGATCACCGAACCGGCGGTCTGGGTGCCGATGCCGGCCGGTACCATCAGGTCGGCCACCGCCGCGGCGGTACCGCTCGATGATCCCCCCGGCGTGTGCGCAGTATGGTGAGGGTTACGCGTCAGGTTCGGCTGCATGGCGGCAAATTCGGTCGTGACGGTTTTCCCGAGGATTACCGCACCGGCTGCCCGCAGCAGTCCTACCGAGGCGGCGTCGGCCCGCGGCTGGTTGCCGTCGTAGATGGGAGAGCCCATGCCGGTGGGCATATCGGCGGTGTTGAAGATGTCTTTAACTGCGATGGGTACCCCATGCAGCAGACCGCTTCGCTCGGCAGAGTCGTCCCGCTCACGCGCCTGGAGGAGTGCCTTTTCCGCCGACAGGTACGCCCAAGCGTGCACCACGGGTTCACGCGTCGCGATGCGTTCGAGGCAATCCTGTACCAGGTCCACGGAGGAAATACCGCCAGAAGCTATGCGCCGTGCGGCGTCAGTGGCCGAGAGGTGGTTTAAGTTCGTCATAGTTTGAATATATCAAATCCTGTTCCCAAAGTTCTGGTGATGAAAAATCGGAGATTGGCGCGAAGCTTGCTCATGCAGGACTATGGTGCGGCGCGTCGCAAGCTTGAATCTGCTCGAAGTGTAGACGCAATTGGGGACCAGGCGGGAGGCGGCATACAGGTGTCCAGCGGTTGCACCGTGACCGCTTTGGCGCTGTCAACCCAGGCAATTGGTGCACTGCCAGCAGGCAGGGCGACCAGGTTTTGCACCATTGATGGGCGGGAGCGGTGTTGCTTGGCGACGGGTACTCCTGAGCTTTTCTTATAGGTATTAGCGGTCTAGCTGCTCGTTGCCGGTTGAGGAAAAAAATTCGAGTTATAACTTGTTATGCCGTGTTAAAGATGTTTAAATTAATCGGTTAGTTAAATTTGAATAAGTGCACGCAGCAGATTACCTAATCCGAGGGGAATACCAGTGAACGACCCGAGACTGATCGCCGAAACGAAACGCCAGTTGACCGCCAAGGGAGTGGAGTACTGCCTTGCGGCTTACGTTGATGGTCATGGCGTGCCGAAAACCAAGACCGTGCCTATGGCCTATTTTGAAAAAATGGCAAAAGGCTCCGAACTCTTCACCGTCGGTGCCCTCGAGGGCCTCGGCTTGATCGGTCCGCAAAAAGACGAATGTGCGGCGGTCCCCGATCTGTCCAATCCAGTCATTCTTCCTTGGGACAAGCGATTCGCCTGGTTTGCCAGCGACCTTTACTACCATGGTGAGCCGTACGTAAATTGCCCCAGGGTCGCGCTGAAGCGTGTTTTGGCGAAGACCGCTGCAGCCAAGCAGGTGTTCAACCTTGGTGTCGAGCCCGAGTTTTACGTGTTCCGCAAGTCTGCCGGCGGCTTTGAGCCCATGGCGACGAGCCGTTTTTTGGGGCCGACTCCCGCATACGATGCCGACCAGACGATGCAGTCGTTCGCTTTCCTCGACCCGATCGTGAGGTACATGAACGAACTGGGCTGGGGCGTCTATTCGTTCGACCAGGAGGGGGGGCGCGGCCAGTATGAGCTGGATTTTGCCTATGCCGATGCGCTCAAGACCTGTGACAGGCTGATATTTTTGCGTTTTATGGCAAAGCAGGTGGCCCGCTCCATTGGATGCGTTGCGAGCTTCATGCCCAAGCCGTTCAGCGATGATTTTCGTTCCGGCGCCCACTACAACATGTCTTTGGCCGACGCAAAGTCAAAGGTCAACCTGTTTGAGCCGAAACGTTCCGCGCCGGGCAAGCTGGCGAAGCGCTACGGTATCGAGATTGCCGACATCGCCCTCCACTTTTCAGCGGGACTGTTGGCGCATGCGCCGGCATTGACGGCGCTTTCCTGTCCGACCTTCAATTCCTACAAGGGGCTGGTTTCTCAGGGAGACATGGCAGACATGTCCTGGGCGCCGGTAATGCGGTGCTATGGCCGCAACAACCGTTCCGCGATGCTCCGATTGCCGATGAACCGCTATTGCATCGAGAACCGTTCCCCGGATATCAGCACGAACTATTACCTGACGGCGGCGTTTTCCCTCGCGGCCGGCATGGAGGGCATGAAAAAACAGTCCGATCCGGGCGCGCCCTGGAACGAGAACCTGTACGAACTCGAAGGCGGGCGCACGACCCGCTCACAGCCCATGCCCGAGCGTCTGCCACGTACGCTCATCGAAGCCCTTGATGCGTTCGGGACGGACCCCTTGATCGTCGACACCTTTGGGGCGGAGTTCCGGGATATTTATTTGAAACAAAAGACAAAGGAATGGGAGCAGGCCTTCTACAAAATTTCCGATGAAGAGCGGCACAGCGCGATGGAATACATTTGAGGCGCAGAGGGGCATGAACTCGCCCAATGCCAGTATCCAGCTCTACACGGCCGCTACCGGAAACGGCCGTCGGGCGACCATCATGCTCGAGGAGTGCGGGCTGCCGTATGTTGCCCACGTCATTCCCATCGGCAAGGCCGCGGTCAAGCCGTTCGAATTTTTGCGCATCAATCCGCACGGAACAGTGCCGCTGATTGTCGATCCGGGGGGCGAACATGGACGGGACGTGGTGTTGCGCCAGTCAAGCGCCATCCTGCTGTATCTGGCGGAAAAGTCTGGAAAGCTGCTGCCGCGGGATCCGGCCGCGCGGGCCGTGATGTTCGAATGGATGATGTTCGCCGTGACCGACGTTGTCGGGTCAAACACGGCGATGTACCAGACAATGACCGAGTTTCCCGACAACGCGCCCGGCGTGGTCGAGTTTTTCCGGCGCCAATTGGTGGAATTCCTGCGTGTTTGCGACGCGAGACTGGCTCAATCAGAGTATCTGGCCGGAGCGGAAATGAGCATCGCCGACATCGCGCTTTTTCCGGTGTTCGTGAGCAGGGCAGCCTTGGTAGAGGAGTCGGACGGGCTGGACAATTTCAAGCGATGGGCGGCGGCAATCGGCGCCAGGGCGGGTGTACGGCGCGCACTTGCCGTGGGAACCTGAAGGCCGTGCCTTTCATCAAAAGTGCGCGCAAGCGACGACGGTATTGGGTTTTTTAAACTTCCGGGTATTGCATGGTTCGCATATACGAACGACGTGGAACAAGCAAACCGGGCGGGAAGCATGACTTTATGGCAGGCCTTTGTGGCAGACGGGTTCGACTCGACAACACCTCTGGGAGAATGACATGAATGACATGAATAAAAAAGGCAAGACAAGTTTTGCCACTCGGCGCAGGATTCTTGCGGGCGCCGCCGCCGGGACGGCATTGGCGGTCACCGGAATGTCAATGCCCGCCATCGGGCAGGGGCTGACCAAGGTCAAGCTGACGCTTCCCTGGTTGCCGCAGGGGTCTCAATTGTGGCCGTTTGTGGCGAAGGAACGCGGGTTTTGGCGCAAGCGGGGTCTTGATGTGGAAATCGTCCGCGGTTTCGGCTCCAACGCCGCCATCCAAACGCTGGTGCAGCGCCAGACCGATGTCGGCATCATTGCGGTCCCCTCGATCATGCTGTCCGCCGCACAAGGCGTACCCTTGCGCTCGTTCGGCATCGTCGGCTACGACCTCGGCATGGGCATCCTTACCCTTGAGGAAGGGCCGATTAAAACCCTCAAGGACCTCGAGGGTCGCAAACTCGGTACGACGCCCCCGTCGGCAGAGGCGCCGTATGTGGATGCTTTTCTGCAGGGCTCGAATGTTGACCTGAGCAAGGTATCGCGCGTTGCGTTACAGGGCAATGTGCTCGATTCATCCCTGCTCAATAAGCAGGTGGACGCCATTTCCGCGGTCGCAACGTCCAACCTGCCGAGTCTGCTGTCCCAGGGCATCAAGCTGCGCTTTTTTCCGATGAACAGCGCCGGTATCAACACATACTCGCTCGGTTTGACGGTGGCGCCGGAGTATGCAAGCGCCAACCGGGCCGTCGTTGAAGGGTGGGTTGACGGAATGAATGAGGGCATCAAGTATTTCATGCTCAATTTCGAGGAATCGGTGGACCTGTTTGTGAATGCGGTACCGGAGGTGAAAATGTCCGCCACCGGAAAGGTGCACACGCGCTACGGGGCAGGCCTTGCCCTTGCCACCATGATGGCGCCGGAGTTGCGCGATCATGGGCTGGGCTGGGCAGACATGGCGTCCTTGAACAAGCAAACCGATTTGGTGATGAAGTTCGGAGCGCCGCCAACGGCCAAGCGCCCGGACGTCGGCGCCATCTTCACCAACGAGTTCGCGGGCAGGATGAAGCTCACTGCGCAAGAAGACGCCAGTGTGCGCAAGACCGCCGCGGAGTTTGCCCGTCACCTGAACTTCAAGGTCTGAGGGGAAATCCGGATGGCCGTCGCACCCGCCCAGCCTCCAAGGCCGCCCAGCGAGGAAGCCTTCATACGCGTCGCCGGGGTGGGCAAGACCTACGCCGGCAAAGGTGGGCGGGGGCTCAAAGCACTGCACGATGTCAGCTTTGACGTGGGACGACGGCAGTTCATTTCCATTCTCGGTGCATCCGGCTGCGGGAAAAGCACGTTGTTGATGATGATTGCGGGGCTGGAGCAGATCAGTGCGGGCCAGATCATCATTGCCGGGCAGGTCGCCGGCCGTCCGCGCCGCGATGTCGGCGTTATCTTCCAGGACGCGACTTTGCTGCCATGGAAGACGGCCATCGAGAACGTGCTTCTCCCTATAGAAATATTCGGGCTTAAGAAGGAGCAGTACCGCGAGCGTGCGGAGGCCTTGCTTGGGCTGGTGGGGCTGGGCCACGCGATGGACAAGCGCCCACGCGAGTTATCCGGAGGCATGCGGCAAAGGGTGTCGATCTGCCGGGCGCTCATCCATGAGCCGTCGGTGCTGTTGATGGATGAACCGTTCTCGGCGCTTGATGCGATCACGCGTGATGACTTGAACGTCGAACTGCTGCGCATCTGGGACCGTTACCACCAAACGGCTTTGTTCGTCACGCACTCGATAAGAGAGGCGGCATTCCTGTCCGATCGCGTCATTGTTCTGGGTGACCGTCCAGGGCGTGTTCTGGCGGACATGACCATGCCGTTTCCGCGGCCACGTGATCTTTCCATCGGCGAAACGATCGAGTTCAACCGCATTTGCGCCGAACTCCGGCACCACGTCGCCACGGGGCACGCCGAAGCGTCGGCAGCGGTATCTACCACGACCGGAGCGGCGACTTGAAGCCCGAATCATCGACTGTCGAAGTATTCGAAGCCGCTGGCGGACCGACGGCGTCCGAAGGCTCGGCCCTGGCGTACGTACTTCGCAAGATCGCACAACCGGTTGCCGCGGCGGCGGTATTCCTTCTGGCTTGGGAGATACTGGTCAGGGCCTACCAGATCAAACCGGCATTCCTGCCCCCGCCCAGCGCTATTCTGCTTGCCATGGCGGCGCAGTGGGAAATCCTCCTGAAAAACGCCGTTCCCACGGCACTGGAGTCACTTGGCGGATTTGTCCTGTCGGTGGTGGTCGGGGTAATGCTCGGGGCGTTGTTGACGTTTTCGAGGGCGTCGCGCGACTATCTTTACCCAAACGTCGTATTGTTCCAGCTTGTGCCCAAGGTCGCAGTGGCACCGCTGTTCATGCTTTGGCTCGGGATCGACTGGCAGTCACGGGTGGCCATCGCGTTTTTCATCGCGTTTTTCCCCATTGTCATTTCCACGGTATCGGGCCTGAATGCGGTCGATCCGACCCTGCTTCGCCTTTTCCGCAGCCTGACTGCGAACGAATGGCAGGTGTTTATGAAGGTGCGCGTTCCGATGTCACTGCCGTTTGTCTTCAACGGCATGAAGATCAGCATGACGCTGGCTATCATCGGCGTCATTGTCGGCGAGTTTGTCACTTCACAACGCGGCCTCGGTTACATCATTCTTTTTGCCGGATCACGCCTTGAAACGGCGTTGGTCCTGGCAGCCATACTCGTGCTTTGCATCGTGGGCCTCCTCCTGTACGGCATTGTGGCGCTGGCCGAGCACCTGATCATGAAGAAATACGGCGCTTGAGCATGGTGCAAACCGGCTTTTCAAACCGGGTCGCCCTGATCACCGGCGGCGCCACGGGGATTGGGCTGGAACTGGCGAGGCAGCTGCGTTTGCGCAACAACGAGGTGGTGATTTGCGGGCGCCGGCAGGAGTTGGTCGAGAGTGCGCTGAGGTCGATACCAGGGTTGCGTGGCATCGCATGTGACCTGGGCGCGGACGAGGGCATCGACCGCCTGCTCGATTTTGTCCGCAGCGAGAAACTGACTATCGACCTGCTGGTCAATAACGCGGGCATACAGGTGCAGACGGACCTGATGGTCGCCGATGATCGCATCACCGGGGCGCTGGAGTATGAGTTGCAGGTCAACCTGCTTGCACCGATGAAGCTGACAAAGCGCCTGCTGCCGTCGCTGCTGTCGCGGCCGGACGCGGTGATCCTCAATATGCTTTCCCTGCTCGCAATCATGCCCAAGGCAAATGCCCCCGGATATTGCGCCGCCAAGGCCGGGCTTTTTGCTTTTTCGAAGTCGCTTCGTGTTTTGCTCGCGCAACGCGACATCCGGGTTTTTGTGGCTTTCCCGCCGCTGGTCGACACGCCGATGATGCGGGGGCGGGGCAGCAACAAGATGCCGGTGGAGACATTTGTCCGGGAGATGCTTGAACAAATGTCGCGTGGGCGTCTGGATATTTGCGTCGGATCGGCGCGCACCCTTTATCGGCTGGAACGCCTCTCACCGGCGCTTGCCGGATGGTGGACCCGACGCATCTCGGCCGGCAGCACCCTTCCGGCCGAACAACCCAAGACACCCCCTATCCAATAAACGGTATTGGCCGGAGATCCCGTTATGCAAGGCAATATGTTTGACCCGAAACTCTACGATGCAGTCAGGCGCCCCCTGGGAGAGGCCAGCCACCTGCCGGCCTGGTGCTACACCTCGGAGGCGTTCTATCGCGCCGAAGTCGAGCGCATTTTTATGCGGACGTGGAATTTCATTGGCCGCGCCGATCAGCTTAAAAAGCCGGGGGACTATTTCACCGTCGAGATGACCGGGATTCCGCTCATCGTCTTGCGCGGCGCGGATGGGAAATTGAGTGCATTCGTCAATTCCTGCCGCCATCGCGGCGCGCGCCTGCTCACCGGAGAGGGTTCGGGCCGCCGTACCATCGCCTGTCCGTATCATGCCTGGGTGTATGGAATGGACGGAAGCCTGCTTGCGGCGCAGGGCATGGATGGCATAGTGGATTTTCAACTTGGCGACCATGGTTTGCAATCCGTGCGCCTTGAAACCTGGGATGGTTTCGTTTTTGTCAATTTCGATGCGGGGGCGGGCAGCCTTGACGAGTACCTCGGGGACCTGCCGCAGAGGATGGCCTCATACGATCTGGGCAGCATGGTGACGGTGCGGCGCAAGGAGTACCAGATAGACTGCAACTGGAAGCTGCTTACCGAGAACTCGATGGAGGAATATCACACTTCGACGGTTCATCGTGGATCAATCGGGGCGCAGACGCTTACCTACGAAAAGGGGCGCGGGCAGTGGGAGGCCGGCCATTTGTTTTCGGAAAAATCCGTCGCGACCCTTCCCGGTGAAAAGGGCGGATTTCCGCATATCAAGTCCCTTACCGGGAACGCGGCGCAGGGAACCTACTTCGTTCTACTCAATCCCTGCACGACGCTGGCCCTGGCACAGGATTCCCTGATGTGGCTGGAGCTATACCCCCTCGGGGCGGCACGAACAAAGCTGGTTGTCGGCTCCGCCTTCCCGCGTTCGACTGTCGAGCGCGCCGACTTTGAAGAGGTCGTCCAGATCTACTACCGCAGGTGGGACAAGTCGATTCCCGAGGATAACTGGATTTCCGAGGAGCAGCAGCGCGGTCTGGAGTCGCCGCTGAGCAAGACCGGCAGGGTATCCCGGTTCGAGCCGGTCGTTCACAGTATGGCCAACTGGATCCTTGACCGGGTGCTGGAGGTTCCAGGCAAAAAATGAGTTCCCGTACACGTACCAATCACAGCAAATACAAACCCAAACTGCCGGACCGCGCCACGGTTGCAGGTCAGACGGGTCTGCATCGCTGCATTGAAACAGCTGCCAAGGGGAAGTGATATGACGGACAAGAAGCTTGTAACCTATGTAAAGAATGTTCGCTCCCTCGGAGCGGTATTCGATCTCGACAAAGAGGTTTTCGCAAAGGTGGCCGCGCGCTTCCCGGAAGTCGCGAAGAGGCTTGATTTACGGATCGGCTACGACGACGACGAAGTGGCGAAATGGCTGCCGGAGGCCGAAATCCTGTTTGCCTGGGAGTTCGATCGCAGCAATCTTGCCGTGGCGGCGCCCAAGCTGCAGTGGATACAGTTGATGGGCGCCGGCCTGGACCATCTGCTGCCGCTCGACTGGCTGCCTCCGAAAGTTCGCCTTGCCACCGCCGCCGGGGCTCATCATGACAAGGCGGGTGAGTTCCTGTCCACCGCCGTATTAATGCTGAACAACTGGATTCCGGCATTTGCCACGGAACAACGATCGGCAAAGTGGGCAACGCGGTACTCCGGCCCGGTGACCGGGAAAACCGTCCTTCTGGTCGGCGTCGGCGGAACCGGGGGCGCTTGCGCCGAACGCTGCAAGGCGCTGGGCATGCAGGTATTGGGCGTGCGGCCGAGCCGCAGGCCGCACCCGGCGGTCGATGAGATGTTTGGCAGCGACGAGTTGAAATCTGTCCTGCCGCGCGCCGATTTCGTCGTCGTCACGGTGCCGCTGACCGAGCGCAACCGCGGCACCATCGGCCGCGAGGAATTCGCCTGCATGAAGCAGGGCGCGGGACTGGTGAATATCGGTCGCCACGGCGTCGTGAATGAGGCGGCAATGATGGAGGCCCTGGAGAGCGGCAAACTCTCGGGTGCGGTACACGATCTGGAGGATCCGGCCGCCGTCCCTTGCGACAAGCGACTCTGGACAACGCCCAATTTGCTCATTATCCCGCATTGCCTGACCAATGATCCGGCAACATTTCGCGAACATGTGCTTGAAGTATTTTTCAAGAATGTCGATGAATACCTGGCCGGCCGAGAGCTTAAAACGCTGGTCGATCGGAAGCTGGGGTACTGAACCCCAACTGGGCATCTAAAAGGATCCGGTGTCAGGTAAAGAGCGCCGGGGCTGATTAATTGATAGCGCAACGCGGTCGCCATACCGCGGCAATGACTTCACATAAAAAAGGATTTTTCCATGAGCAACCCACGTTACAAGTACAACGCCCTGATGGATTTGGTGGCGGCCCTTGGCACAAAAGTCGGCTTGCCGGCCGATCGTGCCAGAACGCAGGCGGAGATCCTGCTCGAAGGGGACCTGATGGGACACACGACGCACGGCCTGGCGCTGTTGCCGGGCATGCTCTCCGGGCTGGAGTCCGGAGCGATCCGCGCTTCCGGCGACCAGATTCAGGTATCGGATCACGGATCGACCATCGTATGGGATGCCGACCGCCTGCCGGGTACCTGGATGTTGACAGAGGCCATCTCCGAGGCCTGCCGCAGGATAGACAAACATCCGGTGATGACGGTTGTGCTCAAGCGCATGTCCCATATCGCGGCTCTTGGCGCCTATCTTCGCCAAGCGACCGACAAGGGGCTGGTGATCTCGATCATGAATTCCGACCCTTCCATGCGCACCGTCGCGCCGGCCGGCGGGATGGAAGCGCAGTTGGCGGCAAACCCCATTGCGTTTGGCTATCCGACCGATACGGACCCGGTACTCATCGACGTCAGCACTTCCCCCGTTGCCAATGGCTGGGTTCGGCGCTGGGGCGCCGAAAAGAAAAAACTGCCGGGTAAATGGCTGCTCGACGCATCAGGAAATCCGACAGACGAGCCGGGTGCCTTGTTTGGTACGCCGAGTGGCGCGATGCTTCCGCTTGGCGGCCTGGAACTTGGGCACAAGGGCTTTGCCTGGGGGTTGATCGTCGAGGTGCTGACGGCGGGGCTATCGGGCCTCGGTCGAGCCGACAATGTCGCGCCTAACACCGGTACACCGGTTTTCCTGCAGATCATCGACCCGGATGCGTTTGCGGGAAAGACCGCATTGAAACGCGAGGCGGGTTGGCTGGCCAATGCCTGCCGCAATTCCAAACCGATTCGTCCCGGATCCACGGTGAGAATGCCGGGGGATTCGGCCCTGGCATCGCGCCGGCGCCAGCTTGCCGCCGGCGTGGAACTCTATCCGGCCATTCCGCCCGAGTTGTCAAAATGGGCCGACAAGCTGGGTGTCAAAATGCCCGCGGCGATGGCTGAAGGCGCAGCCTGAATTTCCGCGCCGTGACGGCAGCAGCGCAGGAGCTTCGCCCAAACTGGCCCGACGGCCTTCCGCCCGAAAGGGCGAAGGACCTGATGGCGGCGGCGCTGGAGCTTTTTGCGCGGCATGACTATTCATCCGTGACGATCAAGGATATTGCGCGCAGCCTGGGGGTGAATACCGCGCTTATCTACTATTACTTTGACAGCAAGGAAGACCTGTTCCGGGTCACCCTCGAGTATTTCATCCAGAAAGCCCTGGAAACCTTTCGCGGCCTTGAGCGTGCCAACGAGGATCCGGTGAAAATGCTTTCGGCATGGTTTTCCACCCAGGCGCGCCTCGCCGGCGAGATCCGCCAGTTGGTCAAGATCATGCTCGATTACAGTATCTCCGGAGGCCAGTCAAAAGTGGCGGACGCGGCGATTCATGTGTTCTACCAGCACGAGTTGAAGATACTCTCCAGTCGCATCCAGCTTGGTGTCAAAAAAGGAATCTTCCGTGCCGTCAATGTAAAAAGGGCGGCGCAACTCGCGTCGACCCATCTGGATGGAATCATGGTCGGTTCGCTGATGCATCCTGATTTTGACGTTGCCTCGGCGATTCGTGATTTTGAAGAGGTTTTTTGGAACTATCTTGGCTACAGTCCTGCCCGGAAAGTTTTGCTAAAACGCAGATGAAAGGATAGCCGAATGACCGAGCTTTTCGAGTCCAAAACCTATCGCGCGCTTCGCAAACCGCTGCTTGATGCCGAGACCCTGCCGCCGGAGTGCTACACCTCGGCGGAGTTTCATCGCCGCGAGGTTGCCGAGATATTCCTGAAGAGCTGGAACCTCGTCGGTCGAACCGACTATGTGAAGAAAGCCGGTGACTATTTCACGCACACGGTGACGGGCGTGTCCTTCATCGTAATTCGCGGCGACGACGGCCGCATCCGGGCCCTGGTCAACTCCTGCACGCATCGCGGGACAAAGTTGCTCGAAGGTGAGGGCAATTGCCGCACGATCCGCTGCCCCTATCACAGCTGGATGTTTGACCGGGACGGGGCGCTCAAAAGCGCGCCCTATATGCAGGACGTTCCGGGATTCTCCATGGGGGAAAATGGGCTCGTTGAAATCAGGCTGGAGGAGTGGTCGGGTTTCCTGTTCGTGAATTTTGACCCCGGGTGCGGCAAGCTGCGGGACTATCTTGGCGACCTGGATGCGTGGACGGAGTCCTACGAGTTTGGGCGCATGGTCACGGTCAAGCGCAAGGAGTTCGTGATCCGCGGAAACTGGAAAGGTTACGTGGAGAATTCCCTTGAGCACCTGCACCTGCCCACGGTGCATCAAAAGACCATCGGCGGCGTGCAGGCGATATGGGAGCCGGTTGATGGAACGCCGGGAAACTATGTGATCCTGCGCTCGAAAACCGCCAATTCGCGTGCGACCCTTGGGAAGGATGTGGCATTTGACAGGATCGCCAGCCTGCGCGGACCGGCTGCTGAAGGGGCGCAGTACATATTGATTTATCCCTGCACCGTCATCGGGGCTGATCTGGATTGCATGTGGTTCAAGCAACTGCTGCCGGAAGGGCCCGATACGGTCCGGGTTGTCGCGGCGTTTTGCTTCACCCAGGAGGCGGTGGCAAGGCCGGATTTCGAACAGGTGGTGCAGAGTTATCACAAACGGTTCGATCTGGTGATGGGTGAGGACAACGATATCTCGGGCAAGCATCTGGCCGGGGTGGAAAATCCCCTGGCCCGCCCGGGACGCTTTTCCAGTCTGGAGCCGCTGGTCCACCGCATCGATAACTGGATTGTCGACCGGGTGATCGGCCGCGGCGAAGGCGAAGCTAAGTAGGCGAAGTAGCCGGGGTGCGCATCCGCGTGCCCGATGGCAATTGGCAGGAGGAAGCTAGGATATGGACAAGGGGCAAGGCACAAGTGGCAGTACCGCGCCGGGTGGCGCAGAGCAGCGCCGGCTTGAGGCGAACGCAGAGGCTTTCCGGCGGCTGTGCACCTCTGATCCGGTACTCCTGGATGTCAGGCCGGCCATTGAGGTTGTACCGGGATTTACCCGCGAAACAATTCTCACCTCCGGACCACTGCTGGCATGGGATGAATACACGGGGGGGCAGCGTTCGGCAATCATCGGCGGGGCATTGTTCGAGGGGCTGGCAAGCGATGCCCTGGATGCCGAGAAAAAGCTGGCGGCGGGGAGCATCCGGCTGCGTGGCTGCCAGGAACTGAAGTGCGTAGGCTCTCTTGCCGGGATCTACACCGCATCGATGCCGGTCTTTGTCGTCAGCAACAAGGCTTTCGGCAATCTCGCCTACTGCAACATCTACGAGGGCACCAATCCGCGCAGGCTCAACTACGGCGTATATGACGATGGGGTGCGAGACCGGCTGCGTTACATCAGCGACATCATTGCTCCCGTTCTTGGCAGGGCGGTTCGTTCCGAGGGTGGCATACCGCTCAAATCCATCATGAGCCGCGCCCTGCACATGGGGGATGACCTGCACAGCAGGAATACCGCGGCTTCGCTGCTGTTTTCAAGGGAGATCTTTCCGGCGATGCTGGCGCTCGCGGTGACTGATTGCGATAGCGTCGACAAAGCCGTTCGCGCGATGACCGAGGATCACTATTTTTTCCTGCGCCTTTCCATGGCGGCGGCAAAGTCGATGGCGGACGCGGCGGCAGGAATCGAGGCATCAAGCATGGTTACCGCGATGGCATTCAATTGCCGCGGCTTCTCCATCCGGGTGAGCGGCCTGGGCGACGAGTGGTTTTCCGGTCCGCATGCGACGGTGCAGGCAACCTTATTCGCCGGACACACCCAGGACGAAATCACCTGGATGGGGGGCGAAAGCATCATTGCTGAAACGGTTGGCTTTGGCGGGTTTTCACAGGCTGCCGCGTTCGCGCTGCAGAAGTACCAGGGCGGCTCTCCGGAAATGATGGTGGAGCGCAACCTCGCGCTTTACTCGATTACGATAGGCGAGAGTCCGGATTTCCAGATTCCATTCCTGCGTTATCGGGGCGCGCCGACGGGGATAGACATTTTCAAGGTTCTCGATACCGGCATATTGCCGGTGATGAACATCGGCGTCGCCGGGCGCGATGGCGGGCAGATTGGCGCCGGGATCGTGCAGGCGCCGAAGCCGTGTTTCGAGGCGGCGGCACAGGCTTACAGGAAACGATATGGAACTTGAGGGCAAGCGGGCGAGTTTGCTCAAGGAAATCATCGCCCCGGGCGGGACATGGGCCGGCGTGGTGAAACGCGGGCAGATCCTCAGGCTGACAGACCTTGAGGGAACGCAGGCGGTCGATTTTCTTTGCTATAACGCAAATGACACGCTGGAACGCTATTGCGCCGCCGATACCATCAAGATTGCGGGACAGATATTCATAGGCAAAGGATCTTTGCTGTATTCGGACATGGGGCGGGTACTGTTTACGGTGCTTGATGACACCTGCGGCAAACACGATTCCATCGGCGGTTGCTGCAGCCGCGAGAGCAACAAAGTCCGCTACGGCCTGGACGACGGGCCCAATTGCCGGGACAATTTCCTGCGTGCACTCAAGCCGTTCGGGCTTGGCAAACGCGATATCGTCTCGAACCTGAATTTCTTCATGTATGTTCCCGTTGGGGACGCGGGTGAAATGGCGATCGTCGACGGACATTCCAGGGCCGGTGACTATGTTGAATTGCGTGCGGAAATGGACGTCCTGTCGGTGCTGTCCAATTGCCCGCAAATGAACAATCCCGCGAACGGTTACAAGCTGACGCCGATATCGGTCGAGGTGCTTTACGCAGTTTGATGGATAACAGACCCGATCCGCATGCCGCAACCAGCACGAACGGCCTTCAGGGCATCCGGCGGCGCCAATTCTTTGCCAAGGGGGTGTGAGATGCTTACCGCAGCGCAATTTGATCCCGTAAGGAAGCCTCTGGATGAGGCCGAGACATTGCCGCCGTCGTGCTATCACTCGGAGGAGTTTTATGACCTCGAGGTGCGCAATATTTTCCGCAAGCAGTGGATCCTCATGGGGCGTTCGGAAGAGTGGAAGGAGCAGGGCGCGTTCATCGCATATGAGCGGTTTGGCATTCCGTTCTTTATCGTCAGGGACCAGTCCGGACGGCTGCGCGCATTTGCCAATAGTTGCAGGCATCGTGGTTCGCAGATAGTCAGCGGCTGTGGAAAATTACAGACTTTTGTCTGTCCGTATCACAGCTGGGTTTATGGGCTCGACGGAAGCTTGCGCCGGGCGCCGGGCATGGAGGGCAATGCTGGGTTCGACTCATCCGAATACGGGCTTGCGGAGATCAGGCTCGAAACCTGGCTTGGTTTTGTGTTTGTAAACTTCAACCCTGACTGCGCACCGCTGTCGAACCAGCTCGGCGATCTGGGCGACTACCTGAAACCCTACGATTTTGACAACGTGGTGACTGTTGGGCGTGACGAGTACGAAGTCAAGACAAACTGGAAGACCCTTGTCGAAAACTCGATGGAGTGGCTGCATCATCCGACGGTGCACAAGCAGTCGATTGCCGGCAAGGTGGCAACCATCCAGCGCAAGGTGGTTTATGGAAATCCGGGCGAATACGTGATGATCCAGTCGCAGGCCAAGGGGGTGTCTCGGGCGACGCTCGACAACGAAAGCGGTTTCCCCCCTGTTTCCTCGCTGACCGGGGCAACCCGCGACGGCTCACACTACGTTCTCATCCTCCCGTTCGCGATGCTCGGGTGCGACGTCGATTCTATTTGGTACAAGCAAATGATACCGGAGGGGCCGGGGCTTGTTCGAAACATCGCAACCTATTGCTTCCACAAGGAGACCATTGCGCGCCCGGATTTTGATCAGGTCTCTCCCAATTATTTCCGCCGGTTCCGCAAGGTCGTGACCGAGGATAATGTGGCAATGGAGCGTCAGCAGGTCGGGCTGATGTCTCCCTTGGCAAAGCCCGGCCGTTATTCGGACCCGGAAATTCTGGTGCATCGTATCGACAACTGGGTTCTCGACAAGGTCTTTGCGCAAGATGGTTGATCTGCCTTGCCCGGCACGGCTTGCGGGGATTGCCAATTGGCCGTTCCGGACCGCCCGGTGACGTGCGCGACAACAGCGTTGATGCAATGCGGATTTCGAGCAATGGACCTGCAGGAATATTTGAACTGATTCCAACCTACCCGGAAAAAACTACGGAGAATGATGATCATGAAAAATGCAAAATCCCTGGTAAAGGCGCTCGTGGTTGCGCTTGCCCTGTTCGTCGCGCCGGGCGCGGCATTCTCACAGTCTGGTGATACATTCGAGAGGATTCTTCGCGACAAGAAAATAAAATTTGGCTATATCGTTTCGCCGCCCAGCGCCATCCGCGACCCGGCCAGCGGTGCGGTCTCCGGCTTTTACATCGATGCTGCGCGGGCACTGGCCGAGTTGATGCAGGTTGAAGCGGAATTTGTCGAAACCAGTTGGGCCAATTTTGCCTCGGCGCTGCAGGCGGGCCAATTCGACATTTCAATAGCGGCGACATTTGCAACTATACCGCGGGCGATGGCGGTGTCGTTTACGAATCCCATCAATTACCAGAGTTTCAGCGGGGTGGCGCGACGGGGCGACCAGCGATTCAAGAAGATGGCCGACCTCAACAAGGCGGAGGTGAAGGTGGCGGTGGTGCAGGGGAGCGCCGGTCATGAGTTTGCGCGTCAAAATCTGAAGCTGGCCAACATCATCGCGTTGGGAACCAGCAACCTTCAGCAACCGTTCCTTGAGGTAAGCGCAGGGCGGGCCGATGTCGCAATCCAGGACGAATCGCAAGTGCGCCGATATGTCCCCACGCACAAGGAGGTCGTGCCGCTTTTCGGGGGGACGGCTTTCAACACCCTGCCTCTGGCGTGGGCTGTCCGGCGCGGAGATCAAGCGCTGCTCGGTTTCCTTAACACGTCCATCACGTACATGATGACCTCCGGGCGCTGGGACGAGATTGCCGCGAAGTACGGGCCGACCGGGCGGTACAAGGACGCACCGCAACTCGTTCCATTCGGCACGTTCTGAGCATCAAAATGGCCGGGACGTTGCGGTATCTGCTTAGCCGGGCAATTCGGTCCGGTCATGGGAAGGGCGCCAAATGAAGCTTATCAAGAGGGGTCTCATTCCGGCGCGCAAGGGTGCGGCGGCGGACTTGCGCAAGGGGCAGTCGATCCGTGTCATCAATACGCATGGGGCGCAGGTGGTTGACACGTGGGCTTTCTCCAGCGCGGACCCGCAGGAATTCATGTCAATGGAGCATAGTCGTGCGGGGATGAGCAGGCTGAGTCCACGCATCGGTGACAAATTGCGGACCAACAAACGGCGGCCGATTTTCGAGGTTGTCGAGGATACATGGGGCGGGGCGCATGACACGCTGATTGCCGCTTGCGACGTCTACCGCTATGAGGGGCTCGGGCATAAGGGGCATCACGACAATTGCACGGCCAATCTTGCGGAGGCTATGACCGGCGCCGGTCATGCCCTGCCTGAAACGCCCTGCCCGCTGAATCTTTTTATGAACATACCCTGGACGGCTGAGGGGGATCTGACCTTCGCAACGCCAACGACAAAGCCCGGTGACTACATCACGCTCCTGGCACAAATGGATTGCCTAGTCGTGTTTTCGGCCTGTCCGCAGGACTTGATCCCGATAAATGGTGCCGCGTGCACGCCGCGGGATGCTCACTTCGAGATTCTCGGATAAATGAGCGCCCCGGGCGATTGACCATGGACTACAACTGGGACTTTGCGGTGCTGTGGAAGTATCAGGCGGTATTTCTGCGTGGTGTGTTGCTGACCGCATATCTGACGCTTCTGGCGACTGCGATCGGTGTCCTGCTGGGACTGGGGCTGGCCTTCTTGCGCAGCGCCCGGTTTGCGGTTGTTCGCTATATCGCGATTGCGTACATTGAGTTTTTTCGCACCACACCGGCTCTGGTGCAGCTGGTCTGGATCTACTATTCGCTTCCCATACTCACAGGCATTCAGTTGCCCAGCTTTTCATCGGTTGCTATCGGCCTTGGTTTGCATTCCGCAGCCTATTTTGCCGAGATTTTTCGTGCCGGCATCCAGTCGATAGAGCGCGGGCAGACCCACGCAGCGCGCTCGCTCGGCATGAGCCACTGGCAGTCCATGCGCAGGATCATCCTCCCCCAGGCATTGCAGCGGATGGTGCCACCGTTGATCAACGAGTTTGTGACGGTGGCAAAGCTAACGACGCTTGCATCAATGCTCGCCGTAAATGAATTAATGCACGAATCAAACAATCTCATACTTACAGTGTCGCGCCCGTTGGAAATCTATACGGTTCTGGCGATTCTGTTTTTCCTGATCCTGTTTCCGGTGACGGTAATTTCACAGCACCTGGAGAGGCGATGGGCAAGGAGGAAAAATTGAAGGCATCGGACGTTGCGGCAGGTTCATCCGCCCCGGCATTTGAGGTGCGAAACTTGTGCAAGTCTTATGGCGCAACGCGTGTGCTGAATGACATTTCCCTGGATATCGAGGCGGGTGAGACTGTCGCGATAATCGGCCCGAGCGGGTCGGGCAAGAGCACTTTGCTTCGTTGCCTGAATTTTCTCGAGGAATTTGAGGCGGGTGAGGTCATATTCATGGGGCGCCCCGTCGGCTTTGTGAAGGCGGATGACGGCCGCCGCCGGCGCGATTCGGAGGAAAACATCGACAGGGTGCGTGCCGATCTTGGCATGGTGTTTCAGAATTTCAATCTTTTTCCCCACAAGACGGTCCTCGAAAATCTCATAGAAGCCCCGATTCTGGTACATCGTGAGTCTCGCGCAGAGGCAATTGATCGCGCCCGTGCCCTTTTACGGCAGGTCGGCCTTGCGGACAAGGAGCATGCCTATCCGGGCACACTTTCGGGCGGGCAACAGCAGCGGGCGGCCATATCGAGGGCGCTGGCAATGAGGCCAAAGGCCATGTTGTTCGATGAGCCCACCTCGTCGCTCGATCCGGAGCTTGTGGGAGAGGTCCTTGACGTGATGCGCGACCTGGCGACGGCTGGAATGACGATGATTGTGGTGACCCACGAGATGGGCTTCGCGCGCGACGTGGCCGACAGGGTGATGATGGTGGACGGGGGCCAGATCATCGAAGACGGTACTCCCGCGTCGGTGTTGTCGGATCCGAAGAATGAACGCACCCGGGTGTTTCTGCAGCGGGTTCTTCATGCCTGAGAGCCGGGCTTTGCCGGCGATGAAGGAGCGTTATCGGGGCATCTGAAGATCGAAACCGTGGAAAAACTGGCCGATCATCGGCCGCTTGTATTCAGACTGCGATGCCGCGTCACAGCCGTGTTAGCGATGCGAAAAATCAGATGCCGCCAGACACGTCGATGATCGCACCGGTCGAATAAGAGGCTTGGTCCGACAGTAGCCAGGTGATCGCGCGGGCGACTTCCCCGGCCTCGCCGGCGCGCTTCATCGGAACGAAATCCTTGGCCTTCTCGGCGCGTTTCGCGTCCCCGCCCGCAGCATGGATGTCGGTGTCGATCAGCCCCGGGCGCACGGCATTGACGCGGATGCCTTCTGCGGCCACTTCCCGCGCCAAACACATGGTCATGACCTCCACTGCTGCTTTAGCCGCAGCATAGTCAATATACAGATTGGGTGCCCCGGACTTTGTCAGGGCGGTTGTCGTGTTGACTATCGCCCCGCCGGCGCCGCCGTTGCGCGTGGACATGCGCTTGACCGCCTCGCGTGCGCACATCATGCTGCCAAGGGCATTGGTTGCGAAAATCCGCGCCATGCGCTGGCCGTCGATGTTTTCAAGCCGCGATTGCGGTGCAATTATCCCGGCGTTATTCACAAGCGCGTCAAGCGTCCCAAGTTCTCGGTCGACCGTTTGGAATAGTTGCATGACATCGGCCTCGACTGACACATCGCCGGGAACGGCGATGGCATTTCCACCGGCAGCCTTGATGGCCGCTACGACACCATCGGCGGCGCTCTGGTTTGACCGGTAATTGACGCATACGGCATATCCGGTTTGAGCGAGCAGCAGGGCGGTTGCAGCACCGATGCCACGTCCGCCGCCCGTTATCAAGGCAATTTTCGCCATCGTGCTTTCCTTTTCGGTTCTTGCAGGTGATGCGAGATAATTGCACGGGGCCGGTTTATACGGCCGAGTGAGACGTGCGAGAAACTGGCGTAGCTAATACTCCAGCGTGCGGCTGACGATGTTGGCGAGCCTGCGCCCGGCGATGAAGCGTTCCATCTGGGTGAACAGCATGTCCAGTGTCTTGGGTGTGTAGCTCAGGGTGTCGTCGGAGGAGCAGTGCGGCGTGATGATGAGGTTGGGCGTTTTCCACAGCGGTGAGCCGGCCGGCAGCGGTTCCGGGTCAAAGACATCGAGAATGGCCGACACTTCGCCGCGTTCCAGGCGCCGGCGCAGGGCGTCGTAGTCGACCAGCGCCGCACGGCTATAGTTGAGCAGGCCGGCGCCTTTTTTGAGCAGGGCTATTTCGCTGCGCCCGAGCATTTGCTTCGTATTTGAGGTGGCCGGCGTGGCCATGACGACAAAGTCGGCGCGCGGCAGCAGCTTGCGCAGCGCCGCAGGCTTGTGCATTTCATCGACGTAACGCCGTGGTGCTCCGGTGCGACGGATGCCGATAACGTGCATGCCGAAGCGCTTGGCCCACTTGGCAATGCCCGCGCCGACACTGCCCACGCCTATCACCAGCAGTGTCTTGCCGGCGATGCCGCTGTTGAACTCCTGCTGCCACTTGCCGCGCCGCTGGTGCGTGACCATTTCGGGGATGCGGTTGTTGAGCATCAGGATGGCCATGATGCCGTACTCGTGGGCGCGTTCGCCGTGCACGCCGCTGTTGTTGGTGAACACCACCCGCTCGGGCAGCCAGTCGAAGGGCAGGAAATGGTTGATACCGGCGCCGGGGGCAAAAATCCAGCGTAAGTGAGGCGCGCGTTCGGCAAGATTGCGGCGGTCAAAGCGCCAGCCGAACAATACATCGGCGCTGCGCAGGTTTTCATCGAGGCGGCGACCGTCGTCCTCAAGGGTGATGCGCAGGCGTTTGGCCAGGCCGGGAAATTTCGCCAGCGAGGCCTTGATGCGTGCCGGGGTGACCTCAAACACGCCACCAAGCGAACTGTCGTTGTCGAAGTGAAGGTGTATGCGCCGCGCGGTGTGCGCCGGCGCTATGCGCGGTTTTTGGGTTGCCATCTAATTAGTGTGCTTTGTTCGTTTTCGTGTCGGGCGGGCTCGCATCAACGGTTCAGGGCCGCGCCGCGATCGATGGTGTGGCCTATCCACCAGCTGCCCAGTTTCGGAATCAGGTATTCATGGTGTGACATGCGCCCTTGGCGCGCGAGCGGCGAATTCATGCCTGATTGCTGGATGCGGGCGATTTCATTGTCCTCGGCGATCGATTTGTCCCAGCGCTTGTAGTAATACTTCGCGCGTTCGGCAAAGTCCGGGAGCTGCGTGGTGGCCTTGGGAAAGCACGAGCCGACGATGACGCGGGTACGCGTGGGCCCCAGCGGGTGCAGTTCGATGTACCAGACGCAGTCTATGGTCATGCCCAGCATGGTCGAGGGGTTGAGGCAGACGTAGTTGGTGCCCTTTGCGGCATGGCCGTGCACGCCGGGAATCAGCGGAAAGGCGTGCTTGCGGTCCTCTTCGAGCAGTGCGCGCGTGCCCTGGTGCTCTTCGCGGATGGCGAACCAGGCGCCTTCGGTGGGCACGTCGGTATGGACGAAGTCGAGCAGGTTGAGGGTCGAGCCGTGCACCGAGGGCAGGTGGTACTCTTCCATGGCGTTCTCGATGTGGATTTTCCAGTTGCACTCGATCTCGTGCACGACGATGCGTGTGGTGACGAGGTTTTCGCAGTCGTAGGCGCAGAGGTCCTGCGGCAGGTTGCCGAGGTACTTGAGCAGCGGCTCGGCCTTGTCGTCGAAGTTGACGAACATGAAGCCGCCCCACATTTCCAGGCGTACCGGCACCAGGCCGTATTGCGACTTGTCGAAGCCGGTGGTCTGCTCCATGCCGGGGCAGCCCTTCAATTCGCCGCCCAGGCCATACACCCAGCCGTGGTAGGGGCATTTGAGTCCGCGCGTGCTGGCTATCGATTGCAGCATCTCGCCGTCGATGAGGCGGGCGCCGCGGTGGCGGCAGCTGTTGGCATAGGCCTTGACGGTGCCGTCACGGTTGCGCAGCACGATCAGCGGCACGCCGGCGTAATCCACACTGAAGTAGTCGCCAACCTTGGGAATGCGGTCGGCACGGCCGAGGAAATTCCACACCTTCATGAACAAGTGCTCTACCTCGGCACGGTAAAACTCCGGCGAGGTGTAGCAGTGCGGGGGCAGTGTTGATGCGTCGACGGCGGGCTTGCGAATTCCATCGTAGGTTCGCGGGTCGAACATCGCGGTGGTTTGCATCTAATTTCCTTGGCGGGGTTGGCGGGAAGAAGGGAAAGCGCACCTTCTCGCTCCTGAAAGACTAAAATACACCTCTCTAAAAAGCAAGGGTATTTCCTCGTAGAGGACCCGCACAACAATCACGATATGACGCCTATAACCATCCTGGTCGGGTCGATGACAGGCAACGCCGAGTTTGCCGCCGAAGACTTGCAGCTGGTGTTGAAAGAGCACTGCGGTTGTGAAGTGAAATTGTTGTTGATGGACGGGCTGGGGCCGGAAAGCCTCGGCCGTAATGGCGTCTATATCATCTGCACCTCGACCTACGGCGAGGGCGAAGTCCCGGAGAATGCGCGCCATTTGTATGATGCGCTTTGTATGCATCGCCCAGACTTGAGCGGTTTGCGCTACGCCATCTTCGGGCTTGGTGATTCGACTTATGTCAACACGTTCAACTTCGGCGGCAAGAAATTCGACGATATTTTGTCCGCGCTTGGGGCGCAGCGATTAGGTGAGCGCGCGCAGCACGACGCGCAGTCCGGGGTGCAGGCGGGCGATCTTGCGCGCGAATGGCTGCGCGGCTGGTACGGCGGTGTGACAGGATAGGCGGCATCCACACAAAATGCGTGATTGCGAGGAGGCGCAGCCGACGCGGCCATCGTGCGGTACTGCGGGGGTACTCGCCAGTGCGACGAGATTGCTTCGCTGCGCTCGCAATGACAACACTTTTTTTGAGCGCAAACGCATCGAGGATTGTCTTTGCGATTAAGGTGAGTGGTCCGGCGCAGCGGGGTTCTGTGGCCGCTTGCGCCCGTTGAGCATTGCAGCAACGAGACTCTCGTCATGGCGGCGGCTGGCGTGGATGACCCCCGCCAGATGCAGCGGCACCAATACTACGAACGACCAGCATAGCGCGGCGTGCAGGTTGATGACCCAGGCTTCACCCCAGTAGCGCTCGGTGGTGTAAAGCCAGCCGGACAGTGCGCCGAGGGTGGCCAATGCCAGCAGCGTCAGTGTCATCCAGGCACCCAGAGGGTTGTGGTTGAGGTGGCGCGGCTCCTGCCGGTGCCGTAGCGCCTTGGCGTATTGCCGGGTAGCGCTCCAACCCCGGACAAAGGCGCTAAAGCGCGCATGCTTCGGGCCGAACAAGCCCAGGGCGATGCGGGCGAGGGCGGCGGCAAGCGCGGCATAGCCGGCCGCTTCATGGATGCGCCCGCCTTCGTAAGTCACGGTCGCAGTGATGACGCAGGCCGCAAGCAGCCAGTGCAGCGAGCGCTGCCACCAGGGCCAGACGAGGACGGCGGGCGCGGCGGCGCTCATCCCGGAAGCTCAGCGCGGCTTGGTCGGTACCGGGGCCAGCGTGACCGGGTGAAAATAGGCCTCTACGCGTTCGCCTTTTTCGTTCAGGGCATAGACCTCGTAGCAGCCACCGTCTTCCTTGATGCGGCGTATGGTCCAGCCTTTTTCCTTGAGTTGCTTTTCCAGCGTCTCTACCGCCTGCCAGCTGCTTTTCGGGCCGGAGTCGCAGGTGGCAAGGCCGGTGGCAAAGGATGGCAGGGCGGTAAGGCCGGCGGAGGCGGCGAATACCAGGATTGCGGCGGTTTTGCGCACGATGAACACCTGTTTGGGCTGTTGTACAGGACAAATCATGCGCGATTCCGTTGGTGCGGTAAAGCCGCGCCGGGAATATTTCCGGAATGTGAAATACGTATGCAAGAGATCGCGTTTGACTCTTGTCGGCGCGGGCTCGACACCGTATATTGGCTCCCGCTGGGCGCATATTGCGGCCGCTTGCATGCGACAATCACGGACCGGTACCCCGGACACTGGATTCACCTAGGAGGATCACTGATGGCACGCCTGAATATCAACGGAAAGAATATCGATGTCGAGGTCGACCCGGCCACGCCGCTGTTGTGGGTAATTCGCGAGCAGGTCGGCCTGACCGGCACCAAATACGGTTGCGGCGTAGCACAATGCGGCGCCTGCACCGTGCATATCGACGGCAAGGCGGTGCTCTCCTGTTCCGTTCGGGTGGGTCACGTTGGTGCGAAAAAAATCACCACCATCGAGGGCCTCGCCGTTAACGGCAAGCTCACCAAGGTGCAGGAAGCCTGGCTCGCCAACGAGGTGCCGCAATGCGGCTACTGCCAGTCGGGCATGCTCATGGCTGTTTCGGCACTGCTGAAAAAGACGCCCAAACCGACCGATGCGCAGATTGATGCAGCCATCACCAACATTTGCCGTTGCGGCACCTTCCAGCAGGTGCGCGAGGCCATCCACGCTGCCGCCAAGGCCTGAGGAGAAGAACATGACAAACGCTCTCAAGACTACCGGCCCGAACGTATCCCGTCGCGCCTTCATGATCAGCAGCGCCGCCGTCGGCGGCGGCCTGGTGCTCGGCCTGAATATTCCCTTCGGCCCCGGTGTTGTGCATGCTGCGGATGGAACGCCGGAGGTCAACGCCTGGGTGGTGATCCGCCCGGACGATACCGTGGTGGTGCGCATCGCCCGCTCGGAAATGGGCCAGGGCACGCTTACGGGACTCGCGCAAATGGTCGCCGAGGAACTCGAATGTGACTGGTCGAAGGTCACCACCGAATACCCGACGCCCGGTACCAACGTCGCGCGCAAGCGCGTCTGGGGCGATTTTGGCACGGGCGGCAGTCGCGGCATCCGCACCTCGCACGAGTATGTGCGCAAGGGCGGCGCGGCGGCACGCATGATGCTCGTGCAGGCCGCAGCCGAAGAATGGAAAGTGCCCGTCGCCGAGTGCACGGCGGCCAACAGCATCATTACGCACACACCCTCGGGCCGCAAGACCAGCTACGGCAAGGTCGCCGAGGCCGCGGCAAAACTGGAGGCGCCCAAGGACGTTCCGCTGAAGGATTCCAAGGACTGGAAAATCATCGGCAAGGGCGTCGCGCGGTTGGACACAGCCGACAAGCTCACTGGCAAGCAGGTCTACAGTGCCGACCTCAAGTTGCCCGGTATGCTCAATGCGGCGATCAGGGACTGCCCGATTTTTGGCGGCAAGCTGAAGAGTTTTGACGCCAGCAAGGCGGAGAAAATGCCCGGCGTGAAGAAAATAGTCCGCGTCAGGGACACTGCCGTCGCGGTGGTAGCCGACACCTGGTGGCATGCCAAGACCGCGCTTCATGCCATCACCGTCGAGTGGGACGGCGGCGCCAACAGCCATGTCTCGAGTGCAAGTATCGCCGAAACGCTGAAAGAAGGACTGACCGCGGAGCAGGCTTTTGTGCACAACAAGAAGGGTGATGCCAAGGCCGCCATTGCCGGGGCGGCGAAAAAAATCGAGGCCGTCTACGCCTATCCCTACCAGAATCACGCGCCGATGGAGCCCAATAACGCCACTGCACTGTACACGGCGGATCGTTGCGAGGTGTGGTGCCCGACGCAAAACGGCGAGGCCGCACTGGCCGCGACCGCCGAAGCCTCGGGCCTGCCGGTGTCCAAGTGCGATGTGTACAAACTGCATCTTGGCGGTGGTTTCGGCCGGCGCGGCATGAGCGACTACGTTACCCAGGCGGTGCTGATTGCCAAGGAGATGCCGGGCACGCCGGTGAAGCTGTTGTGGTCGCGTGAAGAGGACATGCTGCACGGCAGGTACCACCCCGTCATGCAAGCCAAGCTGACCGGCGGCCTGGATGCGAGCGGCAACCTGACCGGCCTGGAAATCCGCCTGTCCGGCCAATCGATCCTGACGGCGGTGCGTCCGGAGGCGCTGGAAAAAGACGGCAAGGATCCCAACGTGTTCCAGGGTTTCTGGCCCGGTGGCGAGCACTCCTTTGAGTACACCATAGGTAACCTGACGATCGATCACGCCATGCGCAACCCGCATGTGCCGCCTGGATTCTGGCGCGGCGTGAACATCAACCAGAATGCCATTTTCATGGAAAGCTTCATGGATGAACTGGCGCACGCGGCCGGGCAGGATGCGCTGGAGTTCCGCCGCAAACTGATGTCCAACAACCCGAAATCGCTGGCGGTCCTCAATGCCGTGGCGGAAAAAGGCGGCTGGGGCAAGCCGGCGCCCAAGGGCGTGTTCCGCGGTCTTGCGCACTTCAGGGGTTATGGCAGTTATGTCGCGGCCATGGCCGAGGTGTCGGTCACGGGTGGCAACAAGGTCAAGGTGCGGCGCATCGTCGCCGCGACCGACTGCGGCTACGCCGTCAACCCGGCGCAGATCGAGCGGCAGATCGCCGGTTCGTTTGTGTACGGCCTGTCGGCGCTGTTCATGCAGGAGTGCACGGTCAAGGGCGGCCGCATGGAGCAGGAGAATTTCCACAGCTACGATTCCATGCGCATCAAGCAAATGCCCAAGGTCGAGTCCATTGTCATGCCATCGGGTGGATTCTGGGGCGGGGTGGGCGAGCCGACCATTTGCGTCGCCGCGCCTGCGGTGCTCAATGCCATATTTGCGGCAACCGGCAAGCGCTATCGTACTTTCCCGCTGAAAAACCACGGCCTGCATATGGTCTAGGCGGGCGCAGCACCGACGCCCTCTTTCCGTACGGGGAAGAGGGCGTTGTTATTTATGGCAAAGGTGGCGTTTGAAGCGACTTGTCCTGTTGTGCGTTTTGTTGTCTGCCACCGCCAGTGGCACGGTAATGGCGCAGGTGATCGTTGGCGACGCCATTGCGGTTTCGCTCACCGGCACGGCCGGCGATGCGCAGCGCGGCCGCGCCATCGTCGCCAACCGCAATGTCGGCCTGTGCCTGCTATGCCATAGCGGCCCGTTTCCCGAAGAGCGGTTTCAGGGCAACCTGGCGCCGCCATTGAACGGAGCGGGCAGCCGGTTGTCAGAAGGGCAGTTGCGCCTGCGTATGGTCGATTCGGGCAGGGTCAATCCGACGAGCATCATGCCGGCGTATTTCAGGACCGAGGGGCTCACCCGCGTCGCCCCGGCGTTTGCCGGCAAGACGGTGTTGAGTGCCGAACAGGTGGAGGATGTCGTGGCGTATCTGCAGACTTTGCGCAAAGAATGAACCTGAACCGGAAAAAATACCGCACGGCATCGCGCCGTACCTTCCTCACCGCCGCCGGGGTGTTGCTCGCTGCGGCCGGTGTACCCGCCGCGCTGGCCCAGTCGGCGCCTTCGCCCGCGCGCTCCGCCCCGCCACCGCAGTCAGTGCTGGCGGCAAGGGTCGCGGCCATCCGCCGCGTTACCGGCGGTGCCGCGGTCAACAAGGGCAGGGTGAAGCTGGATCTGCCTGAACTGGTGGACAACGGCAACTCGGTGTCCCTGTCGGTGCGTGTCGACAGCCCTATGAGCGCATCCGACTACGTCAAGGCCATCCACGTCATCACCGAAAAAAACCCGCAGCCCGATGTGGTGACATTCCGCCTCAGCCCGCGCTGCGGCCGCGCCCTTGTTTCGACGCGCATGCGCCTCGCCGATACGCAGACAGTGCTGGCCATTTGCGAAATGTCCGACGGCAGCTTCTGGTCGGGCAGCGCCGATGCGGTGGTCACGCTCGCCGCCTGTCTGGAGGAGATATAGTGTCCCGCGCACTGATCAGCCTGCCCCCGCAGATACGCAAGGGTGAGATCATCGAGGTCAAGGCGCTTGCCGCCCACGACATGGAAACCGGTTTTCGCCACACCCAGACCGGCGTGCCCATTCCGCGCAACATCATCACCGATTTCACCTGCAGCTACAACGGCGCCGAGGTTTTCAGCGCCCAGTTGCACCCGGCCATTGCCGCCAACCCCTTTCTGGCGTTTTCAGTGCTCGCCAGCGAAAGCGGCACCATCACCTGCAAATGGACTGGTGACAATGGTTTTGCCGTCACCGAATCGGTTGCGATCAACGTCGTCTGAGGACGCGCCCCGGGGCCGGGCGACACGCCTGTTGCTCGCCGTGTTTCTCGCCGTGTTTCTCGCGGCCTTGCTTGCGGCCCCGGCGGGCGCGATTGCGGCCGACACCGACCCGCCTTCGGGCCGCCGTTCAGGTTACGACTTCATGGGTCGCGAAACGCGCGCCATGCAGGACGATGACGCCGCCAATCCGGCGATGCTGTGGATGCTCGAGGGCGAGGCCTTGTGGAAACGCAAGTCCGGCGCGGCGGACAAGGCTTGCGCCGACTGCCACGCCGATGCGGCGGCAAGCATGAAGGGCGTGGCAGCGCGTTATCCTGCGCCGGACAAGTCCGGCCAGAAACTGCTCAACCTCGAGCAGCGCATTAATGCCTGCCGCAGCGACAACCAGCGTGCCACGGCATTGGCCTACGAAAGCCGCGAGCTGCTTGCCCTCGCCACTTACGTCGGGCGCCAGTCGCGCGGCATGCCCGTCGCCGTCGCAACCGATGCGCGCAGCAAGCCGTTTCTGCAGGCCGGTCGCGACGCCTTTAACCGCCGCCAGGGCCAGCTCAACCTGTCCTGCGCGCAATGCCACGACGACAACGCCGGGCGCCATCTTGCCGGTAATGCCATTCCGCAGGCGCATCCGACCGGCTACCCGCTGTACCGCCTCGAGTGGCAGGGTGTGGGCTCGCTGCAGCGGCGGCTGCGCAACTGCCTCACCGGCACGCGCTCGGAAAGCCTTGCCTACGGTTCCGCCGGACTGGTCGAGCTCGAATTGTTCCTGATGTGGCGTGCTCGCGGCATGCCCATGGAGACGCCGGGCGTGCGGCCCTGAGTGAGGGCGAGGGCTAGAAATCCATGCCAGTTATCGGCGGGATTCGCATTTGCGAACCTCCGTCATTCCGGGGCCGCGTAGCGGCACCCGGAATCCATGGGGTTCGTCGCTTTGGTACAGACTTAACCCCATGGATTCCCGCTTTCGCGGGAATGAAGGAGGTTATTGTGTGTTTCCTTGAGTAAGTGCTATTCACGACTGGCGCGGGTTTGGGCGACGGCCGCGCTACGCGCTTAACGTTCGCCACGCTCACGTTAGCTTCTGCCGCAACAAGCCCTGCGGGCTGCTTGCCAGCAGCCGCGCTTGGCGGTTACCCTGAGGTCCCCTTTGTTTTTCAGGCCCCGACCACGTGAGCGAATTCGTCCTTTACAACGCGCCGCAATCCACCTGCAGCCAGCGCGTGCGCTTTGTGCTCAACGCCAAGGGGCTCGCCTTTGAAGAACACAAGCTCGACCTGTTCTCCGGCGAGCAACTGAAGCCGGCTTACCTGGCGATCAACCCCAACGGCGTGGTGCCGGCGCTGCTGCACGACAGCCGCGCGGTGCTCGACTCTACGGTCATCATCGAGTACCTCGATGAGACGCGGCCGCAGGGCGAGTGCTTTACGCCCCAAGATCCGGTCGAGCGTGCGCGCATGCGCTGGATGATGCGTTACATTGACGAGATTCCCGCGCCGGCGATACGCGTGCCCTCGTACAACCTTGCCTTCCTGCCGCATTTCCAGAAAATGAGCGAGGAGGAATTCATCGCCCTCGCCAATTCCAAGCCCTTGCGCAAGGAATTCCTGTTGAGCATGGGGCGCAGCGGCTTTCCGGCAAAGGACATGGAACAGGCGCTCGATCGCCTTGACCGCACCGTGGTGCGCATGAACGAGTGGCTGGCCCAGAGCGGTGGCCCCTGGCTGATGGGCGCCCAACCCACGCTCGCCGATATCGCAGTGATGCCGGTGATCGTGCGCATGGACGACATCAACCTCAACGCCAGCTGGGCCGACAAGCCGGCCGTGGCGCGCTGGTATGAGCATATTCGCGCCCATCCGGCGTTTAAAGCGACTTACTACCACGGCTCGCTGCTGACGGAAAAATATCCGCACCTGGCCGAGTTGCGCCAGAAGCGCGCCGGCGCAAAGCAGGCGGGTTGAAGGAATGCGCAAAGCGGTGCGCCACATGAACCTTTGAGCGCGCCTCCACTCATCAGTTGGACCGAAGCGGGGGAGGCACGCACCGCGCGCTGGCGTTCCGAAGGCGGTGCGCCGCCGCCGCGCAAGGTGATCGTCGCCGAGGACAACAGCATGACCGCGGATGCGGCCTACCGTCTCGCCTGCGAGGGCACGGCCTTGTTGTGGCGCGGCGACTTCCAGAATGCGCGGCAACTGTTGCAGGCGATGGCGCGGCGCGCCGATGCCAAGCCGCGCAAGAAACAGCAAGCTCCGGCTTCGCTTGCCGAAGCTTTCAACCAGCATCGTCTTGCGCAGTCACAACGTGCACGCGTGCTCGGCTCCCTGCTGATTCCGGTCGAGGCGGACTACAGCATCCCGCTGCGCCGTGCGCCGGACATGCACGATGCCTTTGCCGAGGGCTGGGGACCTGCAGAACAAGGCGGCCAGGCGTCAGTTGCCTCGCTGCGCGAACTGCTGGGTCTGACCGGCGCGCACGAATGGCGCAAAAAGGGTGTGGAGATCGCGGCCCTGGGCGGACGCATTCATCCGCATTACGGCGTGTTCTCGCCGGTGCGCGGCGAATACATCACATTGGTTGCGGCGGCACCGCTGCCCGAGACGCTGTTGACCCGGGGCGCGGACAGTCTGGCCTTCGATATCGGCACCGGCACCGGCGTGCTCGCTGCGTTGCTGGCGCATCGCGGCGTGGCGCGTGTCGTTGCCACCGACCAGGACGCGCGGGCCATCGCCTGTGCACTCGAAAACATCGCCCGCCTCGGCCTTGCCGATCACGTCGAGGTGGTGCAGACCGACATGTTCCCGCCCGGACGCGCACCGCTTGTTGTCTGCAATCCACCGTGGGTGCCGGCCCGCCCCAGTTCGCCGCTGGAGCATGCGATTTTCGACCCGGACAGCCGCATGCTGCGCGCCTTCCTCAGCGGCCTTGCCGCGCACCTCGAGCCCGGCGGGGAGGGCTGGTTGATCCTGTCCGACCTGGCCGAACACCTCGGACTGCGCACGCGCGAGGGTTTGCTGACGCTGATCGCAGCGGCCGGGCTGAAGGTGCTGGGCAAGTCCGACATGAAGCCGCATCACCCGCGCGCGTCCGATGCATCCGACCCGCTGCATGCCGCGCGCAAGGCCGAAATGACCTCACTCTGGCGTCTAGGCGCTGCCCAGTCAAATCAGCCATGAAGAACTCCCCGGCATTGCGCGGCGCAACCCTGGCTTTATTGGCGGCGGCTTTATTCGGTTTGTCGGCGCCGCTAATCCGGCATTTCGGCATCGCCACCGGGCCGTGGACCACGGCCGCGCTGTTATATGTCGGCGCGGCTTGTGCCGGATTTTTATGGCGGTCCGGCGTGGCGAAGGAAGCGGCGGTGCGACGGTCCGATTGGCCGCGTCTCGGCATGATGGCCTTGTTCGGCGGGGCGTTCGCACCGTTTGCGCTCGCCTGGGGCCTGCAACGCACCAGCGCGTTGTCGGGGTCGCTGGCCCTGACACTCGAGGCGGTTTTCACCGCAGTGCTGGCGGCAATATTTTATCGGGAGCATCTGGGGCGCCGCGTCATTGCCGCAGTAATACTGATTTCAACCGGCGGCCTATTGCTCGCTTATGACAGCGCCCATGCGGGCGAGCTTGGTTTGCTCGGTTTTCTGGCGGTAATCGGTGCGACCCTCGCCTGGGGCGTGGACAACACACTCTCCCGGCCGCTTGCCGAGCGTGATCCGGGTAGCGTGGTGCTCTACAAGGCGGCGGCCGGCAGTGCCTGTTCGATCCTGTTCGCGTTCCTTTTTGCGGAGAGCCTGCCCACGCCGGACGCGGCGCTTGTGCTGTTGCTGATCGGCCTGTTCGCGTACGGCATGAGCCTGCGCTTTTACCTGTTTGCGCAGCGTGCCTTTGGTGCAGCGCGCACCGGTTCGGTGTTTGCCACGGCGCCCTTTATCGGCGCCGTGGCCGCGCTGGCGCTGGGCGAGCGTGGCGTTACCGTCTGGCTGGCCTCTGGTGCTGCGCTGATCCTCATCGGTGTGGTCCTGCACCTTACCGAGCGGCACCGGCATTGGCATCAACACCAGCCGATGGAACATGAACATGCCCACACCCACGGCGACGGCCATCATGAGCATTCGCACGAGGTGATGCCGGCAGCCGCGCACAGTCACTGGCACAGCCATGCTGCGGTTGCGCACAGTCATGCCCATGTTCCGGACCTGCATCACACACACCAGCATTGAAGCGTAACCCCCGCATGTAACAAAACCTTAACTTGCGGCGGTTAAACATTTCGATAATACTAGAAACATGAAAACGACAGACGTCGTGGCACGGCTTGCGGCCCTCGGTCAAGAGACTCGTTTGTCCTTGTTCAGGCTGCTGCTGCAGGCCGGGAGTGAGGGCTTGAGTGCCGGGGCCATCGCCGAAAAGTTCGGTCTCGCGCCGGCCACTTTGTCTTTCCATCTTGCCCATTTGTGCCGAGCCGGACTGATCAGCGGGAGGCAGGAGAGCCGCTTCATTTTCTACTCCGTCGACTACGCCGGCATGGACGACCTGCTCGACTTTCTCACCCAGAATTGCTGTAACGGCAACAACTGCCTGCCCAAGGTGACGGCGTCAGCGGCCGCCACCAAGGCAATTTCAAAGTATCGACGCCCGCCAATCCGTCGAACGGACAAATCTGGTGCCAGTTGAACGGCCATGTCGGGACACTGAGTTTAGTCCGTCATCCCCGCGAAAGCGGGGATCCAGCGACGTTTGGCGAAAGTCACTGGATTCCCGCCTGCGCAGGGAATGACGCAGTAGGAATTTATGAGAGCCAATTGGGAGCTTATCCATGCCAGACCGCGTATTCAATGTGCTTTTCCTGTGCACCGGCAACTCGGCGCGCAGCATTCTTGCCGAAGCCATCCTCAACACCCTGGGCAAGGGACGCTTTCGCGGCTTTAGCGCCGGCAGTCATCCCGCCGGTCGGGTCAATCCCTTTGCCATCGAATTCCTCCAGGCCCAGGGCATGCAGGTGGCGGATTTGCGCAGCAAGAACTGGGACGAATTCGCCACGCCGGGCGCGCCGAAAATGGATTTCATCTTCACGGTGTGTGATAACGCCGCGGGGGAAGTCTGCCCGGTCTGGCCGGGTCAACCGGTGTCGGCGCACTGGGGCATAGAAGACCCGGCCGCGGTCGAAGGCACGGATGAGGACAAGCGTCGCGCCTTTTCCCATGCCGCCTCCCTGATGAACCGGCGCATTGCCCTGTTTTCCAGCCTGCCCCTGGAAAAGCTGAAGGGCATGGCCATCAAGCGCGAACTCGACGAAATCGGCAGGCTGCGGGACAGCGGGCAATAGACATCATGAGCGTTCAATGTGAGGTTGTGGCAAAACAGGCCGGCGGGGCGGCGATGAGCGTGTTTGAGCGCTATCTCACCGTCTGGGTGTTCTTGTGCATCGTCATCGGCATTGCGCTGGGTCAGTTCCTGCCGGACGTGTTCCAGCTGGTTGGCAGGCTGGAGGTCGCGAAGGTGAACATACCGGTCGGACTGCTGATCTGGGTGATGATCATCCCGATGCTGGTCAAGGTGGATTTTGGCGCCCTGGCACAGGTGAAGGAGCATGTGCGCGGCATCGGCGTCACCTTGTTCATCAACTGGCTGGTCAAGCCGTTTTCCATGGCCTTGCTCGCCTGGATTTTCATCCGCCATGTGTTTGCGCCGTATTTGCCGGCCGACCAGCTCGACAGCTACATCGCCGGGCTGATCCTGCTGGCCGCCGCGCCGTGCACGGCGATGGTGTTCGTCTGGAGCCGGCTGACCAACGGTGACCCGTTGTTTACGCTGTCGCAAGTGGCGCTCAACGACACCATCATGATTTTCGCCTTTGCGCCGCTGGTGGCGTTTTTGCTGGGCATTTCGGCGATCAGCGTGCCCTGGGATACCTTGTTCACCTCGGTGGTCTTGTACATCGTCATCCCGGTCATTCTTGCGCAGCTGCTGAGGAGGATACTGCTTGCCAAGGGTCAGGCGGCGTTCGACGCCGCCATGGCGAAGATAGGCCCGTGGTCCATCGCCGCGCTGTTGGCGACACTGGTGTTGTTGTTTGCCTTCCAGGGCAGGGCGATCATCGAGCAGCCGCTGGTGATCGCGCTGTTGGCCGTACCCATCCTGATACAGGTGTTTTTCAATTCTTCGCTGGCCTACTGGCTCAACAAGAAGGTGGGCGAAAAGCATTCGGTGGCGTGCCCGTCGGCGCTGATCGGTGCCTCCAACTTTTTCGAACTCGCCGTTGCCGCGGCGATCAGCCTGTTCGGTTTTGAGTCGGGCGCGGCGCTGGCCACCGTGGTCGGCGTGCTGATTGAGGTGCCGGTGATGCTGCTGGTGGTGAAGGTGGTCAACCGCAGCAAGGGCTGGTACGAGGCGGGCTAGTTTTTACGCGGCGGGAAAGGCCGCGCCGGGTGTGCCGGACCGCCACGGCGCGTATTTGTGCATGACGCGGGCAAACGCCGCGGAAGCCTCCCAATCCGCCAGCCAGGCTTGCATTTGCGGCCAGGCTTGCGTGCCAAACCAGGTTGCATCGGTATGGGCGAACTGGCGCACGAAGGGGGCGATGGCGAAGTCCGCCAGGCTGGCATGGCCGCCGGATAAAAAAGCGCTGTCACGCAATAGTGCGTTGAGTTCGTCCAGGTAAGCGGCGCATTGTGCGCGATGGTCTTGCACGCTGGCGCCGGGAAAACGTCCGGGATATTTGTAGCGATCGAGGTGAGGCTTGAAGCCTTCGTCGAAGCGCGCGACCAGTTGCAGCATGGCAGCCGGTGAACCGCGCTGCGGGACCAGCCATAGCCCCGGGTCGTTTTGCCGCAGCGCCCAGAGCATGATGTCCAGGCTTTCGTCGATGAGGCGTCCGTCGGTGGTAATCAGCACGGGTACCGTGGCCTTGGCCGATGCGGCGAGCAGTTCCGGTGGCTTGTTGCGCAACACCACCTCGCGCAGTTCGCAGGTCAGTCCGCTTGCGTCGATGGCAAAGCGCGCCCGCATGGCATAGGGGCAGCGGCGGAAGGAATACAGGATGGGCGGGACGGGCATTGACGCGGGCAATCATTCGATCACCCGCCGACTTTAGCACGTGGCCCAAGTGCCGCGATGGCGTCCCGCATTGACTCCCTGCATTGCCTCCCTGCATTGCCTCCCCGCATTGCCTCCCCGCATTGCCTCCAATCAGTGCGACATCAAGACCGGCACGGTCATTTCCGCGAGTATGGTGCGGGTAACACCGCCAAAGGCCAGTTCGCGCAGGCGTGAGTGGCCGTATCCGCCCATTACGATCAGGTCGATATCCAGGTCGTAGGCGCGCGACAGCAGCCATTCGCCCACTTCCACCTCGCCGGCGTCGTTATCGTCGATTTCGACGCGCACACCGTGGCGGGCGAGAAATACCGCGATATCCGCCCCCGGCTGCTGGCCGTGGCCGCCGGTCTTGGACGGATTGACGCTGAGCACCGTCACCTTTTCGGCGCGTTCCAGGAAAGGCAGCCCGTCGATGACCGCGCGCGCCGCTTCACGGCTCGCATTCCATGGCAGCAGCACGTGTTTGCCGATGTGTTCAAACGTCCCGGCGTAGGGAAGGATCAGCACCGGCCGTCCGCTGGCCAGCATGGTCCTGCCGGCAAACCCCGTCGTGATCATGCTCGGTTCGTCATTGGCGAGGTCCTGGCCGAGAATGAGCAGGTCGGCGTAGCGGGCGTGCACCGCGATGGCGTCCTCGGGCTGGTTTTCGACCAGGCGGAACTCGGCGCCGGCAAGGCCGGCGCGGGCGCACAGTTCCTCATATTTTGACTTTACTTCGTCGATCTGCCCACCGCGCCATTGCTGGTAGCGCTCGAGCAGGAAGTCCGCGCCAAGTTCGGCGCGTATGGCCGAAGGGACTTCGGGTTGGTGTATCAGATAGACGCCGGTGAGGTGGGCACCATATTGAAGTGCAAGTTGCGTTGCAATATACGTGCGGTCGGCGCAACGGCTGTCGCTGTCGAGGTGGACGACCAGGCTTTTGTAGCTCATGGCATTTCTCCCAAACGAAAATTACGCGCGTTACCTGATGCAAACCCCGCGCGGCAGGCAAATTCCAAGCTCAATCTACGCGCACCCGAGAACGGCGGGTTGACCAGGATCAAATGGGCGATTGGGCGTGTTTTCCCCGGTAAATCAGCCGGCAAAGACCTTTTCCAACAGGGCGCGGCCATGCGGGGTGGCCATGGCGATCAGCGTATCACTGCCGCGCACGGTGTGGCTGCCCTCGGGGTTGAAGTGCCAGCGCTCGCCCGAACGCACCGCGAGGATGATGAATTCGCGGTGGGCGAGGCCGAGGGCGGTGAGGGTGCGGTCGGGCGCCCCATTCGGCACATGCACCTCCTCGACCCGCAGGGTGTTGTCCGAGCGCAGCATTTCATCGAGAAAACCGACCACGTGCGGCCGCACCATGGAGGAGACGATGCGCATGCCGCCGGTAAAGTCGGGCGAGACAATGGCGTCGGCGCCGACCTTGCGGATCTTGTCGATGTAGTTGACGTCATGGCAGCGTGCCACCACACGCGGCACGGCATTGAGCTGCTTGGCCGATAGCGTGATGACAAGGTTCTTGCTGTCATCCCCGGTAATGGCGAACACCCCCGCGGCGTGCTCTATGCCGGCGAGCTTGAGCACATCGTCCTCGCTCGCATCACCCTGCAGCCACATCGCATCGGGAAAGCGATCGCGGTGTTTCTCGATATTGGCGAGATCGGTATCGATGATCACGTAGGGGCGGTCGGTGATGGACAGCTCGTGGGCGACGTTGGAGCCGACACGGCCGACGCCGCAGACAATGTAATGCTGGGTTAGCGCACCGATTCGTTTGAGCATTTTCCTTCTCCGCATTGCAACGTTGATTTCCCCGGCCACCAGGAACATGGTCATCCTGGCGAGCATGTAATAGACCAGGCCGATGCCGACGGTGCCGATGAACATGGTGAAAAGCCGCCCGGGCACACTGTGCGACACATCGACCACCTCACCATAGCCGATGGTGGCGATGGTGATGAAGGTCATGTAAAGGCAGTCGAGCAGGCTGTACTTGGCCCCGCCGATGATGCGATAGCCTATGGTGCCCACCGCATGCATCAGTACCAGCGCGGCGAGCGGGCCGGCGAAGTTCTCGTACAGGCTGTGTACGACGGTGCGCTTGTGCGGCATTACGACCCTCCCCCAGTCTTTGCCGCACGCCGGCGGGCGCGCTCGCGCCACGCCAGCCGCACCTGGATGCGCCATCCGGCCTGAACCAGCACATAGCCGGCCAGTGCCAGGGTCAGGGCAAGCGCCGCCAGTCCGACAGCCAGCGGCTTGCCAAGCGCCAGCATCCAGCCGCCAAAGGCCTGCAGCCAGGACCACAGGTGGGCCCAGTCGATATCCGGCGGCAGGTCCGGCGCCATCACTCCTTCGCCGATGAGCAGGCGGCCGTATTCATAGGCCAGCAGATACAGCGGGCCGATGGAAAACGGGTTGGTGTAGAGCGTGGTGATCAGCGCCACCGGCAGGTTGACGCGCAGCGGCACCGCCAGCAATGCCGCGGTGATCATTTGCAGCGGCCCGGGAATCAATCCGGCGAACAGGCCGATGGCAACGCCTCCTGAGACCGAACGGCGGTTGAGATGCCACAGGTTGGGATGGTGCAGCAGCGGCCCGAACCAGCGCACATAGCGGTTTTCACGAATCGATTCGTGGTCGGGAAGGTATTTGCGAAAGTACTTGCGCGGCATGGTGGTGACAATTTTTTCGATTGTAAGCTGTATATGGTTATTTTTCTGAATGCCAACACTTGCATCGCAGGCAATTCCCCATATCTCGAGACTTGTCATTCCGAAGCCGAAGGCTGAGGAATCTGCTTTCAG
>CAMAWC010000004.1 GCA_945861875.1 Bordetella parapertussis
TCGGCGTAGGACTCTACGAAAAAATCAAAGGGGTTGATGACCGTCAGGTCGGCGACGAGGTCCACCTCGATACACAGTTCGTTTGTCTTTTCCGGGAACACCAGGCGGGCGACGTAATTGCCGTAGGCGTCCTGCTGCCAGTTGATGAAGTGCTTTTCCGGCAGCACGGTGAGCGAGTAACTGAGTATGGGCGTGCGGCAGTGCGGTGCCGGACGCAGCCTTACTTCATGCGGCGACACCGCGACACCGCGGTCAAAGGTGTAATGGCTGCGGTGGTTGAGCGCGATGCGGATAGACATTGCAGGGGCTAAAAAGGGCGGGGAGGCAAAGCCGGACCGGTTAGACGTGCTGTTGCGGCGCCGGCCGTGTCACTTGAAAATCTGTCCGTGCTGTTGCTGCAGCGCCGGCGCCGCGGTGCTCTCGTCCCAGTACGGGTCGGGCAATTGCGCGAACACGCGGCGCAGGCCTTCGCCCCATTGCGTGTGGATCATGCTGAAGTAGGCGTCGTTCTCGGTGATGCGCCGCTGCAGGCCGATTTTCAGGCTGTTGTTTTCGTAATTGACGAGGTCTATGGGCAGGCCGACCGAGACATTGGAGCGCATGGTCGAGTCAAAGGACACCAGCACGCACTTGCTCGCCTCGACCAGATTGGAGGAGGGTTTGATGACGCGGTCGATGATGGGCTTGCCGTACTTGGTTTCGCCGATCTGGAAAAACGGCGTTTCCTGCGTCGCCTCGATGTAATTGCCCTCCGAATAGATCAGGTAGAGACGCGGTATGTCGCCGGCGACCTGGCCGCCGATGATGAAAGAGGCGCTCGAATCGATGTTGTGCTGGGCAAGGTAGGGGGCGTCGCGCTCGCGCACTTCGCGCAGGCAGTCGCCCAGCAGGCCGGCGATCTCAAACATCGACTGCGCGTTGAACAGGTTCACCGAACCGTCGTTCTTGCGCGCCTTTTGTTCCATCAGGTTGATGGCCGACTGCGTGACCGAAAGATTGCCCGAACTCATCACCACGATTACACGGTCGCCCGGCCGCTCGACAATGCGCATTTTACGAAAGGTCGAAACCTGGTCGATGCCGGCGTTGGTGCGGGAGTCGGAGGCGAAAACCAGGCCAGAATCCAGAATAATGCCTACGCAGTAAGTCATTGTAATTGTGGTTATTGTGCTGTTGCGGGAAGGTCAAAGCATAGAGGATGCAGAACAGCCCGGCAACCGGCAATAAAGCATTGGTTAAACAATGGCTTGTGCTTTATTCATAGGCTGGGGCGAGGAAGTGGCGGTTGACCTCGCCATTGAGCGCATCCATTTTTTCCACAAACTCCATCAGGTACTCGTGCAGGCCTTGTTCCATGATTTTTTCGGTACGGCCGTAATGCAAACTGGCGTGCATCTCGCCGGCGAGGCGTTCGGGCTCCTGGCTGGCGGTGTCCGACAGTTCGGTGAAGATTTCGTAGATGGCGTTCATGCAGTGGTGCAGCGAGCGCGGCACGTCCTCTCGCAGTATCAGCAGCTCGGCCACGCGCAAGGGCGTGATGACGTCGCGGTAGATCTTGCGGTAGGACTCGAAGGCCGAGACCGAGCGTAAGAGCGCGCCCCACTGGTAATAATCGACCGCGCCGCCGACATCGGCCACCGTGGGCAGCAGCGTGTGGTATTTCACGTCGAGGATGCGCGCGGTGTTGTCGGCGCGTTCCATGAAGGTGGCGAGGCGGATGAAGCGATAGCCCTCGTCGCGCAGCATGGTGCCGAAGGTGACGCCGCGAAACAGGTGCGAGCGCATTTTCACCCATTCGAAAAACTCGCCGATGCCGCGTTTTTGCAGTTTTGAGTAGGTGGTATTGCGGATTTCCAGCCAGGTGGTGTTGAGGCTTTCCCACATCTCGGAAGTGAGCGCACCGCGCTGGGCGCGGGCATTTTCGCGCGCCATTTGCAGCGAGGCGATGATGCTCGAGGGGTTGGTTGCATCGAGCACCATGTAGTCGATCACGTCCTCGGCGGTGAGTTCCTTGTGGCGCTCGTAGTAACCGGTGGCAAGACCGGTGTAGACCAGCGGCAGCGACCAGGGCTCGGCCCATTTTTCGCCCTGGTCGAGGATGCGGTAGGGCAGCAGCGACATGCGGTAGGTGATGTCGAGCATGCGCGCGGCGTTCTCCGCGCGCTCGACGTGGCGCGACATCCAGAACAAGTCGTTGGCGGTGCGGCTTAGCATCGTCGCACGGCAGTGAAAAGTGCGGTGAAAAGTGAAAAGTGAAAAGTGAAGGGCGCGGCGTGAAGGATGAGCGATGAGCGGCCGGCCGACAGGACGAGGATTGCGTCCCCGTTCCCGCTTTCATTGCCGCGATTTTGCATTTCACCTTTCACCTTTCACTCCTTCACTGTTTCAATGCTCCAGCACCCAGGTGTCCTTGGTGCCGCCGCCCTGCGACGAGTTGACGACCAGCGAACCCTCGGCAAGGGCCACGCGGGTGAGGCCGCCGGGCACAATGTTGTTGCCCTTGCCCGAGAGCACAAAGGGGCGCAGGTCAAGGTGGCGCGGGGCGATGCCTTTTTCAACAAAGGTCGGGCAGGTCGACAGCGACAGCGTCGGCTGGGCGATGTATTTCTCCGGCGAGGCAATGATGCGCTGGCGAAAATCCGCCAGTTGCGCGGCACTCGAGGCCGGGCCGACCAGCATGCCGTAGCCGCCGGCGCCGTGCACCTCCTTGACCACCAGTTCGGCCAGGTGCTCGAGTACGTAGGCATAGTCGTCTTTTTTGCGCAGCTCGTAGGTCGGCACGTTGTTGAGGATGGGTTTTTCGCCGAGGTAGAACTGGATCATGTCGGGCACGTGTATGTACATCGACTTGTCGTCGGCGACGCCGGTGCCGATGGCGTTGGCGAGGGTCACGCGGCCGGCCTTGTAGGCCGAGAACAGCCCGGGCACGCCCAGAATGGAGTCTTCGCGAAACGCCAGCGGGTCGAGAAAATCATCATCGACGCGGCGGTAGATCACGTCCACCCGTTGCGGTCCGCGGGTGGTGCGCATGTACACCGTTTCGTCGCGCACGAACATGTCCTGGCCCTCTACGAGCTCTATGCCCATTTGCTGTGCGAGGAAGGTGTGCTCGAAGTAGGCCGAATTGAAGGAGCCGGGGGTGAGCAGCACCACGGTGGGGTTGCTCGCGCCGGCCGGGGCCACCGCGCGAAGGTTCTCCAGCAGCATGTCGGGGTAATGCTCCACCGGCGCGATGGCGTGGCGCGCGAACAGTTCCGGAAACAGCCGCATCATCATCTTGCGGTTCTCGAGCATGTAGGACACGCCCGATGGCACGCGCAGGTTGTCCTCGAGCACAAAGAACTCGCCTTCACCGGCGCGCACAATGTCCACCCCGGCGATATGTGCATAGACGCCGCCGGGCACATTGAGCCCCTGCATTTGCGGCCGGAATTGCGAATTGTTGAGGACTTTCTCGGCGGGGACAATGCCGGCCTTGAGGATGTCCTGGTTGTGATAGACGTCGTTGAGGAACAGGTTGAGGGCGCGCAGGCGCTGCTTCAGCCCGGCTTCGAGGGTGCGCCACTCTCCCGCCGAGAGCACGCGCGGAATGATGTCAAAGGGAATCAGCCGTTCCGTGCCCGAATCCTCGCCATAAACGGCAAAGGTGATGCCGACACGGTGGAACAGCAGTTCCGCCTCGGTGCGCTTTTGCGCGATTTGCTCCGGCGGCATGGCCTGCAGCCATTCGTCGTAGATGCGGTAAGGCGGGCGCACCCCGCCGTCTTGGATGCGCATTTCGTCGTAAAAGCCCGACGGTTTGCCGCTCTGGGATTGTTTTTGCGCCATGGGGTGGTGAGAGGGACTATGCGGCTTTATGTTGATTACACATTGGGTGCGAGGCGGCGATGGGTGTCCAGTTTAACATTAGCAATGCCTGTGCCACACACAGGTGCATGGGGTCAAGTGATTGATAAATTGACGCAAACCCCCTGACGGTCGGGGAGGACGCAATTTCAGCGCACCAATTGTGTGCCGGTGGCCTAGTCTTGGTGCGAACCGGGCTGGCGCGGTGGGTGCGTAAAGCTGCTTTGCTATACTCGACCGCTGCTTTTCACCCACCGCGACAAGGAAGTATTTTGTCAGTGACCTTTTCCGCCGCCGTCACCGTTGACGGTGATCCCGTATCGCTGCAAGCCTATCGCCTTCGGGTGCGCGAACTGCTGGATGAAGGGCAGGTGGACGACTACCGTGAACTGCACACCATGGACCGCCTCGACTGGCGCTTCAGGCTCAAGGGCGGTGTGCCGTTTCCGGCGTTTGTCGAGAGCTCAATCGAGTTCCCCGACTTGCTGGTGCACATCGAATGGGAGCGGCCGGCCGAAGGCCAGAAGGGTATTGCAACCATCCAGAACGGCAATGTCACGCAGCAGGCGGCCGAAGCGGGCGCGATGGTCGACAAGGGCATGGCTTGTTACGACCTGCAGGTGGTGGCCGGCGGGGAACTGCGGCTGGCGCTGGTGGCGCGCGGCTGGCGCAATGATGAATTAATCGGCTACGTGCTCAGCGCCGACCAGCATGCCTGGTTTTACATCAGTCGCGATGGCGACGCGCTGACCTTGAGCGCCAGCGACGGCATGGAGGATGAATGGGCCGAGCGCTGGCGGGTTGAGGGTGGCCATGCGCAGTACCAGGAGCTTGGAGAACGGACGCCAATCGAGGCGGGCATGCGCAAGGAACTCGAACGGCTCGCCGGCAGCCTTTGTGACGAATGGATCTGGTTTGCCGCGAGCCCGGCCGAGGAGACCATAGTCGAGCGCCAGCGCTACGAGCAGTACGGCCTCGCCACGCACGAAGCCAACGTGCGCTCGGTCAAATTGCGCACGGTCATGCAGGCCTTGCCCGAGGGCGGCTATGTCTTCGCCTCGGTGCGGCCCGAGGTGATTGAAGCGCGCGATCTGCTGCTGCGCTGCTGGATCGTAGCGCATTGAGGGAAGCTCTGATTAAGTCAGTAAATCGTCATTCCCGCGAAAGCGGGAATCCACCTTGACCTAAAGCATGGATTCATTGAGTCAAAATGGATTCCCGCTTTCGCGGGAATGACGGACTTAATGAGAGCTTCCTTAGGAAAAACGGAACTGAAATCATGACAGAAGCCTTTCGCAAAAAATCAGTGCAGTGCGCCAGTCCCTCGGGCCTGCATCGCATGGCCTACATGGAGTGGGGCAACGCCGCCAATCCGCGCGTGGTGGTATGCGTGCACGGCCTCACCCGCTGCGCGCGCGACTTTGACGCCCTTGCCGCCGAATTATCGCGTGACTATCGCGTGATCTGTCCCGACGTGGCCGGGCGCGGCGACAGCGACTGGCTGAAAAACCCGATGGAATACGCCATTCCCCATTACGCCGCCGACATGGTCACGCTCATCGCCCGCCTCGATGTGGCGACGGTGCACTGGGTCGGCACCTCCATGGGTGGGCTGATCGGCATGATGCTCACCGCGCTGCCCGAGACGCCGGTAAGCCGCATGGTGCTCAACGATGTTGGTCCGGTGGTGACCGCTGTGTCACTCGAGCGCATCGGCACCTATGTCGGCAAGGCGCCGCGCCTGCCTTCGATAGAAGCGGCCGAGCAGCTGGTGCGCATGGTCAGCGCGCCGTTTGGTCCGCACAGCGACGCGCAATGGCGTTTTTTGACCGAGCACGTGGTGCGGCGCGAGGCCGACGGCAGCTATCGCATGCACTACGACCCGGCCATCGCCGTGCCTTTTAACGTCAGTGCGCCGCACAAAGACATGGAATTGTGGAATTTCTGGGACGCCATCACCTGCCCGACGCTGGTCATACGCGGCGAGCAGTCCGATCTGCTGACGCGCGACACCCTGGCGCAGATGGCGGCACGCGGTCCCAGGGCAAAAACCGCCGAGCTGGCCGGTATAGGGCATGCGCCGACGCTGATGCACGCCGACCAGATTGCCATCGTAAAAGACTTTTTGCTCGCCGCCTGAACCCGTTTCCCCGGAAGTGAATGGCTGGAAAGCCGCTATGGACGCGGGTTTCCAGCCATTAGTCTGTGTTCGTGGTGCCTTCCTCTTGTGCTTGATCCAGGTCAACGGTCCGGCGGGGAAGCGTTGTAGCGTAGCGAGTGCGACGGTACGCGCAGCGTTGCCGCCGGCACAAACACGGCGGAGCGACACGCAAAGCGCGCTAAAGCATGTCCAGAATACTCATTCTTTATTCGACCACCGACGGCCATACAGTGGAGATTTGCGAGCGGCTGCGGACGGTGATTGAGGCGCTCGGGCACACGGTAACGCTGGCCGGCTTTTCTTCCTTCCCCGGCGCCGAAATGGCGGGTTTTGAACGCATTGTGATCGGTGCGAGCATCCGTTACGGCAGGCACAGCCGGCAGTTGATTGAATTCATCAATCGCAACGCCGGCATCCTGAATGCCCGACCCGGTGCTTTTTTTTCAGTAAGCGTGGCCGCGCGCAAGCCCAAGAACAGCAAGCCCGGGACAAATGCCTATATGCAGGCCTTTTTGCGCAAGGTGTCATGGCGGCCGGCGCAACTGGCTGTTTTTGCCGGCAAGATCGATTACCCGCGTTACGGTTTTTTTGACCGCCTGATGATCAGGCTGATCATGTTGGTCACCGGCGGGCCGACCGATCCGCAGGCGGTGGTGGACTTTACCGACTGGAATCAGGTTGAGGCTTTTGGCCGGACCATCGGTGGCGCTGAGGGCTAGCGCCGGTCAGGCTTGATCTGCATCAAAACCGGTATTGGCCGGCTTGCTAGGGTAGGCGGCACCGTCTGTGCGTATGAACGAGGGGAGTATTCGCGCCGATCCGTATCTGTGTAGAGGAGGAAGCATGAATAGCAAGCCCGGGAAGCGTGACGCTTCCGCTATGCCGCGCGGCACCGATTTGCTGCACGATCCGCTGCTCAACAAGGGCACGGCGTTTACCGCGGCCGAGCGTGACGCGCTGGGTTTGCGCGGCCTGTTGCCGCCGCATATTCATACCCAGGAAGAGCAGATGGGCCGCATTCTGATGAACCTGCGGCAAATGCCCGATCCGCTCGACCGCTTTATAGCCCTTAACGCGCTGCACGATCGTAACGAGGCGCTGTTCTTTCGCACCATCTGCGAAAACGTCGATGAAATACAGCCGCTCATTTACACGCCCACCGTCGGGCTTGCGTGCCAGCGCTTCGGGCAGATTTTTCAGCGCCCGCGCGGCATGTTCATCAGCGCCGCCGACCGTGGCCGCATCAAGTCCATACTCGCCAACTGGCCCTACCAGGCCGGCATCATTGTCGTTACCGACGGTGAGCGCATTCTTGGCCTTGGCGACCAGGGCGCCAACGGCATGGGCATCCCGGTGGGCAAGCTCTCGCTTTATACGGCCTGTGCCGGCGTGAACCCGCGGTTGTGCCTGCCGGTGACCATCGATGTCGGTACCAATAATGAGACGCTGCTCAATGATCCTTATTACGTCGGCCTCAAGCAGCGGCGCATTACCGGCGCCGCCTACGACGAGCTGATCGAGGAGTTTGTCACCGCCGCGAACGAGGTGTTTACCGGTGTGCTGATCCAGTTTGAGGACTTTGCCAACCACAACGCTTTTCGCCTTCTGGCCAAATACCGCGACCGCATCTGCACCTTTAACGATGACATCCAGGGCACGGCGGCGGTGGTGCTCACCGGGCTTTTGTCGGCCTTGCGTATCACCGGCGGCAAATTGCAGGACCAGCGCCTGCTGTTTCTCGGCGCGGGTGAGGCGGCGACCGGCATTGCCGACTTGGTGGTCGCGGCCATGGTCGCGCAAGGTGTCGCCGAGGGCGTGGCGCGGCAGTGCTGCTGGCTGGTCGATTCCAAGGGGCTGGTGGTCAAAAGCCGCGGCGATCTTGCCGCGCAAAAGAAACCCTACGCACATGAACATGCGCCTGTCGCCGAATTCCCGGCAGCGGTGCGCGCACTCAAACCGACGGCGATCATCGGTGTGGCCGCGGTGGGCGGCACCTTTACCAAGGAGGTGCTCGCCGACATGGCGCGGATCAATGCGCAACCCATCGTGTTCGCGCTGTCCAACCCGACGTCCAAGTCCGAATGCACGGCACAGCAGGCCTACGAGGGCACCGGCGGCAAGGCCTTGTTTGCCTGCGGCAGCCCCTTCGACCCGGTAACGCTGGCCGGGCGCACCTATGTGCCGCGCCAGGGCAACAACTCCTATATTTTCCCCGGCGTCGGCCTTGGCGCGATAGTCAGCCGCACGCGGCGCGTCACCGACGAGATGTTCCTTGCCGCAGCGCACACGCTGGCAGCGCAGGTGAGCGAAGCGGACCTGGCACAGGGCAGCCTGTACCCGGCGCTGGCGCGAATCCGCGAGGTGTCGGCGGCGATTGCCGCGTCGGTTGCGACGATTGCCTACGAGCGCGATCTGGCCGGCAAACCGCGTCCGGTGGACATCCAGGCCGACATCAAGTCGCACATGTACGACCCGCGCTATGAGAGTTATGCCTAGAGTAGGATGTTGCCTGGAAGGGAAGAATATTTTTCAACGGAACTTCAACCAAGGAGCGCATATGAAAACCATAGCGATTGCGGCCGTCCTGGCCATTGGCGTTTTTGGAGCGGGGGCGGCGGGCGCATCCGAGGCGCTGGCCAAGAGCAGCGGCTGCCTCGGCTGCCACGCACTGGATACCACCAAGAAGGTCGGGCCGGGATTCAAGACGATAGCCACCGCAAACAAGGGCAAGGCCGATGCCGAAGCAACGATCAGCGCCAAGATCATCAGCGCCAAGGGGCACCCCAAGGTCAAGGCCGGTGATGACGACGTAAAGACCATGACAAAGTGGATTCTTACGCTGTAGCGATGTTTCCCCGCGGCCTGCACCCGGCGCAGGCCGCGGGGGTCTTTCGACAGTAATTTCATCGCGTGAGCAATTGTTGATCTGGCGCAAACAGGCCGCTGCGCGCTGGACTACCCTGCAGTCAGTTGTTCTGCGACCGGTATTGGTGTGGTGAAACTCGTGCTTGCCAGCTGGCAAGGTGATGCCAGCATCCTATAAAAAAGGGCGGCGTTTGCAGTGCTCCGTTTTCAATGTTGCAGGGGAAAAGACAACATGATGCGAATTCCGGGATCGGCTTTATTGAGGGTGACAGCTTGCCTGCTTGCCATAAGCAGTCTCGGTGCGCTGTCTGCGGGGGCCGCCGATGCGCCGGCTGGCGCCGTCGCCCCAGTCGCAAGCACAGCGGCAACCGACAAACCGGATAACGACACCTGTCTCGCGTGTCACGGCAATGCGGGCTTCTCCGCGCCGGGAGCCGGCGGGAAGGAGCGCCCGCTGCATGTGGCGCAGGATAAATTCGGCGCCAGCTCGCACGGGAAGTTGGAGTGTGTTTCCTGCCATACCGCCATCACCGATGTTCCGCACAAGAATATCCCGGCCGAGGGCAGCCCGGCCCGCGCCGCACAGCGCAAGGGCATTCCCGAGCTTTGCGGCACCTGCCACGCCAAGCAGCGTGACGAATATGCGACTTCGGTGCACGGGCGCGAGGCCCTGGAAAAAGGCAACCCCGCAGCGGCGGTCTGCTCCGACTGCCACAAGCCCCATGCGGTGCAGGACCCGACGGGCGATGTCGCGCGGCTGACCATCACCAAGAGCTGCGGCAGTTGCCACAAGGACATGCTCAGGACTTATACCGAAACCTATCACGGCCAGATCAACGCCCTCGGTTACGCCAATACGGCCAAGTGCTTTGACTGCCATGGCAGTCACGGCATCCAGCGCGTCGGCGATCCTGCGTCGTCGGTGCACCGCAAGAACCGCCTCGAAACCTGCCAGAAGTGCCACATCAACGCCAGCGAGGGCTTTGCCACCTTTGCACCGCACGGCGACGCGCGCGACTTTGCCCGTTACCCGATGATCTGGTTGGCGCAAAAAATGATGGTCGGCCTGCTGGTCGGCACCTTTGCCTTCTTCTGGCTGCATACGGCCATGTGGTTTTACCGCGAATACAAGGAGCGCAGCGAGCGCAAATCGCGGCCGCAGGTGCTGGCTAGCGCCTTGCCAACCGGGACGACAGGCAAGCATTTCCAGCGCTTTAGCGCGACCTGGCGCGTGGCCCATCTGAGCTTCGCGCTAAGCCTGATGGTGCTGACCCTCACCGGCATGCCGGTGTTTTATCCGGAAAGCAGCTGGGCACCGGCGGTGATGAAGCTGCTGGGTGGCCCGCAGACGGCGGCGATTATCCACCGCGTGGCTGCCGTGGTCTTTGCCGGGGTGTTTTTCTGGCACCTGGGCTATGTGGCGCTGCGCCTGGCGCGCAACTGGAAAAACTTTCGTATTTTCGGCTCCGATTCGTTGATACCCGGCCTGCAGGACCTCAAGGACATTATTGCGATGTTCACTTGGTTCATCGGCAAGGGCACGCGGCCGATATTCGACCGCTGGACCTACTGGGAGAAGTTCGACTACTGGGCGCCGTTCTGGGGTGTGACCATCATCGGCGTGAGCGGCCTGATGATGTGGCTGCCCAACCTGACGGCTTCCTTCCTGCCTGGCTGGGTGTTCAACATCGCCGCGATCTTCCATGGCGAGGAGGCCTTCCTCGCGGTGGTGTTCCTGTTCACCGTGCACTTTTTCAACAACCACTTCCGGCCGGACAAGTTTCCGCTTGATATCGTCATGTTCACCGGCACCATGACGCTGGAGGCCTTCCGCCACGAGCACGGCGTGCAGTACCAGCGACTGCTCGATTCGGGGGAACTGGAGAAGCACCTCGTCGATGCGCCGTCCCAACCGATGACTCTGGGGGCGAAGATCCTGGGCACCGTGCTGATCATCGTCGGCCTGACCTTGCTGGTGTTCGTGCTGGCCGGGTTCCTGCAGGGTTTTTCGGGAGGACACTGACGGCTTGATCCATGTCAAGACGCGCGGCGCGTGGCGGTGTATTTGTAGAGCGTGTTGTTAGAGCGCAAACAAAGGAGGAATGATCATGAGTGACAAGATGCCCGGCGTATGGCGGCAGGTGGCGGTGGTGGCGATGCTTGCCTTTGCCTTGCCCCTTGGGGCACAACAGGCGGCGGCACAGCAAGCGGCGGCCCCCAAGGCCGGCGATCGCAGCGGCAAGCAGGTGGTCGATGCCACCTGCGCCTCCTGTCACGCCAGCGGCGCCAACGGCGCGCCGAAGATCGGTGACGTCAAGGCCTGGAGCGCACGCTCCAAGCAAGGCCTGTCCAGCCTGACCAAGGAAGCCATCGGCGGTATTCGCAAAATGCCCGGGCACGGCGGCGACGCGACCCTGACCGACCTGGAAATCGGCCGTGCCGTGACCTACATGGTCAACCAGTCCGGCGGCAAGTGGACCGAACCTGCGAGTCCCAAGGACATGGCAAAAGAGCGCAGCGGCAGGCAGATTGTTGAAATGCAGTGCTACCGCTGCCATGAAAACGGCACGGGCGGGGCGCCGAAAATCGGCGACCGGCAAGCCTGGATACCGCGGGTCAGCCAGGGCTTGGATAACGTCACGCGCTCGGCCATACGCGGGCACGGCGGCATGCCGGCGCGCGGCGGCATGGCCGATGTCAGCGACACCGAGTTGCGCAACGCGATTGCCTACATGCTCAATTACGGCACCGGCGCGGAAAAGAAATGAGTCTCACGGCCATGGCCTAACAGGCTGGGGGGCAACCATGTTCCAGGTGCGCATTCACGGCAGGGGCGGTCAGGGCGTGGTCTCGGCCGCGGAAATGCTCTCGGTGGCCGCATTCGACGAAGGGCGTTTCGCCCAGGCTTTCCCCAGCTTCGGTTCTGAGCGCATGGGTGCGCCGGTGATGGCCTTTTGCCGCATCGACAGGCGCGAGATCCGCTCGCGCGAACCGGTGATGCAGCCCGATGCGCTGATCATCCAGGACCCGACCCTGCTGCACCAGGTGGACTTGTTCAGCGGGCTCGCCGCCGGCGGCTTCATCCTCATTAATTCCAGGCGCAGTGCCGAGGAACTGGGCATAGCCGAACTGGCGCACGGCATCGGACACGACCACCTGTGTACGGTGCCGGCGAGTGATTTAGCCCTCAAGCACACCGGCAGGTCGATGCCCAATGCCGCGCTGCTGGGCGGGTTTGCCGCCATCACCGGGCAGTTGCACCTCGATTCGGTGACCAAGGCGATACGCGAAAAGTTTCCCGGCAAGGTGGGCGAGTCCAACGTGGCCGCCGCCGAGGCCGCCTACGAGCACGTCATGAAGGAGCGGCAATCGCCGGCTACCCATGCTTAAGCAAACCGAAGGCTCACACGCCATCGCCGAAGCGGTGGCCTTATGCCGCCCGGAGGTGATTTGCGCGTACCCGATCACACCCCAGACGCACATCGTCGAGGGCCTGGGCGAGATGGTCAAGGACGGTTCCCTCACCGGCTGCGAGTTCATCAACGTCGAGTCCGAATTCGCCGCCTTGTCGGTGGCCATAGGCTCGTCGGCCGCCGGGGCGCGCAGCTACACCGCCACGGCCAGCCAGGGCATCCTGTTCATGGCCGAGGCGGTATATAACGCCGCCGGCCTCGGCCTGCCCATCGTCATGACCATAGGCAATCGCGCCATTGGCGCACCCATCAACATCTGGAACGACCACTCGGACAGCATGTCGATGCGCGACGCCGGTTGGATACAGCTTTATGCCGAGAACAACCAGGAGGCGGCCGACCTGCACATCCAGGCGTTTCGCCTCGCTGAGGAATTGTCCTGCCCGGTGATGGTCTGCGTCGACGGTTTCATTCTGACCCACGCCTATGAGCGCGTGGACATTCCGACGCAGGCCCAGGTGGACGAATACCTGCCGCCGTTCGAACCGGTGCAGCAGCTTGACTGCGACGATCCGGTGTCCATCGGCGCCATGGTCGGGCCGGAGGCGTTTTTTGAGGTGCGTTACCTGCAGCACTACAAGCAGCAGCGCGCCCTTGAGCTCATTCCGCACTTTGCCGAGGAATTCAAGAACCTGTTCGGGCGCGAGGCCGGCGGCCTGGTGCGCGCCTACCAGTGCGACGACGCTGAAACCATCGTCGTGGCACTGGGTTCGGTCAACGGCACCATCAAGGATGTGGTCGATGAGATGCGCGCAGCGGGGCACCGCATCGGCGTGCTGACGCTGTGCTCCTTCCGGCCGTTTCCTCTGACTGCTGTGCGCACGGCGCTGATCAAGGCAAAGCGCGTGGTCGTACTGGAGAAGTCCCTCGCCGTCGGCATCGGCGGCGTGGTCTCCGATGGCGTGCGCAAGGCCTTGTCCGGCGTGGTATTGCGCGGCTACACGGTGATTGCCGGACTGGGCGGTCGCGCCATTACCGGTAAATCGCTGCGCGCCTTGTTTGAGAAGGCCGAGCGCGACGAACTCGAGATGCTCAGTTTCCTTGATCTGAATTGGGACGTGGTCGAGCGCGAGCTCGAGCGCGGGCGGCAACAACGGCGCTCCGGACCGACCGCCGAGAACATCCTGCGCGACCTCGGTCCGGCCGGCGCGCGCATAGGCTAGCGGGGGACATCATGACGCTGCAATCGGTGAAGTTCTACCAGACCGGCACCTTTACCGTGGGCAACCGCCTGCTCGAAGCGGCCGATCGCACGGTGCAGGCGAACATGCGCCGCACCAATTCGCTCAACTCCGGCCACCGCGCCTGCCAGGGTTGCGGCGAGGCGCTCGGTGCGCGCTACGCCATCGACGCGGCGATGCAGGCGACCAACAACCGCATCATGGCGGTCAATGCCACCGGCTGCCTGGAAGTGTTCTCCACGCCTTACCCGGAGACTTCCTGGCAGATTCCGTGGATACATTCGCTGTTCGGCAATGCCGCGGCGGTGGCATCGGGCGTGGCGGCGGGGCTGCGGGTAAAGGGGCGCAAGGATGTGCGCGTGGTGGCGCAGGGCGGCGATGGCGGCACCACCGACATCGGTTTTGGCTGCCTGTCGGGCATGTTCGAGCGCAACGACGACGTGCTCTACATCTGCTATGACAACGAGGCCTACATGAACACCGGCGTGCAGCGCTCCAGCGCCACGCCGCCGGCGGCGCGCACCGCCACCACCATGGCGGTGGGCGCGCATCCGGGCAATGTCTTTGGCACCGGCAAGAACCTGCCGCTGATCGCCATGGCGCACAACATCCCCTACGTCGCGACGGCCTCGGTGGCCAACCTGCACGACCTGGAGGCCAAGGTGACGCGCGCCATGGGCATGCACGGTGCGCGCTACGTCCATATCCATGTGCCATGCCCGCTGGGCTGGGGATCGCAACCCGCCGACACCATGCTGGTCGCACGTATGGCGGTTGAGTCGGGACTGTTTCCACTGATCGAGGCCGAGCACGGCGAAGTGACCGGGCGTTACCGGTTGCGCAAGCAGGTTCCGGTCGAGGACTACCTCAAGTTGCAAAAGCGTTTTTCCCACTTGTTCGGCACCAAAGGCGAACCGGCCACCGTGGCCGCCATCCAGGCCATGGCTGATGCCAATATCCGCAGGTTTGGTCTTGCCCAGCCGGTTAGCGCATGAACAAGCCGCTGAACAAACCTTTTGCCATCACGCTGGACCCGGGCTCCAGCCTTGCCAATCACACCGGTACCTGGCGCACCGAGCGCCCGGTGTATCTTGACCGCCTGCCGCCGTGCAATCACGCCTGCCCGGCCGGGGAAGACATCCAGGGCTGGCTCTACCACGCCGAAAGCGGCGACTACGAACGCGCCTGGCGCGAGCTGGTGAAGAACAATCCGATGCCGGCGTTGATGGGACGGGTGTGCTACCACCCCTGCGAAGACAGCTGCAACCGCGGCAAGCTCGACAGCGCGGTAAGCATCCATGCCGTGGAGAGGTTCCTTGGCGATCAGGCGTTAAAGCAAAAATGGCAATTTGCGCCTGAGGCAGCCGCGAGCGGCAAGCGCGTGCTGGTGGTGGGGGCGGGGCCCTCCGGCCTCTCGGCGGCCTACCACCTGACCCGGCTTGGCCATAGCGTGACCATTTACGAAGCGGGCCCGATGGCGGGTGGCATGATGCGTTTCGGCATTCCGAAATACCGTCTGCCGCGTGACGTGCTGGACGGCGAGATTGCGCGCATCCTCGACATGGGCATTGAGCTGAAGCTCAACACCCGCGTCGACGACATCCTCGAATCCATGGCCAAGGGCGGTTTTGATGCGGCCTTTCTGGCGGTGGGTGCGCATATCGGGCGCAGGACCGACATTCCGGCGCGCGACGCGGGCAAGATCCTCGATGCGGTGATGGTGTTGCGCGGCATGGAAACAGGCGAGATGCCGCAACTGGGCCGGCGTGTCGTGGTCTACGGCGGCGGCAACACGGCGCTGGATGTGGCGCGCACCGCCAAGCGCCTTGGCGCAGCCGAGGCGATGATCGTCTACCGGCGCACGCAGGCGCAGATGCCGGCGCACGAGGCCGAGTTGCAGGAGGCCCTCGACGAAGGTGTGATGGTGAAATGGCTCAACACCATCAAGAGCATCGACCAGACGCACTTTACCGTGGAAAAAATGGCCCTCGACGACAAGGGCTTTCCGCAACCGACCGGCGAAATGGAAACCATAGAGGCCGACACCCTGGTGCTGGCGCTGGGCCAGGACGTCGATTTGTCGCTGCTCGACAAGGTGCCGGGCCTGGCCATCGAAAAAGGCGTGGTGCGGGTGGACAAGAACATGATGAGCGGCTACCCCGGCATTTTCGCCGGCGGCGATATGGTGCCCTCGGATCGCACCGTCACGGTGGCCATAGGTCATGGCAAAAAGGCCGCGCGCAATATCGACGCCTGGCTGCACGGCAAGACCGCGGCAGCCGTTGAAAAGCACGAGCTGGCGCGCTTTGACCTGCTCAACACCTGGTATTACGCCGATGCGCCCAAGACGGTGCAGCCGGTGCTTGACATGCTGCGCCGCCAATCGAGTTTTGACGAGGTGCTGGGCGGCCTCGATGAGGGCAACGCCTTGTTCGAGGCGCGGCGTTGCCTGTCCTGCGGCAACTGTTTCGAGTGCGACAACTGCTACGGCGTGTGCCCGGACAATGCGGTGACCAAGCTGGGCCCGGGCAAGCGCTTCGAGTTCAATTACGACTACTGCAAGGGCTGCGGGCTTTGCGTGTCGGAATGCCCCTGCGGCGCGATAAAGATGACCCCCGAAACGATGTGACAAACGGCACCGCCGTATCGTGAGAACGGCGCCTGGCGGCAAGGAGAGCAGCAGTGGATGTGTTTAAAGCGGATGTGGCGATTGTGGGCGCGGGCGGCGCCGGCTTGCGCGCGGCCATAGCCGTGGCCGAGGCCGACCCGAAACTGGTCGTTGCGCTCATTTCCAAGGTCTACCCGATGCGCAGCCACACCGTGGCGGCCGAGGGCGGCGCGGCGGCGGTGACGCGGCCCGACGACAGCCTGGAACACCACTTCAACGACACCGTCGGTGGCGGCGACTGGTTGTGCGAGCAGGACGTGGTCGAGTACTTTGTCGCCCACGCCCACGAGGAAATGGTGCAGATGGAACACTGGGGTTGCCCGTGGAGCCGCAAGGAGGACGGCCACGCCAACGTGCGCGCCTTTGGCGGCATGAAAATCGAGCGCACCTGGTTTGCCGCCGACAAGACCGGCTTTCACATGTTGCACACCTTGTTTCAGACCTCGATCAAGTATCCGTCGATCAAGCGCTTTGACGAGCATTTTTGTGTCGACCTGCTGGTCGAGGACGATCGCGTCCAGGGTGTGGTGACCATCGAAAACGCCAGCGGCGAGTTCACGTTGATCCAGGCGAAATCAGTGATTATCGCGACCGGCGGCGCCGGCCGCGTGTTTCGCGAGAACACTAACGGCGGCATTGTCACCGGTGATGGCATGGCGCTCGCCTACCGCCACGGCGTGCCGCTGCGTGACATGGAATTCGTGCAATACCACCCGACCTGCATGCCCGGCACCGGGTTGCTGTTTACCGAGGCTTGCCGTGGCGAAGGCGGGTTTTTGCTCAACAAGGATGGCTATCGCTACCTGCAGGACTACGGCCTCGGACCGGCGACGCCGGAGCCGCGCAACAAGGCGATGGAACTGGGGCCACGCGACCGCTTGAGCCAGGCCTTCTGGCACGAAAAACAAAAGGGCAGGACAGTCGACGGCCGTCACGGCGCGGTGGTGCACCTTGATTTGCGTCATATCGGCGAACAAAAGCTGCGCGAGCGCCTGCCGCAGATTTACGAACTGGCCGAGCAATTTCTTGGCGTCGATCCGGCGCACGAACCGATTCCGGTGTTGCCGGCGGTGCACTACACCATGGGCGGCATTATCGCCGACGGCAAGTGCGCCTCAACGCTGCCGGGGCTGTACTCGGTCGGCGAATGTTCCAGCGTCGGCATACACGGCGCCAATCGCCTCGGCTCGAACTCACTCACCGAGCTGATCGTTTTTGGCAAGGTCGCCGGTATCGAGGCGGCGCAGTACGCGCGCTCGGTCAATCACGGCGATGCTGCGACACTGGGAAAACAAGCCGATGCGGTGGCCGCAAAGGCCCTTGGGATAGCCACCGGCAATGGTGGCACGGAACGCATGGCGGTGTTGCGCACCGAAATGGCCAAAACCATGGAGGAGGGCTGCGGTATCTATCGCCTTGGCACCGAGATGCAAGCCACCTGCGACAAGATCGACGAATTGAAGCAGCGCTACCGCAACCTCAAATTGGACGATAAGTCGCGGGTCTGGAATACCGAGTGGCTGCTGGCCATTGAGCTTGGGTACCTGCTCGATGTGGCGCAGGCGATGGCTTACTCGGCCTTCAACCGCAAGGAATCGCGCGGCTCGCACCAGCGCCTGGACGGCTATGAGCAGCGCGACGATGCGAACTACCTCAAACACACGTTGGCCTATTTCAGCGGCGACGGCGCACCGCGAATCGCCTACGGTGATGTAAAAATAACCAAATCCAAACCGGGAACCCGCGCCTATGGCGCCGCCGGCGAGAAGGCCGATGCAGACCGAAAGGCAGCCGCCCATGACTGAGCCTGTCAAAACCATTCGCATCGAGGTGTTGCGCTACCGCCCGGAGCAGGACAGCGAGCCGGTGGTGCAGGCCTACGACGTGCCTTTTACCGACGACATGTCGGTGCTGCAGGGGGTGCAATACATCAAGGATTACCTTGACGGGACGCTGAGCTTTCGCTGGTCCTGCCGCATGGCGATCTGCGGCAGCTGCGGCATGATGATTGGCGGCGTGCCCAAGCTCTCCTGCCAGACCTTTTTGCGCGACTACTACCCGGCGGGACTGCGCATTGATCCGCTGGCGCATTTTCCGATCGAGCGCGACCTGGTGGTCAACATCGAGGATTTCATCAGCAAGCTTGAAAGCATCAAGCCCTACATCGTGCCCAAGGAAGCGCGTACGCTGGAGCAGGGGGAATACCTGCAAACGCCGGGGCAGCTGGAGCAGTTCCTGCAGTTCAGCGGCTGCATCAATTGCACGTTGTGCTACTCGGCCTGCCCGCAGTACGGGCTGGATTCAAAGTTTACCGGCCCGGGGGTGCTTGCCTTGCTGCACCGCTATAACGCCGATTCGCGCGACGGGGCGAGCGCAGAACGCATGCAGCTGGTTCACACGGAGGAAGGGGTGTGGGGCTGCACCGCGGTAGGCTATTGCTCGGAAGTCTGCCCCAAGGGTGTGGATCCCGCCAATGCGGTCAACCAGAACAAGACAGCGAGTGCGATGGACTATTTCCTCAGGTTCGTAAGGCCCCAAGGGGCTGAAAACAAGGGAGGTGCCAAATGAGTGCGCGCCGTCCGTATGTGCGCTCCATGGACGGGTGGTGGCGCCGCGACCCGTTCTTTGTCCGGTACATGGCGCGGGAAGCGACCGCGGTATTCGTCGTGGCCTATGCGGTGGTGCTGCTGGTCGGGGTTTTGCGCTTGTCGCAGGGTGAGGCCGCGTTCAACGGCTGGCTGGCGGCGCTGCGCAGTCCCGCTTCAGTGGCGTTCCACGTGTTCCTGCTGGCGATTTTTGTTTATCACACCTGGAGCTGGTTTCGCATCATGCCCAAGACCATGCCGCTGATCCTGCCCGATGGCCGGCGCCTGCAGCCGGGGCTGATTACCGGCGCCGGGCTCGCGGTGGCCGCGGTGTTGTGCCTGGGTGGATTGCTCGTCCTGATGGGGGTGAAGCCATGAAGCGCTCGAACGCGCCGATTTTCTGGTCGATGTTCGGCGCCGGCGGCATGATTTCGGCGCTGATCGGCCCGTTACTGGTGTTTGTCACCGGCATTGCCGTGCCGCTTGGCCTGCTGTTGCCGCCCGATACGATGAACTACGCGCGCATGCTCGGTTTCGCGCAGAACTGGCTGGGCAAGGCATTCCTGTTTGCCGTCATTTCGCTGTTCATGTGGCATGGCGTGCACCGCATTTTCCACAGCCTGCACGACATCGGCATACCTACGGGAACCCTGGCCAAACTCGCTTGTTACGGTTTTGCCCTGGCCGGTACGCTGGTAGCGGGGTATGTGCTGATAGCAATCGGATTCTAGGGGGGGCGCCACAGCGGGGAAGTTTGACGCAGATCAACAGGCGAGCCGGAACCTTCCCTATTCTGTCCTTGGAGGAGGCTAAATGGACAATAAGGACATTCGCCCACGCCGGTCATTGGGCGCAGTATTCAGGCAGCAGGATGTCATAGGCGGTCTGGTGGTGTTTGCCGTGGGCGTGTTTGCCTTCTGGCAGTCGGCCAACCTGCCAATTGGCACACTCGGGGGCATGGGTGCCGGCATGTTGCCGCGATCTCTGGCCGTATTGCTAGGCCTTCTCGGATTGCTGCTGGCGTTGTCGGCGGCGCCCAAGGACGGGCCTGCGCTCGAAAAATTATCAATACGCGGGCCGGTATTAATCCTTGGCGCTGTCGTTGTATTCGGCTTGGCGGTACGACCCCTCGGACTTGCGGTTGCCGGACCCGTCGCCATAATGATTGGAGCCTTTGCCAGCGAAGACGTGCGCTGGCTTGAGGCGCTGGTGTTTGGCCTGCTGATCACAGCTTTTTGCACCGCCTTGTTCAAGTTCGCCCTCGGACTGCCAATTCCGCTGGCGCCGTGGCTTTTGGGTTATTGAGGCCGGCGCCATGTATGACTTGATCGCCAATCTTGGACTTGGCTTTGCCACCGCGCTGACACCGGTCAACCTGGCGCTGTGTTTTGTCGGTTGTCTGGTTGGCACCCTCGTTGGCGTTTTGCCGGGAGTGGGGCCGATCGCGACCATCGCCATGCTGATGCCGCTTACCCTCAAGGCCGAGCCGACCGGGGCGCTGATCATGCTCGCGGGCATTTATTACGGCGCGCAATACGGTGGTTCGACCACGGCGATCCTCGTCAACATGCCCGGGGAAGTGACCTCGGTGGTGACCGCCCTCGATGGCCACATGATGGCGAAAAACGGCCAGGCCGGCATTGCCCTCGGCACCGCCGCAATTGCTTCGTTTTTCGCCGGCACGGTTGCAACGCTGGTAATCGCCGCTATTGGCGCGCCATTGACCAAGCTGGCCCTGTTGTTCGGTCCGGCGGAGTACTTCGGGCTGATGGTGTTCGGTCTTGGTCTGGCGATCGTCCTGGCGCACGGCTCTGTGCTAAAGGCCATCATCATGGTGGTGTTCGGGCTGCTGCTTGCCACCGTCGGCACCGATCTTGAAACCGGCCAGGAGCGTCTTACGCTCGGCTTGTCCGACTTGTCTGACGGGGTTGATTTCGCCGTGCTTGCCATGGGCGTGTTCGGCATCGCCGAGATTTTGCGCAATCTGGAAAACCCGGAATCGCGCAATGTGGCGGTCGCCAAGATAGGCAAGTTGCTGCCATCCATCGACGACTTGCGCCGTTGTTTCGGTCCGATCGTACGTGCTACCGGCATTGGGTCGGTATTGGGAATCCTGCCGGGCAATGGCGCGGTGCTCGCACCCTTTGCGTCCTATACGCTGGAAAAAAAGCTGGCCAAGGATCCCTCGCGCTTCGGCAAGGGGGCGATTGAAGGCGTGGCGGGGCCGGAGGCGGCCAATAATGCCGGTGCGCAGACGGCGTTCATTCCGCTGTTGACCCTGGGCATCCCGCCCAATGCGGTGATGGCGCTGATGGTCGGGGCGATGACCATACACGGCATCATTCCCGGCCCGCAGGTGATGACCAAGGCGCCGACGCTGTTCTGGGGAATGATCGCCTCGATGTGGATAGGCAACCTGATGCTGCTCATCATCAACCTGCCGCTGGTCGGCCTTTGGGTGAGGCTGCTCAAGGTGCCCTACCGGCTCATGTCCATCACCATCCTGCTGTTTTGCAGCATCGGCATTTACTCCATCAACAACAGCCCGTCCGACGTCTACTTCACCGCATTTTTTGGTTTGGTTGGTTACGCGTTTATCAAGCTCGGCCTGGAACCTGCGCCGATGCTGCTCGGATTCGTGCTTGGCCGCCTGATGGAGGAAAAGCTCAGGCAGGCGCTGGCGCTCTCGGAGGGTAGTTTCATGACCTTTGTCGAGCGGCCGGTCGCGGCGGTGCTGCTGCTTCTAGCGCTTGTGGTGATGGTGATCGCGGTGTTGCCGGCGATGAGCAAGCGGCGTGATGAGGCGTTCCAGGAGTGAAACACATAAAACGCGGTTCACAGTAGCCAGTTTTCCAAAAGGAGATAAGCATGAAACGCATCCTAATTACGGCATTCGCCTTCGGTCTGTCGCTGGCGGCCACCCTGGCCCTCGGCCAAGCTTACCCATCCCGGCCTGTCACCATCATCGTTCCATTCGCCGCCGGTGGACCGACCGACATCATTGCCCGCATCGTCGGAGAATATTATTCCAAGGCGCTAGGTCAGCAGTTCGTCGTGGAGAACGTCGCCGGGGCGGGCGGTACCACCGGAATAACGCGTGGCGCACAATCCAAATCTGACGGCTACACCATCATGATGGGGCACATGGGGACGCACGGTGCGGCACCCGCACTCTACGCCAATCTCAAATACGATCCGGCCAAGGATTTCGAACCGATCGGCCTGGTGGCGGGGACGCCGATACTGATCGTGGCGAGGAAGGATTTCCCGGCGGCAAACATGAAAGAGTTTGTGGCGCGTATCAAGGATCCTGCGGCCAAAGCCAAGCAGGCGCACGCCGGCGTCGGTTCGGTGTCCTTCACCACCTGCACGCTGCTCACTTCGCAGATAGGCGTGAAGAACATTGTTGTCGCCTACCGCGGTACCGGACCGGCGTTGAACGACCTGGTCGGCGGCCAGGTGGACTACATGTGCGACCAGATCGTCAACCTCGTGTCGCAAGTCCAGGGCGGCGCCGTCAAGGCCTATGCCATCGCCACACCCGAGCGTTCGCCGGCGCTGCCGGATGTCCCGACCACCAAGGAGGCGGGGTTTCCCGATTATCAGGTGAGCGCCTGGAACGCATTGTTCGCGCCCAAGGGCACGCCCAAGGACATCATGGCCAAGCTCAACGAGACTCTGGTCAAGGCGCTCGACGACCCGGCCACGCGCAAGCGCCTCCTTGAACTGGGCAGCGTAATTCCGGACAAGGCGGGTCGTTCGCCCGAAGAACTCGCCGCACTGGTCAAAAACGAGGTTGCGCGCTGGACGCCGATATTGAAGGCTGCCGGGGCAGTCGGACAGTAAAGCGTGCAAAAAACCCGTCGATTGCGCCGCGGCGCGCATCCGACGGCGTTGCGCCCGGCATGGTCGGGACGATGGGCGCGCAGGCTGCTTACCTTACTTGGTTGCGGGCCGGGCCGACCCCGGATGCAGGGTCAGACCGAAATCACCAGCTTCTGGTACAGCCCGCCGTAGTAGGTCCGCTTGCTGATCTGTTCGGGGCGTATGCCTTCGGGCAGCCAGCTGCTGATGTCCTGCCGCCACAAGTCCATGGCAAACGGCTCAAGCCAGTCCAGCACCGGCCGGAACAGGTAGCGCAATGGGTGCAGGGGTCCGGGGAGGTGGTAGTCGACGATGACCACCTTGCCGCCGGGTTTGACCACCCTGATGGCTTCGCTGAGTGTTTTTGTGCGCACCGCCTCGGGTTGCTCGTGCAGCAGGAAAAACAGCACCGCCTGGTCGTAGCTTGCGTCGGCAAAGCCGAGCGCCGCCGAGTCACGCTGGTACAAGACCACTGGGGCGGAAGCGGGGAGTTTCTTGCGCAAATTGCCCAGCTGTATGGACAGGATATCGACCACATCCAATTCGCCGCCCGGGGCGATGCGCCCGGCGAGCATGGGGGAGAAGTTACCGTAGACGCAGGCGACCTGCAGGCTGCGCCCGGTGACGGAGGCACCGAGTTCATCCAGTGCGGCGTCGCGCAGGCGCGCGAAATTGCCCCACAGAATGGCATTCACCAGCCATTGGCGCTCAAACATGCGCACGGCATTGGGGTGGACATAAGCCCACCAATAGACCTTTTCCAGATACGCCGGGATTGCCGCAGCCGGTAGTTCGATCGCTTTTTGTTCGCCTGCGTAAGCCATGCAGCCCCCCTTTTTTGTTTGCTTTGCGCAGTATCGGTTTGGGTCGAACCTGCACGAGTATAAGGTATTGGATGCCGGTGGCGGGTATGTTGATCCATGTCAATCCGCTGCCGCGTACAAGAGGGAATTCGTGATTTCTGGCGGGAGTGCCGCCGGCTTGATCTGGCGCAATCTGGCGCAATGCCGGCGGCGTAGCGTAACAGCGGGTCATTCGAGGATTGCTCCGTGTCTGCGACTGATAAACATGCGGCGCCGCTGCGGCCCACGCCGGGGGACGGCGAGGCGGCGTACACGCGTCTGATCGCGGCATTGCGCGAACCGTCGCGCCATGCCGGACTGGTCGGGCCGGTGGAATTGCTCGAGACACATTGCTCCAGCGTCCTGCTCGTCGGCGGTTTTGCGCTCAAGCTGAAGAAGCCGGTCAACCTGGGTTTCCTGGATTTCAGCTCGTTGGAGGCGCGCCGCTTTTATTGCAACGAGGAGTTGCGCCTGAACCGGCGCACCGCGCCGCAACTGTATCTTGATGTCGTTCCCATCGGCGGTAGTGAAGCGGAGCCGGTCATTGGCGCAGAACCCGCCATCGAGTATGCAGTCAGGATGCGGCGCTTTGCGCAGGATGAGTTGCTCTATCGCATCGCGCGGGACGGGGTGCTCACGCCGCAGCATGTCGACGGGCTGGCGGCTGCGGTGGCGCAATTTCACGCCGTGGCAGCGGTTGACCCGGAGCGGTCTTACGGTTCGGCGGCGCAGATCAGGGAGGCGATGCGCGCCAATTGCGCCGAACTCGCGGCGCTGGTGCAAGGACCGCGTGAGCAGGGGCTGCTGGGTGCGCTGGCTGACTGGTCGGCCGCGCAGTGTGCGGCACTGGCACCACAGTTCGACGCGCGCCGTGACGCCGGCATGGTGCGCGAGTGCCACGGCGACCTGCACCTGGGCAATATCGCCTTGATTGAAGACCGGCCGACGCTGTTTGATTGTATCGAGTTCAATGCGGCATTCCGCAACATCGATGTGATCAGCGACAGCGCCTTCCTGACTATGGACCTCATTTACCACGGTCTCGCGCCGCTGGCGTTTCGTTTCATCAACGCCTATCTTGAGCGAAGCGGTGACTACGCGGCGATGGCCGTGCTGCGTTTTTACCTTGTGCAGCGCGCACTGATCCGCGCAAAAGTGGCGCGAATCCGCGCCTTGCAACCGGGTATCACCGTCGAACAGAGGGGCGCCGCAGATAGCTCGTTCTGCGGCCACCTGCTTCTGGCGCGGCGCCTGGCACGCCGCGGGCGCGCTGCGCTGATTGTGATGCACGGGCTGTCCGGCTCGGGCAAGAGCAGCATCGCCCAGGTCTTGCTCGAGGCGCTGGGTGCGGTGAGGCTGCGCTCGGATGTGGAGCGCAAGCGCCTGTTTGGACTGGAGGCGGTGGGGCGCACGGGCGCCACGCCGGACGGCGGAATCTATTCGACAGAGGCCGGCGCACGCACCTACGCGCGCCTGGCGGAAATCGCCGGCAGCCTGCTCGCCGCGGGCTATCCGGTCATTGTCGACGCCGCATGCCTGCAGCGCGACCAGCGCGAATTGCTGTGCCGCGTCGCCGGGGAGCAGGGCCTGCCCTTTGCGATTGTTTCGTGCGAGGCCGCATTGCCGGTATTGCGCGAGCGGGTCGCACGGCGGGAGCAGCAGGGTGCTGATGCGTCCGATGCGGACTTGGCAATCCTCGAACGGCAACGTCGCACATTGCAGCCGCTGGGCGCCGATGAAATGGTGCACGTCATCCGGATTGCCACCGCTGTCGATGGCGCGGGCGGGCAGGGCGTCGCCACCGCGCTGGCGCGGCGTCTCGGCCTGGTCAGATACCGCAACGCATAGTTCGTCGGCATGGCGCCGGACGGGGTGATTGACTGGAAACGCAGGCGGGACACGGCTTTCCAGCCGGTCACCCGGTCAGGACGCGGTCCCGGCCATGCTGCGGAGCTTGGCGCGCACCAGGCTGATGTGGCTGCGCAGGTGATAAAGATAATCAGTGTAGGCGAGCGGGGTGGGGATGTGGATGACGCTTTGCTCGATAACGTCGAGTCGCTGCTGCAAGGCCTTGATGTCGGCCGCGTCGTGCGCCGATTCCAGGTCCCCTTCAAGCACCTTGAGCTTGCCGTACCAGCGGTAAATGCGCGACTTGATGCGCCAGGAGTAGACGACGGGCGCGAGCTTTACCAGCGGGACAAGCACCACCAGCAGCGGGATCAGCATGACGAACAAGCGGTCGAACAGCACGGCCATCCAGAAGGGCAGGTGGCGCTGCAGGAAGGGCGGACCCTGCTTGATGTATCGCCGGGCGTCGAGGCTTTGCGCGATATCGAGGTTTGCGGAAGACGGGAATTCCCCGGTCTTGTGCAGCATGCCGGCGTCGCTATGCACCTCGGTGGCCGCCTGCAGCAACAAGGACAGCAGCGCCGGGTGCAGGTCGTCGCGTACCACCAGGTTGGCGGTCGGGGCGATGAGGTGGACATCGCGCGGTGGCAGGTCATCAATGAGGTCAATCCCGCCCTTGGGCAGTACGACATGCGACAGGAAGGGCAGATAGCGGGTGTAGGCCTCGGCGTGGCTGAAGTTCATCAGTTGGATCGACCTCGCGTGCATCATTTTTCTGACTGTCGGCGATTCCGGGGCGCCGATGATCATGGCGACGTCGATGCTGCCCTTGATGAGGGCATCGGCGGCGTCGCCGGCGCCGAGCGGGAGAAAAGTGGTGTTGGTGTCATCCAGTCCGGCCAGTTTGAGTGCCTGCAGCGCCAGCGGCCGGGTGCCGCTACCTTCGGGACCGACGGCAATCTTCTTGCCGCGAAACGAACGCAGGCGGTCGGCCTCCGGCCCGTTGCGGTAAAACACCCAGAGTGGCTCGTAGTACAGGCTGGCAAGGCTCATCAGGTTGCCGCTGTCCTCCGATTTGGCGATGCCGCCTTGTACGAATCCGACGGAGATACCCGATGTGTCGTCCTTCAGGCGTTTAAGGTTGTCGACCGAACCGGCCGAGGGCCTTATTTCCACCTCGATGCCTTCGCGCGCGAGGATATCGCGGTACTGCAGGGCGAAGTTTTCGTAAGCGCCGCCTTCGGCGCCGCTGGTCATGATGACTTTGTGCGGCGGCGCCGGCTGGACATACTGGTAGGCGATCCAGCCGGTGGCGACAAGAATGGCGAGGATCGGGAACAGCGTGCCCCAGAAATCGCGGGCAAGGATGGATTGGACTATTTTGGGCATGGCGGCGGGGTATTCAAGGCAGTGTACCAACTGTGACGGGCGGGGTGTTAGGTCGGCGTGCGCGCAAGGGGATCCTGACGGTAAAACGCGGCCAGTTCGCGATATATGGCGGGAAACTCGGCAACAAGGCCCGGCGCATCGGTGAAGAACGCCTCGCTCGCCACGGCGAAGAATTCCGCCGGATGCTCGGCCGCATAGGGATCCATACGCGTATGCGCGCCGCGCCCGACCGCACCGCAAAAGCGCGCGAAGGCCGACTCGAAGGCGAGTTCCCAGCGCTCGCGGTCCATGCCGGCGTGCGGCGCCGGAAAACCGTCATCGTTGCCGCGCAGCATGTGAATCTTGTGGGCGAACTCGTGTATGACGACGTTATAACCGGGCTCGCTGAGGCTGGCGTCCTGCCAGGACAGTATCACCGGGCCGTCCGGCCAGGCTTCGCCGGAGAGTTCGTCGTCGAACTCGTGCACCACGCCGGCCTCGTCAACGATTTCCCGCGCCACCCTGAACTCACCCGGATAGACGATGACGCCGACCCAGCCTTCGTAACATTCGAGGCCGAGGTTAAGCACCGGCAGGCAGGCCTGGACGGCGATTGCGACCCGCGCTTCGTTCGAGAGGACCAGGCCGGCGGCGCCGTGCAATTGTTTCTGGTCAAGGAAGGCGATAACCATTTCGCGCAGGCGCAGCAAATCGGGCGGGTTGAGCGCGGTGATGAAGGCATAGGGCGCAATGGCGCGCCGCCACAGCGACTCGTCAAGCTCGCTTTGCTTGCGTCGACGTTGCTGCAGGTTACCGAACCAGCCCATGTCAGCGCGCGGCTCAGGCGACCATTGCCCGCGTCTTGATGGCTTCGTTGACGCGCGGCATGACCTGGGTGGCCATCAGTTCCATGGATCTCCTTGCCAGCACCGGGTCGACCCAGTCCATCCCGGCGTAGACAATTTCGCCAAAGTCGCCGGCCTGCTCGCGCAATGCGAGGATGCCGTCCACCACTTTGTTTACGCTGCCCGAGATCACCAGTTCGTCGCACAGGCGGTCGACTGTGACGGCGCTGTCGTCTTCGTCGGCGTGTTTTTTGAATATGACGTGGCGCTTGGCCATCATCATTTTGGTGCGCAGCTGCTGGTAGTAATAGCGATAGGGATTGTCCGGTGTCTTGTTGCCATAGGCGGCGGCAACCTTGTCATCGTCGGCGACAAAAATGGTGCGCGCGACGCGCCAGTCGGCGGGGGCGGCGACCTTGCCCGCTTTTGTCTTGCCTTGCGCATAGTTGGCCCAGTGCGAGGGCAGCCAGTGCGGCAGCAGGAAGTTGGCCGACATCGGGTGAAAGTCGCGCTCGCCCATGGCGATCACGCCCTTGGAATGCGGCGCCACGACGGTGCCGACAATTTCCGGGCGTGGTTTTTGGTAGGGTTTGTACATGATGCCGCGGCCGATATCGAGTTTTTGCGTTTTTGCCGTCGAGACCTTGAAGCGGTTGTCGGGGAAGTCGATGTCATAGGGCGGGTCGCGCTCCCAGATGGCGAGGATCACGTCGATGGCTTCGGCGAACAGCTTGTTGCGCTCCTCCTGCGCCAGGCCAAGTCCAAGAGCCTCGGCATCGGAGGACAGCGCGCCCGGGCTGATGCCGAATATGAAGCGGCCCTTGGCAAGATGGTCGAACATCGCCGCGTGCGCCGCGACCAGGGTGGGGTGGGTGTGTGACAGGTTGGAGGTGCCGGTGCCGAGCAGGATGGTCTTGGTGTCGTGGATCAGCGTGGCGAGGAAGATGAAGCTGTTGGTGACGTTCTCGGCGCGGTCGGTAAGATGCTCGCCGACAAAGGCATCATGAAAACCCAGTTTGTCGGCGAGGATGATGGCCTCGCGGTCCTCCTGCAGCGTGACGATCGGGTCGCGATCGAGCGGATGGAGCGGCATGGTGAAATAGCCGAGTCGCATGTTGTGTTCCTTGATTGCGTGAGCGATTGTCGGGAAGTTATTGCGCTTCTATGCCGGCGGTCTTGACGTATTCCTTCCAGCGCTCGATTTCCTGCGCGACAAACCGGCGGTAGTCTTCGCGTGACATGGCGCGCGTTTCCATTCCCAGTTGGTCGAGTTTTTGTTTCACGCCCGGATCGGCGAGGGCCTTGCTTACCCAGGCGTGCAGCGCTTCGACGATTTCCGGCGGCGTACGCGCCGGGGCGGCAAGGCCCAAATAAGCCTGCAGTTCATAACCCGGGTAGGTTTCGGCGATGGCCGGAACGGTGGGCCAGGGCTTGTGGCGTGTCGCGCCGGTGACGCCAAGCGGGATTACCTTGCCGCCTTCGATATGGGCCGATCCCGAGGGGTATTCGAGGAACACCACCTGGATTTGCTTGCCCATCAGGTCGGTGACGGCATTGCCTATGGTCTTGTAGGACGCCCCGGTGAGTTGCGCGCCGGTTTTGGCGCGGAACAGTTCGGCCGACATTTGCGATGCCGAGTTGTAGTGGCCGAAAAACACCTTGCCCGGATTGGCCTTGGAATAACTGACCAGTTCGGCGATGGAATTAATGCCGCTGCCCGGCGGTACCACGGCGACCGATCCAAAGGTGCCGAACAGCGCGATGTTGTCAAAATCCCTGACCGGATCGTAGGGAACCTTCTTGTACAGGCTCAGATTGGCCGCATGGGTGGTGTTGGTGGTGAGGATGAGGGTGTATCCGTCGGCCGGGGCGTTCTTTGCCGCCTCGGTGCCGATGATGCCGTTGGCGCCGGGTTTGTTCTCGATGATGACCGGCTGTTTGGTCTGTGCTTCGAGGTATTGCCCAAAGGTGCGCGCGGTCAGGTCGCCGGAACCTCCCGGACCAAAGGGCACGATGATGCGTATGGGCTTGTTCGGGTAGCCCTGGGCGTGTGCCAGTCCTGCCATCAACATGCCGGTCAACAGGGCGTGGCGCATCAGGATCAACAGGCGGCATTGCATTGTGGGGCTCCGGGAGAAGTTTTTTGCGAACGAGAGCATAGCATCGGCGACCTTGATTTCGCTGATGAAACACTGCCAGGATAGGGTATTCAAGCACGCCCCGGAACGACCATATTGCAACCAGGCAAATCGGCTGGAAAGCCACGACTGGCGCGGCTTTCCAGTCGATTGCCATGGTGAAGAGGCGGTTTCGACCGGAATTCGGTTCGCAAATAGTCGCGAAAGTGCTTGACCCCATTGGATTAACTGCGTACAAGTCGGGTGCAGGATTTTCTTTTGCAGTGCTCGCTGGTCCGTTGTAACCGCTCAGGCGGTGCCTCCAAGGTCGTCGTGTCTCTTCTCTCGAATTTCTCGCATTTTTTTGCATCGGGCGTTTTGCCCAATTTAAATTTTTAGGAAGAACAGATACATGGCTACCGGTACAGTTAAGTGGTTCAATGACGCCAAAGGTTTTGGCTTTATCACCCCCGAAGATGGCAGCAAAGACCTTTTTGCCCACTTCTCGTCCATCAGCGGCGACGGGTTCAAATCCCTCAAAGAAGGCCAGAAGGTCTCCTTCGAAGTAACAGCCGGCCCCAAGGGTGACCAGGCAGTGGCCATCAAGGCGATCGACTGATCGTTTTGCGTGTGCAGTAAAAAGCTCGGGAAACCGGGCTTTTTTTTCGCCTTTTGCCCATGGGGCTCTGATTTGACCTGAATCAAATGCTCCCGTGAGGCGGGTTCTATGCTCCAGCGTGTGCCGGTGGACTGCTATGCCGGTCGTATCGCATTTTTGAGTGGCGAAACGCTGGAGGACGATCATGGCCGACAAACAAACCGTTCGCGAGCCCATCCGGGATATCGCCCACCTCGGCAGGGTTGAACTGCTCACGCCCAAGCCGGACAAAAGCCTGTGGTATTTCCGCGATGTGCTCGGCATGGAAGTCGCGCATGCGCAGGGCCAATCCGTCTACTTGCGCGGTTACGGCGATTACGCCGCAAGCACGCTCAAGCTCACCGATGCGTCCAGTGCCGGGGTGGGCTGCATTTCATGGCGTGCGGCCAGTCCGCAGGCCTTGCTGCGGCGTGCCGCGGCTATCGATGCCACCGGACTCGGTCTGGGATGGAGTGAAGGTGAGTATGGCCGCGGACGCGTCTACCGCTTTCACGACCCGGACGGCCATTTGATGGAAATCTATTACGACGAGGAGCGCTATGTCGCCCCGGCGCATTTGCGTTCCGCGCTGAAGAATATGCCGATGAAGTACACCGGCCGCGGCGTCGGTGTGCGCCGCCCCGACCACCTCGCCCTGCTGGCGAAGGATGTGGCGGCCAACCGGCGCTTTGTGCAAGAGCAATTGGGCTTCACCCTGCGCGAACAGGTGCGCTTTGACAACGGCAAGGTGGAGATCGGCTCGTGGCTCAGTTCATCGCAGGTGCACCACGAGGTGGCCTATGTCACCGACGTCAAGGGCGGCAGCGGAAGGCTGCATCATTTCTCACTGTGGGTGGACAACCGCGAGGAGGTGCTGCGGGCGGCGAGCATCCTGTCCGAGAACGGCATATTCATCGAGGCCGGTCCGGCGATGCACAACAACTCGCAGGGCTTTTATCTGTATTCGTATGAGCCCGGTGGCAACCGTGTCGAGGTCTATTCGGGCAGTTTTCTTGTGTTCGCGCCGGATTTTGAGCCGGTGACCTGGAACGAAGAGGAGCGCGGCACCGGCGTCTATTGGGGCGGTGCGCTGCCGGAGAGTTTTCTCACCTATGCCACCCCGGATATTGCCGCCGCCATGCCCGCAGCCGCGAAAAAGCTGCCGGTGTTCGATCCGCACTAGGGCACGTGGCTCTGGCATATCCCCCGGATCAGTTCGAACTTATTTGACGCGTAGCGGTGCTTCGTCCATCAAGGCAATTTGCTCCTTAAGTTCCAGGATCCGGTCTTGCATCTGAAACGAACAAAGGGGCGATGCCCCCTTGTTTATCCCCCGGATCAGTTCGAACTTATTTGACGCGTAGCGGTGCTTCGTCCATCAAGGCAATTTGCTCCTTAAGTTCCAGGATCCGGTCTTGCCAATAGCGGTGGGTGTTGAACCATGGAAACGCCGCGGGAAAGGCGGGGTCGTTCCAGCGCCGCGCAATCCAGGCGGAGTAGTGGATCAGGCGCAGTGTGCGCAAGGCTTCCATGAGGTGCAGTTCGCGCGTATCAAACTCGTGAAAGTCCTCGTAACCGGACAGCACCGCAGACAGTTGCTTGGTCATGGCGGCGCGGTTGCCCGAGAGCAGCATCCACAAGTCCTGGATCGCCGGCCCCATGCGCGCATCGTCGAAGTCGACAAAATGCGGTCCATCGCCGGTCCATAGCACGTTGCCCGCGTGGCAATCGCCGTGCAGGCGCAGGTAGTTCACTTCGCCGGCGCGTTCATAACAATTTTCCACGCCGGCGAGGGCAAGATCGGCCGCGCTGGTCCAGGCTTCTTCGAGGTCTTCGGGGATGAAACGGTGTTCCAGCAGCCAGTCGCGCGGTTCATCGCCAAAGGACTCGATGTCAAGGTCGGGGCGGGCGTCGAAGGATGTGAGCGCGCCGACGGCATGGATACGGCCGATAAAACGCCCCATCCATTGCAGCGTTTCGCGGTCCTCGAGTTCCGGCGCCCGCCCGCCGCGGCGCGGATAGACGGCAAAGCGAAATCCGCCAAAGGTGTGCAGTGTGCTGCCCTTGATTTTGGCTGCCGCCACGACCGGCAATTCGCGCCCGACAAGCTCCGCGACAAAAGCATGCTCTTCGGCGATCTGTTCATCCGTCCAGCGCGCCGGGCGGTAGAACTTCGTCACGACGGAATCCGCTCCCGGAATGCCGTCTTCAAGATAAATCTGGTAGACGCGATTTTCATAGCTGTTGAGGCCGAGCATTCGCCCGTCGCCGCGCAGGCCCACGCTCTCAAGGGCGTCGAGTACGGTATCCGGTGTCAGGCCGGCATAGGGCGCTGAAGCGATGGCATCCATGCCGGTATTGTACGTGTGCGGACCTTGAGTTTCCGCATAACTGCGTTCGGCGTACCTCGCGGCCGGTGGGGGGTGATGGCGTAAAATGCGGGCCAACAGGAATCAATACGTAAAAGAAGGTGGAGCGATGCAGGTTCGTGCAAGACGAACGTTTTGGGCCGCGGCGACGGTTGCCATGGGCATGCTTTATTCCGCATTGTCGTTGCCGGTAGCAGCGCAGGCCTGGCCGGTCAAGCCGGTGCGGCTGATCGTGCCGTTTGCCCCTGGCGGTTCGGCCGATACCCTGGGTCGCCTAGTGGCGCAAAAATTAAGCGAAAATTTTCGTCAAAACTTCGTCGTCGAGAATCGCGGCGGCGCGGGCGGAGTCATCGGGTCCGAATTGGTGACGAAAGCAGTCCCAGATGGTTATACCCTGCTGGTTTCCGGTGTCGCCTCGCACTGCATCGCCCCGGCGATGTCGAAGGATTTTCCTTTTGATCCCTTGCGCGACTTCAGCCATATCGCCTTGTTCGGCGGTCCGCCGGGCGTGCTGGTGGTCCATCCTTCGGTGCCTGCCCGCGATCTCAAGGAGTTCATTGTGATGCTCAAGGCGCAACCCGGTAGTATCAGTTATGGTTCGCCGGGCAATGGCACGCAGGGTCACCTGCTGGGCGAGCAACTCAAGCAGGTCGCCGGCATCCAGATGACACACGTGCCCTATAAGGGAGCCGGTCCGGCGGTCGCCGACATGATCGCCGGTCACGTTGCCGCGGGGTCAACCACCTTGTCAACTGCGGCCACACAGATTCGGGCCGGAAAGCTGCGTGCCCTGGCGGTAAGTTCGGCCAGGCGACTGGCGGAATTTCCAGAGGTGCCGACCTACGCCGAACTGGGCTACCCTGAACTTACGGCGACCATCTGGTTCTCGCTGTCCGGACCCGCAGGGATGCCGCGCGAAATCGTCAACCGCCTCAATGCCGAGGTCAGGCGCGTTCTGCAGCAACCGGACGTGCGCGAGCGCTTGAAGTTGGAGGGGATAGAGGCGGGAGACCTTGATCCGCAGGCCTTTACCGCGTTTGTCGCCGCTGAACTCAAGCGCTGGGGGCCGGTGGTGCGTGCCGCCGGAGCGCGTGCTGATTGATCTGGAAAGGAAGGAACGATGCTGACGCAGGAACAAAACGAGCAACTTACGAAAACCGGTCGGGGCACGCTGATGGGCGATTTATTGCGCCGCTATTGGGTGCCGGCGCTGTTGGCGGAGGAGGTCGCCGAGCCTGACGGCGCGCCGGTGCGGCTGCAATTGCTGGGTGAAAAGCTGATTGCGTTTCGTGACAGCAGCGGCAAGGTTGGCGTGCTGGACGAATTTTGCGCGCATCGCGGGGTGTCGCTGTGGTTCGGCCGCAACGAGGAGGGGGGCTTGCGCTGCCCCTATCATGGCTGGAAGTACGATGTCACCGGTCAATGCACGGAGCTACCCTCCGAGCCCGAGCACACGGGCATACGCCGCGACATGAAACTGGCGTCCTATCCGACGCTGGAGCAGGGCGGCGTGGTGTGGATTTACATGGGGCCGCCAGGTTTGCAGCCCGATCCGCCCGGCCTGGAATGGACGCTGGTGGCACCCGAGCGGCGCTTTGTTTCCAAGCGGTTGCAAGAGTGCAATTTTTTGCAGGCGCTCGAAGGGGGCATAGACTCCAGTCACGTTTCGTTCCTGCACGCCGGTGCGCTGCACAAGGATCCGCTGTTCGTCGGAAGCCGCGGCAACGAGTACAACCTGCGCGATCGCATGCCGTTTTTTGATGTGGTTGATTTTGACGGCGGCCTGCTGATAGGGGCACGTCGCAATGCCGATGCAGACCGCTACTACTGGCGGATTACCCCCTGGATCATGCCCTGGCACACGATTATTCCGCCGCGCGCCGGGCATCCGCTTGGCGCGCACGTTTGGGTACCCATTGACGATGAGCGCTGCTGGACCTGGAGCATCAACTACCATCCGGCGCGCGCGCTCAGCGACAAGGAAGTGACGGCGATGAATAACGGTGCCGGCATACATGTGAAATACGTCCCCGGCACATATGTTCCGCTCGCGAACAAATCAAACGACTACCTGATGGACAGGACCGGGCAAAAGCGCGGCGATACCTATAGCGGCGTGGAGGGCATTTCGATGCAGGACGCGTCGCTGCAGGAATCCATGGGGCCGTTGCAGGACCGGGCCAAGGAGCACCTCGTGCTCACCGACAAGGGCATTGTCGCGACGCGCGCACGTCTGCTCAAGGCGGCAAAACTCAATCGCGATGGCAAGGCGGTGCCCGCGCTTGATGAAAAATCGCAGCGCGTGCGCTCCTGCGCCATCGAGTTGCCGCATGCGGTGCACTTCAAGGATGGCGCCATGGACGGCCTGTTCCGCGAACTCGATACCGATCCGGTGACGGTATAGACCGGCAATGGCACTTCCGCGCATAGCCATCGCGCTCGGGGATCCGGCCGGCATAGGTCCGGAAATCGCGCTCAAGGCAGCATTGGATGCGGGCGTTCGCGGGATTTGCCGTCCGCTGTTGGTGGGGGACCGGAGTGTAGTCGATGCGCACGCCAGGCTGTGCGGGCTTGCGCCGCCCATCAGGGGCTACCGGCAGGCGGCGGCGATCGATTGGGTCGCAGATGGCCTTGCCATGCTGGAGTTGGACCAGTTTTCCGCCGAACCGTTTGCGCTCGGCGAGGTTCGTGCCGCACACGGCAGGGCTGCTTGCGACGCGGCGCAGGCGGCGATCCAGGCGGCGCTTGATGGCGAGGTCGATGCGGTCGTTGCTGCACCGCAGACGGAGACGGCAATAAAGCTGGCCGGCATAGCCTTCGACGGTTATCCGTCGTTTGTCGCGCGCTGCACCGGGGTGCCGGCGGAGGACGCGTTTCTGATGATTTGCTTTGACGCTACGCGCATCGTCCACGCCACCCTGCATGTCAGCCTCAGGCAGGCGATTGAACTGATCACCCGCGAGCGTGTCGGCGCGGTCATCCGGGCGGCCGATACCGCGCTCAAGCGCATCGGCATTGCCAGGCCGCGTTTGGCCGTATCCGGATTGAATCCGCACGCCGGCGAAGACGGGCTGTTCGGGAGCGAGGAAAAAGAGTTTATCGGTCCGGCCATTGGCGCGGCAAAGGCGGCGGGGATCAATGTCGCGGGTCCGTTTGGCGCGGACACCATGTTCCACCATGCCGGGTACGACGCATTCATTGTGATGATCCACGACCAGGGACATATCGCGGCCAAGTTGCAGGCGCGTAATCGCACCGCCGGGTTGACCATTGGCACACCGGTTCTTTTTTCGTCCGTGGCCCACGGCAGTGCGCTCGATATTGCGGGAAAAAACCTCGCCAGCCCGGCGGCGGTAATAGAAGCCGTGCGGCGGCTGGCCGGCGCGGTGTCCTAGAAGGCGAGGCTGGCGTTTAGCAGGATGGCGGCGGTGCGGCGCGGCGCGGTCTCGAAATAGCGCGCGTTGGTGTCGCCAACGATTATCGAGCCGATGTAGTTGATATTTGCGATGTTGTCGATGCGCAGGGTCTCGCTGAGGCGCCAGCCGCGGGCTTTTTGCTGAAAGCCAAAACGCATGTTGACGACAGTGTAGGCGGCTGCGGCGTCGCTGTTCTGGTCATCGACAAAGACCTTGCTGGCATGACGCGCTTCTAGGGCGGTGCTGAATCCGTACGGCAGGTACTGCCAGCGCAGTTCGGCATTTTCAGAGGTGAGGGGCACACCGGGCAGGCGGTTGCCGGCGGCCACAGCGGGCGAGGTCGAACTGGTGAACGAATCGACATATTTTGCATCGACCATGGTGTAGGCGAAGTAGGCGTCAAAACCGGCCGGCAGCAGTGATTGCCAGGACGCTTCCCAGCCGTTGCGCTCGGTGCGCGTGGCGTTCTTGTAGATGGTGCGGCCGCCGGTCGCCGAGTCGACGACGATTTCATCGCTGGTATTGGTTTTGAAGCGCGCCAGGGTGACGCGGTTATCGGCGTTGATGCTGCCTTTTAATCCGATTTCGTAATTGGTGCTGAGGCCGGGATTGAGCGACCTATTCATGCCGGTGCCGCCGTTGCGATAGGCAAGTTCGGTAAACGTGGGGGTTTCGAAAGCGCGACCGGCACTGGCGTAGGCGCTTAACTCCGGGGTCAGGTGGTAGATGAGTCCGGCGACGGGGCTGGTATTGGCGAATACGATCTGCCCGCTGTCATCGGGATTTCTCGAGGTGACATAAAAATCTTGCAGACCCATTGAAACTCGGGTCGACCGGATGCCAAGGCTCAGGCTGGTGCGCTCGGTAAAACGCCAGTCGACCTGCGCAAATACATTGGTCGATTCGACACGGTTGTTTTCGTCGCGGCGCAGCGTTCCCATTTCGCCACCCCTATTGTCGAAGCCGCGGCGCCTGTCCTGCATCATGTCCTGCTCCAGGCCGACAGTGGCGGAGAGCGGTCGGCCGAACAGACTGCTGTCGACGATCCAGTTCAGCGAACCTCCGCCGAAATAACGTTGCAGGTCGACCACGCCGCCAGAATAGGTATTGACGCTGGCGGTGGTTGGCACGGGGATGCTCTGGTACTGGCGGACATCCCGGTCGCCACCATAGAGCGCGAGGCGCAGGGTGTTGCCGGTGTCGATAAGTTTGTCGACAGTCAGCCCGACCTGTTGCTGCCGGGTGGCTTTACGGGTGTTGAACTGGATGGTGACCGGATCCGCCTGCCGCGGATTGGCCGCCACCTGCGCCCGGGTGAGGCCGAGCGGGTCGAGCGCATTGGGCTGGTTAAGCGAGTTGAGTATAAGCGAGGCCAGCGTATCGTCACTGACGCGCCACTTGACCTTGGCGTTGAATTGCTCGCGGTTGGCGCTGGAATGATCGCGCCAGCCATCGATGTGAAACTGCGACCAGTCGGCAATGTAATTGAACGCTCCGGATTGACCTCCGAGCTGAAGATTAAAGCGTTGCGCGCCATAACTGCCGGCCATAAATTCGCCGGACAAGGTTGGGCGTAACGGTCCGTCCTTGGTGAAAAGTTGGATCACTCCGCCGGGCGCATTGCCGTATAAAGTGGCGAAGGGGCCGCGCATGACTTCAATGCGCTGGGCCGACGACAGGTCAAAGGTTGCCGACTGTCCCTGGCCATCGGGCATGGTCGCTGGTATGCCGTCGGCGTAAAGTTTTACGCCGCGGATGCCGAAGTTGGAGCGAAAGCCGAAACCACGCACCGACAATTGCAGATCCTGCGCGTAGTTCTGGCGATTCTGGATTATCACTCCCGGTACGCGTCCGAGGGTTTCCGACAGGTTGACCTGGGGCTGGCCTTGCTGCAGTGTTTCGGCGCCCAGAACGTCGATCGCACCTGGGATGTCTAGATTTCTGCGCTCAGTGCGTGTTGCGGAGACGACAATGCCATCATCGAGTTCCGTGGATTGTGCCGCGGCTTGCAGGCAGATGAGTATGCCCAGCGACCCCAGCGCTGCGGGCAGGACGGCATTTTGTTTGCCTGACATTGTCGGTTCAGGGCGAACCCAGGCTGGAGAGATACTCGGCGAGAACGTCGATATCGGCAGCAGGCAGCGCACGTGCGGCCGAGGTCATGTTGCCGTCCATGTCAAAGCGGGTGCCGGCATGAAAACCCTGCAACTGCGTGCGCAGGTATTCCGCATGCTGCCCCGCAAGTCGCGGAATGTGCTGCACACCAAGAAGGGCGGGGCCGTGACAGACGGTGCAGTTGTACTGTTGCGCCAGGCGTTTGCCGATGGCTGTTTTTTCTGCAGCCAGTTGCTTTGGCGGCGGTGGCTTTTGCGCCGAAAAGAAGGCGGCAAGGTCGTTAAGGTCGGCATTCTTGAGATTGGCCGTGAGCGGCGACATTTGCGCGTTCTTGCGGTTGCCTTCGCGGAAAAAATACAGCTGGGTTGAGATGAACTGGGCTGGCTGGCCGGCAATGGAGGGAATGCTCGGATCGGTGGAGTTGCCGGTCGCGCCGTGACAGGCGGTGCAGGTCTCGGCCTTGCGTCGTCCGGCCTCGATATCGGCGGCTATGACGCCGGAGGTGGCACAAAGAAAAACCGCGGCGAACAGCGCCGCGGTTTTTGTGGTGATAGAGCGAAAGATCGTCACTTTTTGCTGTAGCTGACCCGGTAGACGATGCCATTGTAGTCGTCGGTGAAGAGCATGGCGCCATCGGGCATCTGCATCACGTCGACCGGGCGGCCCCACATCGGCGGGTCACCTTTGTTGTCGGTAAGGAAGCCTTCAAGGAAGGGCTCGTACTTGGCGACCTTGCCCTTGGCATCCAGCACCACGCGCATGATGTTGTAGCCCTGCTTGGTGCTGCGGTTCCACGAGCCGTGCATGGCAATGAACAGGTTGTTCTTGTACTCGGCCGGGAACATGCTGCCGGTGTAAAACCGCAGACCCAAGGGGGCGATGTGCGCACCCAGCTTTTGCGCCGGCGGGGTGAATTCGGAACAAGATTTATTTTTGCCGAACTCCGGATCCAGCAGGTCACCCTGGTGACAGTAGGGGTAGCCGAAGTGCATGCCTTTTTTGGGCGCGGTGTTCAACTCGTCGTGGGGCGTGTCATCGCTGAGCCAGTCCCGGCCGTGTTCGGTGAACCACAAGGCCTTGGTGGTTGGATGCCAGGTGAAACCCACGGAGTTGCGCACGCCGTGTGCATACTCCTCGACCATGCCTGTTTTGATATCCACACGGCTGATGGTGCCCTGGAAGTAGCCGGGCATGACAATGTTGCCGGGCGCGCCGACGTTGTAATAGAGTTTGCCGTCCGGACCCATGGCGAGGTGCTTCCAGAAGTGGCCGGGCTGTTTCTGCGGGTCGAGATTGCCGACCACCAGCTTGGGTGCCGGCGGATTATCGAGATTGTTCTCGATGTCGTCGTAGCGGGTGATCTGGTGACGTTCGGCTACATACAGCGTGCCCTTGTCGAAGACAATGCCGTTAGGCGTGTTTAGTCCTTTAAGCAGGGTCTTTACTGCGCGCTTGCCGTTTTTGTCGACTATGGCGTAAACATTCTTCGCATTGCGGTTGCTGACGAAAACCGTGCCCTTGCTGCCAAGCGCGAGGAAGCGCGCTTCCGGCACATCGTCTGCCCAGACTTCGACTTTAAAGCCGGCCGGCACCTTGAGTTTGTCTACGGGCAGATCCTTGGCCGGGCGACCGGTCATGTGCGGCGCAAACGGGTGCAGTGGCGAGGCGGCTTGCTCGGCCGAGCGACCTTGCTGCCATGAGGGAGCGGGCGCGGCTGGCGCTGCAGCCGGGGCCGCAGCCGGAGTCGCCGGAGCGGTCTGTGCTGTTGCGCTTGTACTAACGACTGCGGCGAACAGCGCAGCGGACAGGATGGTGCGTGTGAACATGGCTATCTCCCCTTTGGAGTTTGTGCAACGATGTTTCGGAAATACTTCGAACGGTATTTTTATTGTGCGTTCCTCGCTGAGTGTAGTCGCAAACACATGGCTTGCACAATCTTAACGTCTGCGTGTTTGATTTTGTTGTTGCGTTGCAATATCTGGAGATAACTCTGGCCATCGCAAGGGAGCGTGCAGCACGCCGGCACCCGTTTGTCATGTTGCATTGATTGAGCGCTCCATGCGAATGCATTGAAGGTGGCGATTCAAGGTAAAATTCGTGGACTTATTTCGGGATGATGCCCAAGTGATAACTGCTGCAGACACGCTTGTAGATGTTTCCGGGTTGAGTTTTTCATTTGGTGAGTACGAAGTCCTGAAAGGCTTGTCGCTTAAGGTGCCGCGCGGCAAGGTCACGGCCATTCTCGGCCCCAGCGGCTGCGGCAAGACCACGCTGCTGCAGTTGATCGGCGGTCAGATCGAGCCGTCATCCGGCACGGTCACGGTCGAGGGCAAGGTGGTGAGCGAACTCGATACCGCGGCGCTCTATGAAATGCGCCGCAAGATGGGGGTGATGTTCCAGGTCAGCGGCTTGTTTTCAGATTTGTCCGTGTACGAGAACATCGCCTTCCCGATGCGCGAACATACGAAATTGTCCGAGGGCATGATCCGTTCGCTGGTGCTGATGAAGCTTGAGGCGGTGGGCTTGCGCAATGCGCGCGACCTGATGCCCAGCGAATTGTCCGGTGGCATGCAGCGGCGCGTGGCGCTGGCGCGGGCGATTGCGCTCGACCCGATGCTCGCCCTGTACGATGAACCGTTTGCCGGGCTGGATCCGATTTCGCTCAACCAGGTGGCGGTTCTGATCCGTGAGCTCAATGACGCGCTGGGCACCACTTCGGTGGTGGTGAGCTACGACATCAGCGCATCACTCAAGCTGGCCGACTATGTCTATGTGATTTCCGGGGGCGTCACGGTGGGGCAGGGCGTGCCGGAGGAAATGATGGGTTCCGAGGATCCCTTTCTCAAGCAGTTTTTTCATGCACTTCCCGACGGCCCCATCAGTTTTCACTTCCCGGCCCGGCCTTATGCCGAGGATCTGGGCTGCGAGACCCCGGCCTGACATCCGGCCGGCCTGCCAGGCGGTTCGCCGGCCGTGCTGCACTGCAATGCCGCTAATTGCCATGCGGACGTGAGTAGCATCCCGGACGGTGGGGTAGTATGCTTTTGAAAACCGCCCGGCATTGATGAAAAGGAGTGGCCATGCTCGTCAAGGAAGTTCTCAAACTCAAGGGCAGCACGATCCATACCGTCCCGCCTGATGCGCAGCTTTCGGACGCGGTGATCAGCATGGCCGAGCACGACATCGGTTCGGTCGTGGTGATGCATGCCGGCAAGTTGGTGGGCATGCTGACGTTCCGCGAAGTGATCGCCATGCTGGCCAAGCGGCAGAAGGAAAAGCGCATTGGCCCGACGCCGCCGATTGCCGAGTTCAAGGTGAGCGAGGCGATGCAAAGCGATCCGGTGACCACGGATCCGTCGATGGATGTCGATGAACTGCGCAGTGTCATGCTCAAGCACCATGCACGTTACGTGCCGGTGCTCGATGGCGAGGTGTTGCTGGGGGTGATTTCCTTTCACGACGTGGCCAAGGCCGTGCTTGAGGAAAAAAACTTCGAGAACAAAATGCTCAAGGCCTACATCAAGGACTGGCCGGAACCCGAGCAGGCCTGAGGGCCGATAGTGCACGAAGCGCCCGGCGCATTGCCCGGGTGCGCGAGACGGCTGGTAGAAAAGCCAGTCTTTACCAAAATCCCCCAAGAGAGCGCACCTCCGATGTTTTATCTGCCGGTCCGACGCCTGTTCTGTTTTGTTATCGCCGCCCTGGTCTTGCCCATCGCCGCATTGGCGCAGGATTTTCCGAACAAGCCGGTGACGCTGATCGTGCCATGGCCTGCGGGAGGATCCACGGATTTGGCCATGCGCGCCCTGGCCGAGGCGACGCAAAAATATCTCGGACAGACCATTGTCATCGATAACAAGCCCGGCGGTGGCGGGACGCTGGGCCCGGGCAACATGGCGCAGACCGCCAGGCCCGATGGTTACACCCTGTCGCAGGCGCCGCTGGGCCTGTACCGCATTCCGCACATGCAAAAAGTGGCGTTCGACCCGCAAAAGGACTTTACCTACATCCTCAACCTGACCGGCTACACCTTCGGCTTCGTGGTGCGTGCCGACGCGCCCTGGAAGACCTTCCGTGAATTTCTCGACTATGCCAAGGCCAACCCGGGCAAGGTGAATTACGGTTCCACCGGTACCGGTACCTCGCCCCACTTGATCATGGAAATGATAGGGGCCAAGGAGGGCATTGATTGGACGCATGTGCCGTTCAAGGGTAACGCCGATGGCACTGCCGCCCTGCTCGGCGGCCACATCATGGGCATGTCAGATGCCACTGGCTGGGGGCCGCATGTCGACGCGGGGCGTTTCAGGCTGTTGGTGACTTTTGGCGCCAGCCGGACCAAACGCTGGCCGGCGGTGCCGACCGCCAAAGAACTCGGGCTGGGCATTGTCGCCAATTCGCCTTACGGCCTGGTTGGACCCAAGGGCATGGATCCGCGGGTCGTGAAAATCCTGCACGATGCATTCAAGAAGGGCCTTGAGGATCCCATTCACCTGAGTGCTGTCGAGAAATACGACCAGGAAATTTTTTACATGAGCTCGGAGGAATATGCCAAGTGGGCAGCCGAGACCTATCGCGAGGAACGAAAGCTGATCGAGCGCCTCGGCTTGCTGGCAAAATAGCCGCAAATTGGTCCGACCGTCGGCGGCAAAGTCGGCGGGAACCGCAATCCAGACGGGGCAGTACGGCTATGGGGCAGGGTGGTCAGTTCGGTTTGCTCTTGCAGCGGCGTTTCGCGCCGTTTTTTATCACCCAATTCCTCGGCGCCGGTAACGACAATCTATTCAAGTTTGCGCTGACTGTGCTGGCCACTTACAGCGCAGCCGAATGGGGTGGATTGGACCCGCGCTCGGCCGGTGCGGTGATAGGCGGTATTTTCATCCTGCCGTTTGTGCTGTTCTCGGCCACCTCCGGCCAACTGGCGGACAAGTACGAAAAGTCCGCGCTGATCCGTTTTGTGAAGAATTTCGAAATTGCCGTAATGACCCTGGTGGCGGTGGGTTTAGTCTGGCGGGTAGTCTGGCTGCCTTTTGCCGGTGTGTTCCTGATGGGCCTGCACTCGACCTTGTTCGGCCCGGTGAAATATGCCTACCTGCCGCAGCATCTCGAAGAAGGCGAACTGACCGGCGGCAACGGCATGGTCGAGATGGGCACGTTTGTCGCCATTCTGCTGGGCACCATGCTGGGCGGCTTGCTCGCGGCAATGCCGGGTGCGGGGCCGACCTATGTCGCGGTCGTGTCCCTGACGCTCGCGGTTCTCGGGCGCATTGCGGCCGGCCATGTGCCGCAGTCGGTGGCGCCCGATCCGGATCTTGTCATCAACTGGAACCCCTTCACCGAAACGCGCAATAACTTGAAGCTCGCGCGGAAAAACCGTACGGTGTTCCTCGCCATGCTGGGCATTTCATGGCTGTGGTTTTTCGGATCGGTGTTCCTCACCTCCTTCAGCGGCCTTGCCAAAACCGTGCTGGGTGGCGACCAGGGCGTGGTTACGCTGTTGCTGGCGGTGTTTTCCATCGGCATCGCCGTCGGTTCGCTGCTGTGCGAGCGCATGTCCGCGCGTCCGATTGAAATCGGGCTGGTGCCTTTCGGCGCCATCGGCATGACGGTGTTTGCCGCGGATTTGTTTTTTGCCGTGCGCGGCCAGGTGCCTGAGGGGCAGTTGCTGGCTGTCGGCGGTTTCCTCTCCCAATTTCACCACTGGCGCGCGCTTGCCGATCTCTTCCTGCTCGCCATGTTCGGCGGCTTTTACAGTGTGCCTCTGTACGCACTGATCCAGAGCCGTTGCGAGTTGCATCACCGCGCGCGCATCATCGCCGCCAATAACATCCTCAATGCGCTGTTCATGGTCGTGGCCTCGATCATGGCGGCGGGGCTGCTCGCCGCGGGTTTTTCGCTGCCGCAACTGTTCCTGATTACCGCGATGCTGAACGCGCTCGTCGCGATTTATGTTTTCGGGCAAGCCCCGGAATTTTGGGTGCGCTTTCTCGCCTGGTCGCGCATTCGTTGAGCGCGGGCTATCGTTTCTTGTCCCAGACATACCTTACAAAGCGTTGCCAGCGTGTGGTCGGCGGGGTGAGGCGGGCGCGCTGTGCCTCCCGGTCGCGTGCGACGCTTTTTTGCACCTGCTGGTGCACCTGCCGCAGGGTCAGCCCGCCGGGGCCCTTGAGTTTGTCGGGATCATTCTCTGGCATGGTCATCTTTTAGAGATAAATCAGGCCGTTATGCTACACTCCTAAGACCGTTTTTGGCATAAAGTGCGATACCATCATGTCCGGTAATACCCTAGGCAAACTGTTCTGCGTTACCTCGTTCGGCGAGTCCCACGGCCCGGCGCTGGGCGGCGTGGTTGACGGCTGCCCGCCAGGGATGGCGCTTGCCGAGGCTGACATCCAGAAGGAATTGGACCGGCGCAAGCCCGGCACTTCCCGCCACGTCACCCAGCGCCAGGAGTCAGACCGGATCGAACTGCTGTCGGGACTTTTCGAAGGGCGCACCACCGGTGCGCCGATCGGCTTCGTCATTCGCAACGAAGACCAACGCTCGAAGGACTATGGCGCCATTGCCGAAACCTTCCGGCCCGGCCATGCCGACTATACCTACTGGCAAAAATACGGCCTGCGCGATTATCGCGGCGGCGGCCGTTCTTCCGCGCGCGAAACTACCATACGCGTGGCGGCGGGGGCGATCGCCAAGAAATGGCTGCACGAGCGTTACGGCGTGACCATACGTGGTCGGCTGTCGCAAATCGGTCCGCATGACCTGGCATTCAAGTCCTGGGACGCGGTTTCACAGAACCCGTTTTTCTCGGCTGACCCGGACATTGTCCCGAAAATCGAGGACTACATGGACGAACTTCGCCGCGCCGGTGATTCCTGCGGCGCGAAAGTCACCGTAGTGGCGGAAGGTGTGCCGGTGGGGTGGGGTGAACCGGTTTACGACCGGCTCGACGCCGATCTTGCCTACGCCATGATGGGCATCAACGCGGTCAAGGGTGTGGAAATCGGTGCGGGATTTTCCGCCATCACCCAGCGCGGCAGTGAGCACGGCGACGAAATGACCCCCGAGGGTTTTTTGTCCAATCACGCCGGAGGGATGCTCGGCGGCATTTCGACCGGGCAGGATGTGGTGGTGCATATCGCGCTCAAGCCGACTTCGTCGATTCGCCTGCCGCGGCGTTCCATCAACAAGCAGGGCGAGGCGGTGACGGTGGAGACCACCGGCCGCCACGACCCTTGTGTGGGGATTCGCGCCACGCCGATTGCCGAGGCGATGCTGGCGATCGTGCTGATGGACCATGCCTTGCGCCACCGCGCGCAATGTGGCGACGTGTTGCCTCCGACCAAGCCGATTCCTGGCAAGTTACGCTAAGCACGCTGGCAGCCCCGCTTTACCTTCCCGGCTTTAGTCCTTCGGCATGGGCTTGCAGCAGGCGCAGAGTCGGATCGGTGTCGTCCTCGGCTTGCACGTCCGGCCCGTAGCGCTGCCACAGGGCCAGGGCCTTGGCGCGGTCGCCCAGACTCAGGTAGCCGGTCATCGCAGAGGTCAGCAGGTAGCGGCGGTGGCCGCGCGGCAAAGTGAAAGTGCCTTCGAGCAATTTCTCGCCCATGGCAGCCATCTGCTTGGCATCACGATCGCCGACCGCGGCAAACAATTCTATCCAGCGCTGGTAATCGGCCGGCAGTTTGGCGTAGCAGGGCGTTGATTCGAGCTTTTGCCAGATTTGTTTCGCCTGCGCGCGCGTGAGCCAGGGATTCACCAGTCGCGCCACTTCGTACAGGCTGTGGAACCAGATATCAAAGCTTTGCGGGTCATGGCACTCGAAGCCGCGCAGCCGGGTCAGCTCAAGGTCTTTTTGCAGCACCCTGGGTAACCCGACCGGTTCGGGCGGCTTTGCGCCGGTGTAAAAAGCGTGTGCGTAATGCGCGCGGCGCGACAACTCGATGCGCGTCATGAACTCATGGCCGTCGTGCGAGGGTTGGCTGCGCTCGGAGCGGCCCTCGATCATGGGTAGGGCCGGCACGCCACCGTTGCCGAAGTTCACAAACTGGCGCGCATCGGATTGCAGGAAACGGAATTTCGCCGCGTGGGTGTCAAGGTAGGGAAAGTAGTCGGAGTTGGCCGGCACGGCGAAGCTGTTGAAATACGGCTCCAGAACCGCCCTGCCGCCGAGGCGGCGCAATTCGACATCGCCCAGATTGCTTACCTGCACGCGCGCGAGTTCCTGTGCCAGGCCGGGAATTTTGGTGATATCTGCAATCGGCCGCGACAGCGTCGCTTTGCCCCCGGCGACGATCAGCAGGTCGGAGTCATTGGCGGCGTAGATGACGTAGTCTTCGAAGTTCTCGCCCAGCGCCTTCATCACCGAGGCGAGCAGCGAAATGTCCGTTTCGTACATTTGCAGCCATTGCACCAGCACGCCGCCCTGGTTGAGGTAGCGCTTGGAGAGCCGGTAGAACTCGGTGGTAAACAGGCTCGCCACGCCGCTGACCCAGGGATTCGAGGGTTCTGAAATGATGATGTCGTAGCGCGCATTGCGCAGAGAGAACGCCGTTTTTGCGTCGTCAAAAATCAGGCGGCTGCGCGGGTCGGCCCAGACCGAGCCGTTGCGCGCGGAAAAATAGCGCGATGCCTCGGCCATCGCCGGCTCGATTTCGACGGTGTCGAGGGCTTCGAGTTTCAGGTTGGAGAGCAGGGTGTGGCTGGTCAGTCCGGTGCCGATGCCGATGACGGCAGCGTGTTTGGCGTCGGGCTTGTAGGCAAGCGGTATGGCGCCGGTCATCACCATGGTGAGCTCGTCGGAGATGCGCTCGCCTTCGCCGAGGTTGATCGCGCCATCGGACTTGCCGTTGGTGCGCAGGGAAAGCCCTTCCTGGAACTGCATCAGACTGACCGAAGTGGTCTTGCCGTCCTTGTAGAACACCAGTTGCGCGCTCTCCGGCCCGTAGACGTCGCCACGGCGAAACACGCCCGAGGCCATCTTGTAGAGATCGAGGCTGAATATGGTGAGCGAAAGGCAGACGGCGGCCACCGAGGCGCCGGCGGCGATCCACGCCGGTTTGCGCGCGAGGATTTTTGACAGCAGGATAATGCCAAGTCCCATGTCCAGCGCCGCTCCCGCGGTGATCATGCCCTTGAGTCCGAGCAGCGGCATGGCGATGTGGGCGGCGATGATGATGCCGGCGATGGAGCCGATGGTGTTTGCGGCGTAGACCATGCCAATGGATTTTTCGCCGTGCCCGGTCTTGAGCAACGCGGCGCTGATCAGTGGCAGCGTCATGCCGGCGCAAAACGCCGCCGGGAACATGACGGCGAGGGCGATGCCGTCGCTGGCCAGCAGGAACAGCGTGTAGCCGGTGTCGGTCTTGCCCAGGGTCTTTACCACCTTGCCCATAATGCCGAACATTTCACCGTAGAGGGGCAGGGTGGCCAGTGCCAACAGGCCCATGACGACTTGCACTATCCCAAGGTAACGCTGCACGTTGACGATACGGTCGATGCGGCGCTTTACCCAGAGGCTGCCCGATGCGATGCCAAGGATAAAGGCCGACAGCATCAATTCGAATGAATGGGTGGAACTGCCCAGCACCACCGATAGCATGCGTATCCAGCCGATTTCGTAGATGAAGGAGGCGGTGCCGGTGAGCGCAGCCACCAGCAAAAACAGGTTGATGCCGCCGCTTGCCGAATTCGGCTGTTGTTCGACGCCCATGGGTTTTTCCGCGCGCGGAAAAGCAACCCAGATTACGACTGCGATGAGCAGGTTTATGGCCGCAGCGGTCTGGATGGTGCCGGGCAGACCGACCCGTTCGATCAGGAAAAACCCCGCCGCGAGGACACCCAGTGCTGCGCCAAAGCTGTTGGTGAAATAAAGCATCGCCAGGGTGCCGCCGGGCTCGGCGGGGGCGCGGCGGATTAGGCCGGCACTCATCAGCGGGAAAGTCATGCCCAGCAGCACGGTCTGCGGCAGGATGAGCAGCGCCGCGAGCGTCCATTTGGCCATGCCGGCGGCGATTTCCCCGCCTGCGGACGGCAGTATTGATGCGTAGGCGATGTCGGTGATGGCGACAAAGACCGGATGGAACACCAGTGCGGCAAGTCCGATCAGCGCTTCGGCCAGCGCGTAGCCGCGCAGCAGATTTTTCCAGTTTGCCGAGTAGCGGCTGGCGATCCAGGCGCCGGCGCCCATGCCGCCCATGAACAGGGCCAGCACCAGCGTCTGTGCGTAAGCGGCGTGCCCGAGGAACAACTTGAGGTAGTGCGTCCAGATCGATTCGTAAATGAGCCCGGCGAAGCCCGAGAGCATGAACAGGGCAAAGAGGGCGGTGCGTTGTGCGCGCGGGAGCGTGGCCGCGCGTTCGGTCGGAGCGGGGTGTGGGGAAGTGTTCAAGGCCTTGCCGGGATAATGTGTGGCGAGCCGTTAGAATGGCGCGCTTGTTGACGTGCTTTTTGGCTTACCTCGTGATGCGACCATGACGCAGGCTGTTCCTTACTGGCGACTTTCGGCATTTTACTTTGCGTATTTTGCCTACATCGGTGCTTTTTCGCCGTATTTTAGCTTGTATCTGCAGCACCTGGGCCTCGGCGCCTTTGCCATCAGTGTCCTGCTGGCGCTGCAGCAGATGATGCGCATGCTGGGGCCGAATTTCTGGGGGCGCATGGCCGACGCAAGCGGTGCGCGCCTTAAATTGCTGCGCTTGTCGATGCTGCTCATGGCGGCGAGCTTTTGCTGCCTGTTGTTTGCACAGAGTTTTGCCGGCCTGTTTGCGGTGATGGCGCTTATGAGTTTTTTCGGCAGCGCGGCGATGCCGCTACAGGAGTCGATGACTTTTGTCTGGCTCAGCGATGCGCCGGATCGCTACGGGCCGATCCGACTGTGGGGGTCCGTCGGCTTTATCATCGCGGTCCTCGTTCTGGGCGCGATCCTGGATTTTGTCGCCATTGACTGGCTGCTGTGGATGACGCTGCCGCTGATATTGGCGATGATCGGGTGTGCATTTGTGTTGCCGCAACCGGCAGCCACCGCGACGCGGCAGACGCGCGAGCCGCTGTGGCCGGTATTGCGCCGCCCCGAGGTCTGGGCACTGCTGTTATCCTGTTTTCTGATGGCTGTTGCGCACGGGCCGCTTTACACGTTTTACTCCATCTACCTGGTTGATCACGGCTACGGGAAAAGCACCATAGGGATACTCTGGTCTCTCGGGGTTGTGGCGGAAATTGCGGTCTTTCTCTTCATGCCACGGCTGCTGCGACGCTGGACATTCTCGGCAATACTCGCGGCCAGTTATTTGTGCGCGGTGGCCCGATTCCTGATGACCGGATGGGCGGTGGAGTCGGTGCTGATCATGGCGTTGGCGCAAATTCTTCATGCCGCGACCTTTGGTGCTCACCATGTCGCAGCGGTGGGCTTGATTAACACCTGGTTTCGCGGCGGTCGGCAGGTCGGCGGGCAGGCCTTGTACTTGTCGCTGTCCTTTGGCGCCGGTGGCATGGTTGGCGGACTGGCGTCGGGCCTGCTGTGGGAGCATGCGGGGGCGGCGGTTACCTTCAGTCTGGCCGCGATGTGCGCTTTTGCCGGATTTTTGCTGATTGCTTGGCAGGGTGCGAATTTTCCGCGCCATTCGCGGTCAACTGACTGAGTTCATTTTCACTTTAATAAGTAGGGGCGGAGCTTACATTGACCAAGGTGACTATGAAATTCAAATCGAGGCAACGGCTGGCAATCACCCTGACTGTTTGCGTGTGCACTTTACTGGCGGCGTGCCAGACCGTGCAGACCACCCAGTCCGGCACGGTCGGTGTCGATCGCAAGCAGTCGATGATGGTGTCGGCAGAAAAAATGAACCAGAGTGCGGCGCAGGCCTACCGCCAGGTGTTGCAGGAGGAGGGCAAGAAGGGCGCGGTGAATCATGACCCCGAGCAGGTCAAGCGTGTGCGCGCAATTGCGGCAAGGCTTATTCCCGCCGCCGCTGCGTTTCGTGCCGATGCGCCCGGCTGGAAATGGGAGGTCAATGTAATTTCCTCCAAAGATGTCAACGCATGGTGCATGCCTGGTGGCAAGATCGCGGTCTATACGGGATTGATCGAACGCATCAAGCCCAGCGACGATGAACTGGCCGCGGTCATGGGGCACGAAATCGCACATGCGCTGCGCGAGCATGGCCGCGAACGCGCCTCGCAGGCCGCAGGCCAATCGGTGGCCGCCGGCGTGATTGGCGCGGCAATCGGGATGGGCAGCCTGGGAACCGACATGACCAGCACGGTGCTCAACATCACCTTCGGCCTCCCCAATTCGCGCCTGCACGAAACCGAGGCTGATCGCATCGGCGTCGAACTGGCCGCGCGCGCCGGCTACGATCCGCGCGCTGCAGTCACCCTGTGGAAAAAAATGGGACAGGTTGGCGGCGGGCAACCGCCGCAGTTTCTTTCAACCCATCCTTCCAATGAGACGCGGCAACAGGACTTGCTGGTCTATGCCCAGCGGGTGATGCCGCTCTACGAGCAGGCGAAAAAACCGTAATCCCCGGCCGCCGCAGCCGCGATTGGTCGGGGCATCGTGTTTGCCCCCGCGAATGCGGCAGTAAGTCCGCGGCCCTGTTTGCGCCTTCGGTTATAATCGTCACCCCTTTCTGCATCCTGAAAAATCAGTCAAATGGCACCTCAGACCCTCTACGACAAACTCTGGAACAGCCACGTTGTGCACACCGACGAGGGTGGCACGGCATTGCTTTATATCGACCGCCACTTGGTGCACGAAGTTACCAGTGCTCAGGCCTTTGACGGCCTGCGTCTTGCCGGGCGCAAGTTGTGGCGCACCGACTCTGTTGTGGCGACCGCTGACCACAACACGCCGACCGATCATTGGGACGAGGGCATCAAGGAACCGGTCTCCAGGCTGCAGGTCGAGACGCTCGATGCCAACATCAAGGAGTTCGGTGCGAAGGTGTATTTTCCCTTCCTCGACAAGCGCCAGGGCATAGTGCACGTAATCGGGCCGGAGCAGGGGGCGACGCTGCCTGGCATGACAGTGGTGTGCGGCGATTCGCATACCAGCACCCACGGTGCTTTCGCCTGTCTCGCGCACGGTATCGGCACTTCCGAAGTCGAACATGTGATGGCGACGCAGTGCTTGGTGCAAAAGAAGATGCGCAACATGCTGGTCGAGGTGAACGGTCCGCTTGCGCGGGGTGTCACGTCCAAGGACGTGGCCCTTGCCTTGATTCGGCAGATCGGCACCGCCGGCGGGACCGGCTGCGCGGTCGAATTTGCCGGCAGTACTATCCGCGCATTGTCGATGGAGGCGCGCATGACACTTTGCAATATGGCGATCGAGGCTGGCGCGCGCGCCGGCATGGTCGCCGTTGACGAAGTCACGATCAGCTATCTCAAGGGGCGCACGTTTGCGCCGCAAGGTGTTGTCTGGGACCAGGCCGCAGCCTATTGGCGCACGCTGAAAAGCGATCCGGGCGCGAAGTTCGACTTCGCCATCCAGATCGACGGCGCGAGCCTGAAGCCCCTGGTCACCTGGGGCACATCGCCGGAGATGGTGGTCGACGTGGACGACCGCGTGCCTGATCCGGACAAGGAAAAGGACCCGACGCGGCGCGAAGGCATGGAGCGCGCCTTGGTATATATGGGCCTCAAGCCCAACACGCCCATGACCGACATCCGGGTGGACAAGGTATTCATCGGATCGTGCACCAATTCACGCATAGAGGATCTTCGCGATGCCGCCATCGTGGTGCGCGGCAAGCGTGTCGCTCAGAATGTGAAGCTTGCCCTGGTGGTGCCCGGTTCCGGCCTGGTCAAGGCGCAGGCCGAAAAAGAAGGGCTCGACAAAATTTTCGTTGACGCCGGATTCGAATGGCGCGAGCCGGGGTGTTCAATGTGCCTCGCCATGAATGCCGACCGCCTGGAACCGGGTGAGCGCTCCGCCTCGACGTCCAACCGCAACTTCGAGGGCCGCCAGGGTACCGGCGGAAGGACGCACCTGGTCAGCCCTGCGATGGCGGCGGCTGCTGCCGTGGCCGGGCACTTCGTTGACGTTCGTTCATGGAAATAAGGAGCTGCACATGCTGAAATCAATCATCGGTCTTGTGGCCATGGCAGCGTTTCTTGCCGGCTGCAATACCATCCAGGGCATTGGCAAGGACGTCAAGAAAGGCGGCGAGGCCATCGAGAAGTCGGCCAAATAATATGGATAAATTCACCGTAGTGACCGGGTTGGTGGCGCCGATGGACCGCGCCAATGTCGATACCGACGCCATTATTCCCAAGCAATTTCTCAAGTCGATCAAGCGCACGGGCTTTGGCCCCAACCTGTTTGATGCGTGGCGTTATCTGGATGAGGGCCAACCGGACAAGCCCAATGCCGGCCGTCCGCTGAATCCGGATTTCATCCTCAACCAGCCGCGTTTCAAGGGTGCTGGCATCCTGGTGGCGCGCAAGAATTTCGGCTGCGGTTCCTCGCGCGAGCACGCGCCCTGGGCGCTGCAGGAATTCGGCTTTCGCGCGGTGCTGGCGCCGTCGTTTGGCGATATTTTTTACAACAACTCGTTCAAGAACGGTTTTCTTCCCATTGTGCTGACGGAATCGCAGATCGACCGGATTTTCAACGATGTCGCCGCTTTTCCCGGCTTCAAGCTGGTGATAGACCTGCCGGAGCAGCAGGTGCGCTATCAGGACGGGACGCAGGCGTTCAAGTTTGAAATCGATTCGCATCGCAAGCAATGCCTGGTCAACGGCTGGGACGATATTGGCCTCACGCTGCGCCACGCCGACAAGATTCGCGCTTTCGAGGAAAAACGCAAACTCGAGCAGCCCTGGCTGTTTGCTTGATTGACAAGTAAGGCGCCGGGGCCACGCGGCCCCGGCGTTTTGTTTTTTGGGAGAATGAAATGAAGATTGCAGTGCTGCCGGGTGACGGCATAGGCAAGGAAATCATTGCGCAGGCGGTCAAAGTGCTCAAGGCGTTGGCCAAGGACGGGCTCAAGCTGGAAATGGAGGAGGCACCCGTTGGCGGCGCCGGATATGAGGCGGCGGGGAACCCGTTGCCGGCGGCGACGCTTGCACTGGCCAAGGAGGCTGATGCGATCCTGTTCGGGGCCGTCGGCAACCCGAAGTACGACACGCTCGAACGGGCCAAGCGTCCCGAGCAGGCCATTCTGGGTCTGCGCAAGGAGCTCAACCTTTTCGCCAACCTGCGCCCCTCGATTGTTTATGAGGAACTGGTCGATGCATCGACACTCAAGCCGGAAGTGGTGTCCGGGCTGGATATCCTGATTCTGCGCGAACTTACGGGCGACATCTATTTTGGCCAGCCGCGCGGCACCCATGTCCTGCCCAACGGCGAGCGCGAGGGTTTTGACACCATGCGCTACCGCGAGTCCGAGATCCGGCGAATTGCGCACGTAGGCTTCAAGGCGGCCCGAAAACGCGGCAGCAAACTTTGTTCTGTAGACAAGGCCAACGTCCTCGACACCATGCAGTTGTGGCGCGATGTGGTCACCGAGGTTGCGCAGGAGTACCCGGACGTTTCGCTGTCGCATATGTATGTCGACAACGCCGCTATGCAATTGGTGCGCAATCCCAAGCAGTTTGACGTTATTGTCACCGGCAACCTGTTTGGCGACATTCTCTCGGACGAGGCTTCCATGCTGACCGGTTCGATCGGCATGCAACCCTCGGCGTCAATGAACGAAAAGGGTGCGGGGCTTTATGAGCCGATTCACGGTTCTGCGCCGGATATCGCCGGCAAGGACATCGCCAATCCCCTGGGAACGATACTTTCAGCGGCGATGATGCTCCGCTACAGTTTGGAACAGGAAGCTCTGGCCTTGAAAATCGAGGCCGCCGTGAAAAAGGTCCTTGCGCGCGGCCTGCGTACCGCCGACATTCACCAGTCTGGGACGACCCGGGTCGGCACCGTAGCGATGGGAGACGCGGTGGTTGCCGCCTTGCAGTGACTTGGCGGCAAGGGGTTGAAGGTGCATAATCACATGTTTACGCTAACTTATTCTGGTAATAAAGCATTATGCGGGTAGGATTTGTCGGATGGCGCGGAATGGTCGGTTCGGTGCTCATGCAGCGCATGATGGCCGAGCACGATTTTTCACTGATTGAGCCGGTGTTCTTTTCCACCTCGCAGGTGGGAGGGATGGGGCCCTTTGTCGGCAAGGAAACCGCGCCGCTCAAGGATGCGCGCAGCCTTGAAGACTTGCGCGCCATGGACGTCATCGTGACCTGCCAGGGCGGCGACTACACCAATGATGTGTTTCCGCGCCTTCGTGCCAACAGCTGGAAAGGCTACTGGATCGACGCTGCGAGCGCACTGCGTATGCAGGACGATGCGGTGATTATTCTCGACCCGGTCAATGCCGATCTGATCAGGGCGGCGCTGGCGCGAGGCGGCAGGAATTTTATCGGTGGCAATTGCACGGTAAGCCTGATGCTGATGGGACTGCACGGATTGTTCAAAGCGGGAATGGTGGAATGGATGACCGCCATGACCTATCAGGCTGCCTCCGGGGCGGGTGCGCAGAACATGCGCGAATTGCTCACGCAGATGGGCGCGGCCAACGCGGCGGCCGGCAAGTTGTTGGATGATCCCTCATCCGCAATCCTGGAAATTGACCGCACCGTGGCCGAGACCATGCGCAGTAAGGCGTTTCCGACTGAGCAGTTCGGCGCGCCGCTGGCTGGCAGCCTGCTGCCATGGATTGACAAGGACCTCGGTAATGGCCAGAGCCGCGAGGAATGGAAGGGGATGGCCGAGACGAACAAGATTCTGGGTAGCGCGGCAGCCATCCCGGTGGATGGCATTTGTGTGCGTATTGGCGCGATGCGCTGCCACAGCCAGGCGCTCACCATCAAACTCAAGCGCGATGTTCCGCTTGGCGATATCGAAGCCATGCTCGCTGAGGCAAATCAATGGGTTAAAGTTATTCCAAACCGGCGCGAAGACAGTTTGCGCGAATTGACCCCCACGGCGGTGACCGGCGGGCTGAGCGTGCCGGTGGGGCGTTTGCGCAAGCTGCCCATGGGGGGGGAGTACCTGTCGGCGTTTACGGTGGGCGACCAGTTGCTTTGGGGGGCGGCCGAACCGCTGCGGCGCATGTTAAGGATTCTGCTGGAAAAATAGGCTTTGGCTTGATCTCGCGGTTTCGCCCTCCAGGTCAAAATAGACTGAAAAATTGGTCACTTGACGCTAAATCTAAGAAGAACTATCAGCTTGCATGGCTAACACTATGATGTTATGTTGGTTACCCTCGATTAGGGTGTCCAAGGGTGGCAGTGTGGGAAAAATCACCATCAAAATATGCTTATCGGCACTAGTACTTTTGCTGCTGCCACTGACCGCCTCGGGGGCGGGTCTGGGCAAGATCACGGTGCAATCCGCGCTGGGGCAGCCGCTGCGTGCCGAGGTGGAAGTATCCTCGGTACAGCCGGGTGAAGTCGATTCCCTTGTTGCCCGCATGGCGCCGGCCCAGGCATACCGTGATGCCGGAATTGAAGTCAATGCGGCGCTGATCTCTATCAAGTTCGCGACCGAGCGGCGGCCCGATGGCCGTCATGTCGTGGTGCTGACTTCGTCCGCGCCGATCAATGAACCGTTTCTTGACATTCTCATCGAGCTGTCCAGTTCCAACGGTCGCCTGATTCGCGAGTACACCTTTTTGCTTGACCCCCCTGAATACAAGGTACCGCAAGTTGCCGCGCCGCCAGTAGCGCCTGTCGCACCTCCGGCCGCACGCATACAACCGGTTGAGCAACCGCGGCAACCGGAAATGCGCGTGCCCGTACCAGCTGAGCAGAAACCGCCCGTATCGGCCCCTGTCCAGACGGCATCCAAGGCCAAGGGCGGCGCAGCATATGAAGTAAAGCGCGGAGACACACTCGCCAAGATCGCCAGAACGACCAAGCCGGATGGCGTTTCCCTGCAGCAGATGCTCATCGCGCTGTATCGCGGCAACACCGATGCGTTTGACGGCGACAACATCAACCGCCTGCGTTCGGGACGCATTCTCACCGTGCCCGACAAGGAAGCGGTGGCCGCTGTCGATCAGGCTGAAGCGCAGCGCTTGGTTATTGCGCAGGGGCAGGAATTTAACGAATACCGCCGCAAGCTAGGCGCAAGCGTGGCCCAGGCGCCGGCACATGCGGAAGGCAAGCGTCGCAGTTCGGGAGGGAAGATCACTTCCCAAACTGAAGACAAACCATTGCCGGCGAAGGATCAGAAAGACCAGCTGAAGCTGTCCAAGGCAGAGGCCGGCAAGGCCGGCGGCAAATCCGCGGCGGACGATCTTATTGCCAAGGACAAGGCGATTAAGGAAGCCAACGATCGCGTTGCGGAACTGGAAAAGACGGTCAAGGAATTGCAAAAAGCGCTGGAACTGGCGAGCAAATCGATGGCCGGTATGCAGCAGCAGGCACAGGTTAAGCCGGCTGCGGCGCTGGCAGCGAAAGCCGATGGAGTTAAAGCGGATGCAGCGAAAACGCCGGTGGTTGTTGCGGAGCCGGCCAAGGCAGCGCCAGCGGCGGCAGCCAAGGCGGACGCGGCTAAAGCCCCTGAAGCTGCGAAAGCCCCAGATGCCGCGAAAGCGGCTGCAGCGCCTGATGCGCCGAAGCCGGCCGAACCTACTGAGGCGACCAAGGTGAGCGACGCACCGAAGGCTGAGCCCGCCAAAGCGGCGCCCAAGGCTGCGGCCAAAGCGCCGCCACCGCCGCCGCCCAGCTTTGTTGATGAATTACTCGACGATCCGGCGATGCTGGGTGGGGCCGGGGCGGTACTGATCGGGTTGCTTGGATACGGCGCGTACGCTTATCGTAAAAAGCGCCAGTCGCAGTTTGAAAACAGCATCATGGGCGCGTCAACGCCGATGGATTCGAGTTCGGTGTTTGGAACCTCTGGTGGGCAGAACGTCGACACGGGCAGCAGCCAGTTCCAGACCGACTTCAGCCAAGGCGGGGTCGGGACCATCGATACCGACGAGGTTGACCCGATAGCTGAAGCTGATGTCTATATTGCCTATGGACGTGACGCCCAGGCGGAGGAGATCCTCAAGGAGGCTCTGTCCAAGGATCCGTCGCGGCACGTTGTTACAGCCAAATTGCTGGAGATATATGCGTCGCGCAAGGATCTAAAATCCTTCGAGTCGACGGCTGCGGGTCTGAATACCGCAACAGGTGGACAGGGCCCTGAGTGGGAAAAAGCCCTTGCCCTAGGGCAATCGATAGATCCACAAAATCGGCTATATGGCGGCGGTGGTGCTGTCCCGTCGGCAGCGCCGGACGAGTCTGCCACGGTTGCGATTGCTGCTGCCGCGCCCGATATCGAGTTGGATGTCTCGCTGGATGAGCCGGCTCCGGAGGCCGCCGTCGAGGTCTCAGCCGGCCTTGATTTTGATTTGGGCGCTCCGGGAGGGGAAGCTGCGACCGGAACAGATGCTGCCCTGGACATCAGTGCTGCTCAGCCTGAAGAGGCGCCAATGGACTTGGGCTTCGACCTGAGCCTGGACGCCGAACCCAAGGCCGCCGCCAGTACTGATTTCACGCCTGAAGGAACGCAGATTTTCGTACCCACTGCAGGTGGCGCCGAAGACGCAGGCGCTTCCATGGAGCCCGCGCTCGATGGCGGACTGGATATCAGTTTCGATTTGCCGTCACCGGATGCTCCGGCTGGCGATGGAACTGCCGCCGATGCAGGCCTAAGCGGCGCTTCCATCGATTTTGATCTCGCCCTGGGTGAGCCGGCCGACAAGCCGGAGGAAGTCGCTGCGGCGCCACTTGAAATGGATTTGTCCTCGATCAGCCTTGATTTGGGCGCGCCCGGTGATGCTGATGCGGTGGCCCCGACGGGCGATGCACGATGGCAGGAAGTTGCAACCAAGCTTGACCTCGCCAAGGCCTATGAGGAAATGGGCGACAAAGATGGTGCGCGCGACCTGCTCAAGGAAGTCATGAAAGAAGGCGACGGGGCGCAACAGCAACAGGCAAAGACTTTGTTGGTAGCGCTCGGCTGATTCGCCACTCCGCCCATCACAATCGGCGCCGCGAGCGCCGATTGTTTTTTGTGGAAGGAAAACTGAAAGGATGATTGCAATACACACAGTAGCGGCTGGCATGCGAGTCGAGTGTCGAACGGGCAAGGATTGCCTTCGCCTGCGCAATGGTGTCGCAGTATTTCCTTGCATTGCGGCAGTATGAGAATCGCCCTTGGCATCGCGTACGATGGAACGTCGTTTGAGGGATGGCAAAGCCAGCCGTCGCGCAATACCGTCCAGGACAACGTGGAGCGCGCGCTTAGCAGCGTCGCCCAACATCCGATACGCATTACCGCGGCAGGTCGTACCGACGCCGGAGTGCATGCCATGGCACAGGTCGTGCATTTTGATACCGATGTTTTCCGTCAGGATAATGCATGGTTGCGCGGGACAAATACGCTGCTGCCGCAGGCAATCGCTGTTCAATGGGCGATTCCGGTAGCAGACGATTTTCACGCGCGCTTTTCCGCGACATCGAGAACGTATCGCTATTTGCTGCACAATTACCCGGTGCGTCCGGCGATCCTCGCGGGTCGGGCAGGCTGGTTCCATGCGCCACTTGACCTTGCGTCAATGCGTGAAGCTGCCGCGATCTTGGTGGGGGAGCACGATTTCAGTGCCTTTCGCTCGTCCCAGTGCCAGGCCAAAAGTCCGGTGCGTACCCTGCACAGCGTCGACATCACAAGGCATGGCAGTTACCTGGTCTGCACCTTCAGGGCGAATGCCTTTTTGCACCACATGGTGCGAAATCTTGTAGGTTGCCTTGTCTATGTAGGCAAGGGAAGGTATGCGCCAGATTGGCTGGCCGGGGTCTTGTTGCATCGCGACCGCGCCTTGTGTGCGCCGACCTTCGCGCCTGACGGTTTGTATCTGGCCGCAGTGGATTATGGCGACCGTTTCCGTCTGCCCGGGTTTGACCAGGCGGTGCCCTTGTTTGCCACAGGAGGGGAATAATGCGAACCAGGATCAAGATCTGCGGTATCACGCGCACCGAGGACGCCATGGCTGCGGCTGATGCCGGTGCCGATGCGATTGGCCTGGTGTTTTATGCGCCCAGTCCGCGCTGTGTTTCCACTTCCAATGCGGCGGAAATAATTCGCGCCCTTCCGCCGTATGTCGGCAGTGTCGCGCTTTTTGTAAACCCGTCCCAGGCGGAAGTTGAGAACGTGCTCGCCGCATGTCCGGTTTCGGCGATGCAGTTTCATGGCGAGGAGACGGCCAAGTTCTGCGGCCAGTTTGGCCTGCCTTTTGTCAAGGCGGCGCGGGTCAGGACGGGGTTCAATCTGATAAACTACTTAACTGAATTTCAGGATGCGGCCGGCTGGTTGCTTGACGCTTTTCATGACGATGCCTATGGCGGCAAGGGTGCGGTCTTTGACTGGGCCTTGATTCCACCCGGACTCAAGCGGCCGCTAATCCTGTCAGGCGGACTGGGTATCGAGAATGTAGAAGAAGCGGTAAGGCGGGTGCGGCCGTGGGCGGTCGACGTTTCCAGCGGTGTTGAGGCAAACAAGGGAATCAAGGACGCGGCAAAGATCGTGGCTTTCATCAGAAAGGTAAAGCATGCAGATGTATGACCTGCCCGACAGTCGCGGGCATTTTGGGCCTTATGGCGGGGTATTTGTTTCGGAAACCCTGGTTCACGCCCTGGATGAACTGCGGGTAGCCTACCAGCACTATTCCAAGGATCCGGCTTTTCTTGAGGAATTTCACTACGAACTGAAGCATTTTGTCGGACGTCCAAGCCCCGTCTACCATGCCAAACGGCTGTCGGAATTGTGCGGTGGTGCGCAGATATACCTCAAGCGCGAGGATCTCAACCACACCGGCGCGCACAAGATCAACAACACCATCGGACAGGCCTTGCTGGCTCGTCGCATGGGCAAGAAACGCGTCATTGCCGAGACCGGGGCAGGGCAGCACGGTGTCGCGAGCGCCACGGTCGCCGCCCGCTTCGGCATGGAATGCATCGTATTCATGGGCTCGGAGGACATCAAGCGCCAGGTCCAGAACGTCTACCGGATGAAACTTCTCGGCGCGACGGTGGTGCCGGTAGAGTCCGGTTCAAAAACGCTCAAGGACGCGCTCAATGAAGCCATGCGCGACTGGGTTACCAATGTAAACGAAACCTATTACATCATTGGTACCGTTGCCGGCCCGCATCCCTACCCGATGATGGTTCGTGATTTCAATTCGGTAGTGGGCAAGGAGTGCCTGACACAGGTGCCCGAGATGATCGGGCGCCACCCGGATGCCGTGCTCGCCTGTGTCGGCGGCGGATCCAACGCGATGGGCATTTTTTATCCCTATATTTCCCACGAGCAGGTGCGCTTGATTGGCGTCGAGGCCGGCGGGCACGGCATCGACAGCGGTAAGCACGCAGCTTCGCTTACCGCCGGCAAGCCCGGCGTGTTGCACGGCAACCGGACTTATCTGCTGCAGGACAAGAACGGCCAGATTATCGAGACGCACTCGATCTCGGCCGGGCTGGACTACCCTGGAGTGGGGCCGGAACACGCCTGGCTCAAGGACTCCAAGCGCGCAGAATACGTGACGGTAACCGATGATGAGGCGCTCAAGGCTTTCCATGACCTGTGTCGCTACGAAGGCATTATTCCGGCCCTCGAGTCGAGCCACGCCCTGGCCTACGCCGCCCGACTCGCACCGACCATGGCCAAGGACAAGGTTTTGCTGGTCAATTTATCGGGACGTGGTGACAAGGATATGCAAACCGTGTCCGAACAATCGGCACTCAAGGCCTGAGGTCCGCGATCGTATCCCTCTACAACGAGGATGTGCTCTCTGGCATGGCCAGGATCGAGGACGCATCAATCGACCTGGTGGTTGCCGATCCGCCGTACGGACTGGGAAAGGATTACGGCAACGACTCTGACATGCTCTCGGGGGCGGCATACCTTGATTTCAGCAGGCGCTGGGTCGATGTTTTGCTGCCCAAGCTCACGCCGCACGCGTGTCTGTATGTCTTCCTGTCCTGGCAGAACGCGCCGGAAGTCTTCAGCTACATCAAGACCCGCATGACCATGATCAACGAAATCATCTGGGATCGTCGTGTGCCGAGCATGGGCGGGAGCACGAGAAAGTTTAGTTCGGTGCACGATAACATCGGACTGTTTGCCATGTCCAAGGACTACCACTTTGACATTGATGCCGTGCGCATTCCATACGATGCAGAGACGAAAAAGGCCCGAACCCGCTCGATTTTTATCGGCAAAAAATGGCTTGAGCTTGGCTACAACCCCAAGGACCTGTGGAGCGTGTCGCGCCTGCACCGCCAGGATCCGGAACGCGAAGAGCATCCGACGCAAAAGCCGCTTGAAATCGTCGAGCGCATGGTTCTGGCGAGCAGTGCGCCCGGCGCAATGGTGCTCGATCCGTTCATGGGCAGTGGTACCACGGCGGAGGCGGCGTTGCTCCACGGCCGGCGGTTTACGGGTTTTGAGTTGAATCCGGAATATTTTTCCCTGGTCCAGAACCGGGTGGCGCGCCTGCAGAAAAAATCTCGCGCCGCACCGGCCGTTGAATCCTTGTTGAGAGTCTGATCATGTCGCGTATTAAGGGAGTTTTTAAGTCGCTAGCAGAAAAAAAACGTACCGCACTGATTCCATTTGTCACCGCCGGCGATCCTGATCCGGGAAAAACCGTGGAACTCATGCATGCGCTTGCCGAGGCGGGAGCCGACGTCATCGAACTGGGTGTGCCGTTCTCGGACCCGATGGCCGATGGCCCGGTGATACAAAGGGCAAGTGAGCGGGCGCTGAAACGCGGGGTGGGGCTGGATCGTGTTCTCGAATTCGTGGCCGAATTTCGCAAAAGCAATGCGCGAACGCCGGTTGTGCTGATGGGCTATGCCAATCCGATCGAGGCGATGGGGGCGGAGGTATTTGCAAAACAGGCGCAAGCCAGCGGCGTGGATGGCGTGCTGGTGGTCGATTATCCGCCCGAGGAGTCGGTCGAGTTCTCGCAGCTGATGCGCAAGCACGACATGGATTTGATTTTCTTGCTTGCGCCGACCTCGACGGATGAGCGCATCAGACAGGTTGCAAAACTGGCAAGCGGATACATTTATTACGTTTCGCTCAAGGGCGTGACCGGGGCGAAGACGCTTGACTTCGCCGCGGTCGCCGAGAAGTTGCCGCAGATACGCAAACACACCAGTTTGCCGGTTGGGGTGGGCTTTGGTATCAGGGACGGGGAGACGGCAAAGGCCGTTGCGGGGCTGGCAGACGCTGTGGTCATTGGCAGTCGGATTATCGAGCAAATGGAAGCGGCCGGCGAGGGGGCGCAAATTGGGTGCGCGCGCGATTTCATCGCCGACATACGCAAGGCTCTGGACGCATGAGCTGGTTGCAAAAACTGCTGCCCCCGAAGATCAATCGGTCGGGTACAGGGGTGAAGAAGGTGGTTCCCGAGGGTCTCTGGAGCAAGTGCCCCTCGTGCAGTGCGGTACTCTACGCGACCGACTTGGAAAGCAACGTCAGCGTTTGTCCAAAATGCGCCTACCATAACCGCCTCTCGGCGAGGGAGCGACTCGACATGCTGCTCGATGCCGAGGGTCGTTTCGAGATCGGCGCCGAGGTCGAACCGGTTGATACCCTGCGCTTCAAGGACAGCAGGAAGTACAGTGAGCGGCTGAGCGAGGCGCAAAGCTCAACCGGCGAAGGCGATGCGCTGGTGGTCATGCAGGGTGCGGTCAAGACCGTGCCGCTGGTGGTGGCGGCCTTCGAATTTGACTTCATGGGAGGCTCCATGGGTTCTGTGGTGGGAGAGCGCTTTGTGCGCGGCGTACATGTCTGCCTGGACCAGAACCTGCCGTTCATTTGTGTCGCCGCAAGCGGCGGCGCACGCATGCAGGAAGGCCTGCTTTCGCTGATGCAGATGGCAAAGACGACGGCGGCGCTGACCCTCCTTTCCAACCGACAGCTACCGTTCATTTCGCTTCTCACCGATCCGACCATGGGCGGGGTGTCCGCGAGCTTTGCATTTCTTGGCGATGTAGTCATCGCAGAACCGCGGTCCTTGATCGGCTTTGCCGGGCCACGGGTGATTGAGCAGACCGTGCGGGAAAAGCTCCCCGAGGGATTCCAGCGTGCGGAATTCCTGCTGGAAAAAGGCGCTGTCGACATGATCGTCGACAGACGGCAGCTGCGTGACAAACTGGCGAACTTGTTGACGATGTTGATGCGCCAGCCGCCGGCCGGAAGCTAGGTGCATCCGGTCACGCCACGCGCGGGTGATCTGGCTGCCTGGCTCCGGCATATCGAGCAACTGCATCCCAAGACCATGGAGCTTGGGCTCGAACGCGTCGCCAAGGTCAATCGTGAGCTGGCCGTCGGCCTGAATTGCCCGGTCATCACCGTGGGCGGAACCAACGGCAAGGGTTCGACCTGCGCCATGCTCGAGGCGATTCTGCTCGCCGCGGGGTATCGCACCGGCCTTTACACCTCGCCGCACCTGCTGCATTACAACGAGCGGGTGCGCATCAACGGATGCAGCGTGGAAGATGATGCGCTGGCCGGGGCGTTTGCCAAGGTCGAAAAGGCGCGGGGCGGGGTTGCCCTGACTTATTTCGAATTTGGCACGCTGGCGGCATGGGAATTATTTTGCCGCAGCAACCTGGATGTCGTGATTCTCGAGGTCGGCCTCGGTGGCCGGCTGGATGCGGTGAACCTGTTTGACCCGGACTGTGCGATTCTCACCAGCGTCGACCTTGACCACACCGAGTGGCTCGGCGAAACGCGCGAAAAAATAGGTTGGGAAAAGGCGCATATTTTCCGCTCTGGAAGACCGGCGATCTGTGCCGATCCGGTGCCGCCGCAAAGCGTGCTCACCCACGCTGCCGCGGTCGGCGCAAACCTGCAACTCATCGGACGGGATTTTGGCTACCAGGGGGATCGCCAGCAGTGGGGCTATTGGGGGCGTGGTGGCAAAAAGGCGGGTCTGGCTTATCCGGCACTGCGCGGCGCCAACCAGTTGCTCAACGCCTCCGCCGCGCTTTGCGCGCTGGACGCGCTGCGGGAGCGTATTCCGGTTGGCATGCACGATGTGCGAAAGGGGCTGTCGCTGGTGGAACTGCACGGCCGCTTCCAGGTAATGCCGGGCAGGCCGGTTGTCGTGCTTGATGTTGCACACAATCCGCACGCCGCTGCCGTACTTGCGGAAAATATCTCGAACATGGGTTTTGCCCCAATCACGATTGCCGTTTTCGGGATGTTGCGCGACAAGGACATCGCCGGTGTTGTGGCGAGGCTGGCTGGCCGTATTGATCGCTGGCACCTCGCCACGCTGAACCATCCGCGCGGCGCCAGCGCCGCGGACCTGGCTCATGCGCTTGCCCAGGCGGGGGTAAAAGTCCCGGCTATTGAGTTTGAATCGGCGCAAAGCGCGTATGCATCCGCGGTAGTGGAGGCCGGCGAAAATGATAGAATCGTCGTGTTTGGATCGTTTATTACCGTCTCTGACGTCATAGCGGCCCGCGCTAATCAACCCACCCCAACTCATGTCTGACAGTCAAGACGCACTATTGGTAAAAAAACGCGCCCGTCGCCGGTTGATCGGGGCGGTGGCACTCGTGCTTCTGGTCGTCATCGTGCTGCCTATGGTGCTCGACAAGGATCCCAAACCGCTGCAAAACGAACTGTCGGTGCAGATTCCGCGCCAGGATGCGGGCGGGTTCAAGACCCGCGTTTTGCCCGCAGCAACGGCTCCCGCCAAGGGCGAGACACCTTCAGATGCCTCAAAGTCTGCGACGCCGGCCGCCGCGACCACGGCGGCTTTACCGCCTGCCGCAAAGGAGGCTTCCAAAACGGCGGAGAAGCCGGCGTCAAAGGAAGCCGGAGCCGCAGACCAGTTCAAGCAGCCCGAGGTGAAGGCGCCTGTCACCGTGGTACCGGCGGCTGAGGCAGAACGCGCACAGGCGGCGTTGCGCGATGAATCCTGGGTGATTCCCATGGGCACGTTCGCCAGCGCCGTGAATGTCAAACAATTGCAGGCCAAACTCGGAGCGGCGGGGGTGAAATCAAGCACCGAAACCGTCAAGAGCGCAACCGGTGACCAGATTCGCGTACGCGGTGGCCCCTTCAAGACCAAGGCTGAGGCCGAAACCGCGCGCCAGGCGCTGGTCGCGGCGGGCATGGATGCGGGGGCGGTAACGACACGATGACGTGGTTTGATTACGCTGCGCTCGGCGTGATCGGGCTGTCCATGGTGGTTGGGGTGTTTCGCGGTTTTGCCAGAGAGGTGATTTCCCTGATTGGATGGATTGCCGCGGCGATTGTCGCCTCTTCTGTGGCAACGCAAGCCGCCGAATGGGTGCCGGCTGCGGTAAGCAGCCCGGTCGCGCGCGTTGCTCTTGCGTTCGTGATAGTGTTTCTCGCGGTTATTGTGGTATCCGCACTGGCAGGTTGGCTGCTCGCTTCGCTGATCAAGGCGGCGGGCCTGGGGCTTGCGGACAGGATTCTTGGCGCATTGTTCGGTTTTGCCCGGGGCGCGCTGGTTGTCCTGGTAGTGGTAATGCTGTCCGGATTGACAATGCTGCCGCGGGAAGCGTTTTGGCGCGAGGCGGTACTGAGCGGTCCGCTTGAGACGGCGGTGATGGCGGCAAAGCCGTTGCTGCCGGCAGAACTGGCGCAGCGTATGAAATTTAATTTGGTGAAGTAGGCAGAAAATTGCAAGGCGGGGCGCCGGGCGTTGCTTGCCCGGCCAAACTGGCTTCCTTGTTTCGTCATCTGTAGAGGGGCTGCTGTTCATGTGCGGAATTCTCGGTGTTGTATCAAAGATGCCTGCCAATCAGTTGCTCTACGACGGGCTGCTGTTGCTGCAGCATCGTGGGCAGGACGCGGCGGGCATTGTCACCAGCGAGGGTAAAACCTTTCACATGCACAAGGGTTCGGGCTACGTCCGTGACGTATTTCGCACGCGCGACATGCGCTCGCTCCCCGGCAGCATGGGCATTGCGCACTGCCGCTACCCAACGGCCGGCTCGGCTTCGAACGCCGCCGAGGCCCAGCCGTTCTACGTCAATTCACCGTTCGGAATCGTGCTTGCCCACAACGGCAACCTGACCAACGCCGATGCCCTCAAGCAGGAAATGTTCCGGCAGGACCTGCGCCACATAAATACCAACTCGGATTCGGAAGTGCTGCTCAACGTCCTCGCGCACGAGCTGGAAATGTGCTCGAAGGGCTTCCGTCTGGATGCCGAGACGATTTTCAACGCGGTCACCAATGTGTACCTGCGGTGCAAGGGCGCCTACGCCGTGGTGGCCATGATTGCCGGTCATGGAATGCTCGCATTTCGTGATCCCTACGGCATCCGGCCGCTGATCATCGGCCGCAACCGCACCGAACAGGGCGACGAGTACCTGCTCGCTTCCGAAAGCGTGGCGCTTGATGCGTTGGGTTTCGAAACCGTGCGCGATGTATTGCCGGGGGAGGCCATATTCATCGATGAGCAGTCGCGTTTGTTCAGTTTTCAGTGTGTCAAAAGCATGGTGCTCAGTCCGTGCATTTTCGAATATGTCTACCTCGCGCGCCCGGATTCTCTGATGGACGGTGTGTCGGTGTATGAATCCCGCCTGCACATGGGTGAGCATCTTGCCGAGAAAATTCGCAGGACCATGCCGGATCATGACATTGATGTGGTCATTCCTGTTCCCGATTCAAGCCGTCCGAGTGCCTTGCAACTGGCCAAGGGCCTTGGCATCACTTATCGGGAGGGCTTCGTCAAGAACCGCTATATCGGCCGCACCTTCATCATGCCCGGCCAGACGATCCGCAGGAAGTCGGTGCGCCAGAAACTCAATGCCATCGACATGGAATTCAAGGGCAAGAACGTCCTCATCGTCGATGACTCGATTGTCCGCGGCACCACCAGCCGCGAAATCGTGATGATGGCGCGCGAAGCGGGTGCGAACAAGGTCTATTTCGCCTCTGCCGCACCGCCGGTGCGCTATCCGAATGTTTATGGCATTGACATGCCGACGCGCCAGGAACTGATCGCAACCGGCCGGACCGAGGAGGAAATCGCCCGCGAAATCGGCGCCGACGCGGTCATTTACCAGGACCTCGATGCGCTTATCGAAGCCGTGCGCGAGGCCAATCCGCACCTGACTCAATTCGAAACCTCTTGTTTTGACGGCAAGTACATCACCGGCGATATCACCAGCGAGTACCTGGAATCGGTGGAGTTGCAACGCAATGGTTCACGCGGTGACGGCAGCGATGAATCCGAACCCAACCAACTGGACTTGAACCTGGCCTAGGGCCATTGCGCCGTCCGCCGGCAGATTTGACTGTACCGGGCCGGCGGTGTATTTTCGGTCTGCGCCGATTTGAGTGTCAGCTTGCGGGCGCGTAAAAAATACGGCTAAAGCGAGGGCAACCCGTCCTGGCTTGGCGCCATGGCGGGTTTTTACATTTAAGGCTTACGATGTCCGAAAAATTCGATCTGGAAACACTGGCAGTGCGGGCCGGTATAGTGCGCAGCCAGTTCAACGAGCATTCCGAGGCGCTGTTCCTCACTTCGAGCTATGTGTTCGAGAACGCCGCGCAGGCGGCCGCCCGCTTCAGCGGGGCGGAGGCGGGGAATATTTACTCGCGCTTTACCAACCCGACGGTCAGCGCCTTCCAGGAGCGGCTGGCCGCCCTCGAGGGGGCGCAAGCCTGCATGGCGACGGCAAGCGGTATGTCGGCCATTCTTGTCTGCGCCATGACGGTGCTCAAGGCCGGAGACCATGTCATTGCAACGCACAGCCTGTTCGGTTCGACGGTGCAGTTGTTTGCCAACCAGATGTCCCGTTTTGGCGTGACGACCACATTTGTCGACCTGACCAAGCCCGAGCAGTGGCAGGCGGCGGTGCGCCCCGAAACACGCATGCTGTTTGTGGAGTCACCTTCCAATCCCCTGACGGAGATTGCCGACATTGCCGCTTTGGCCGACATCGCGCATCGTGCCGACGCTGTGCTGGTGGTGGACAATTGTTTTTGCAGCCCCGTGTTGCAGCGTCCGCTGGAATTTGGCGCGGACATCATCATCCATTCGGCCACCAAATACCTCGATGGCCAGGGACGCGTGCTTGGTGGTGCAATCGTTGCGGACCGCAAGTACATCGACGAGAAGGTCTTGCCGTTTATGCGCAATGCCGGACCGGCCCTCAGCGCATTTAACGCCTGGGTGCTGCTCAAGGGGATGGAAACCCTGAAGATCAGGATGGAGGCGCAGTCAGCCAGCGCGCTGGAACTCGCCACCTGGCTGCAGGAACATCCGGGCGTGGAACGCGTTTATTACCCGGGCCTCTCATCACATCCGCAACATGCGTTGGCGATGAAGCAGCAACGCTCAGGGGGAGCGGTAGTGGCATTTGATGTAAAGGGTGGCAAGGAAGCGGCCTGGCGTGTGGTCGATGCCACGCGCATGATTTCGATTACCGCCAATCTGGGCGACACCAAATCCACCATCACCCATCCGGCGACAACGACGCACGGCCGCATAAACCAGGCGGCCAGAGTGGCGGCCGGAATTGGCGACGGGCTGCTGCGTGTGGCCGTCGGGCTTGAATCGCTCAGGGATTTGCGCGAAGACCTGGCGCGAGGCCTCGCTTAGCTGCGGTTCGGAATTCTCACCGCCTGCGTCTGGCGCAATGGGTTTCCAGCTGATTTTCCGATTTTTCTGAAGAAGTGGCGGGCTGATTTTGACCCGGTTCAATGCCCTAGCTGCCGGCCGGTTTGGCGCGTAAGGTAGACTCGCTTTTCGGCGTTACAAAACAAACACAAGCGTGGAGGACTAGATGGTGATGGCTGATCGCATAGCGTCCCTGATCGACGATGGCGGCGGGCGCTTTCGCGTCGACCGTGCCATTTACACCGATGCGGACATATTCGGGCGCGAACTCGAGCTGTTTTTTGAAGGCGGCTGGGTGTTTCTCGCGCACGAGAGCCAGATGCGCGCTTCCGGCGATTATTTTTCCACCCGCATCGGCCGCCAACCGGTCTTCCTGATTCGCAAAAAAGACGGCGGCATCGGCGGCTTCATCAACGCCTGTGCCCATCGCGCGGCGACGCTGGTGCCGCTTGAGCACGGCCGTGCCAATGTACTTACCTGCCGATTTCACGGCTGGGCCTTTGACCAGGACGGCCGCTGCATCAAGATCAAAAACGAGGAGACCGGAGCCTATACCGACCCGGCCTGCAAGGACCAGTTCGGCCTCACACCCATCGCGCATGTCGAGTCCTATCGCGGCTTCATTTTTGCCAGCCTCAAAATGGATGTGCCTTCGCTCAAGGACTGGCTTGCAGGCAGCACCAGCTGGATAGACCTGCTCGCCGACCAGTCGCCACAGGGACTGGAGGTCATTCCCGGTTCGTCCACCTACACGGTCTACGGCAACTGGAAGCTGCAGGCGGAAAACGGCGTCGACGGCTATCATGTCTCCACGGTTCATCGCGTCTTTGCCTCCACGGTGGCGCAGCGCGAAGCCAAGGGCAAGCTGGGCGGGCTGCAGCGCACCGAGTCCGGCCGCATGCTGGGCAATGTCGATTCGGGCTCCTACGATTTTGGCAACGGCCATCTTGGCATCTGGGCCAAGCGCGCCGACCCGACCAAGCATCCGCTGTGGCGGCAAAAAGACCGGCTGGAAAAAGCCTTTCCACCCGAGCGCATCGAATGGATGCTCAATCGCGGCCGCAACCTGTTTGTGTTTCCCAACGCCTTCATCATGGACAACCCCTCGTCGCAGATTCGCACGCTCAACCCGGTCGCTCCCGGTGTGTGCGAAATCACCGTGCGTTGCATCGCACCGGTGGGCGAGCCGGCTGACGCGCGCGCCGCGCGCTTGCGCAAGTTCGAGGACTTTTACCTCACCACAGGAATGGCAAGCTCGGACGACCTGGCCGCACTCGAAGCCACGCACACCGGCGGTCATGCCCGTGCTGCGCGCTGGAATGATTTTGCCCGCGGCATGGGCGCCATCCGTCACGGTGCCGAGGATACCGACGGGGCGAAAATCGGCCTGGTGCCGCAGACCATGAATGCCAACTGGGATCACGAGGCGCTCTACCACGGCTTTTACCGCTTCTGGAAAGAACGCATGCTGGCCGGGAGCGGGGCGTGAGCGCGGCAACGCCGGCGCTGCGCCAGCGCGTCGAGGACTTGCTTTACCTTGAGGCGAGCCTGCTCGATGACAAGAACTGGCGCGACTGGCTGGCCTTGTACGCCGAGGATGCGCTGTACTGGATGCCGGCCTGGACCAGCGAGTACGAAACCACTACCGATCCCGAGCTGGGCCTCAACCTGCTTTACCTCAAGGGCCGGGCCAGTCTTGAAGACCGCGTGTTTCGCATCGAGACCGGAGATTCCTTTGCGTCGGTGCCGATGGCGCGCACCACCCATCTCGTCGGCGGGGTGATTGTTACCCACGGCGTCACCGGGGGCGCGCCGGCCATCAGTGCGCGGGCGAGCTGGATCGTGCATTCCTACGGCATACACGGTGGCATTACCCGCAGCGGCTCTTACGACTACGCGTTTCGCGAAGAGGCGGGCAGCCTCAAGATCACGCGCAAAAAAATCATCATGATCGACGACAAGCTGGTCGGTCCGGTCGATATCTTTCACATTTAGCGCCATGCGAGCCCTGTGCAAGGTTGAAGGCATTGAAGGCGGCATCGCGCTGCGCGAGATGGCCGTGCGCGAGCCGGCAGCCGGCGAGATCCGGCTCAAGGTCGGTGCGGCCGGCATATGCGGCACCGACATGCAGATTTACAAATGGGCGCCGCGCATGGCGCGCCGCATGAAACTGCCCTGCGTCATGGGCCACGAGGTGAGCGGCGTTATCGACAGGCTTGGCGCCGGCGTCAGCGGCCTGAAGCTGGGTGACAGGGTCAGCCTTGAGTCGCATGTGTTCTGCGGCCAGTGCAAGCAGTGCAAGTCAGGCCGCGCCCACCTGTGCACCAAGACGACTTATCCCGGTGTGGACTTTGACGGCGGCTTTGCCGAATACGCGGTGGTACCGGCGAGCATTGCCTGGGTCAATTCGCCCGACCTGGCGCATGAGATTGGCGCCATGCAGGAGCCCTTTGGCATTGCCGTGCACGCGGCGATGGAGGGCTCCGGTGTCGCCGACCAGGTGGTGCTGGTCAATGGCTGCGGGCCCATCGGCCTGATGAACGTCGCCGCGGCGCGGGCACTGGGTGCCAGGTTGATCATCGCCTGCGACCCCAATCCGCTGCGCCGCGCAACGGCCAAACAGCTGGGTGCCGATCGCTGCGTGGATCCCCTGACCGAGGACCTGCCGGCGATTGTGCGCGATATGACTTCCGGCGACGGTGTCGACGTCGGCATCGAGTATTCGGGCACCGAAGCGGGGTTTCGCAACGTGTTTGAATGCATTACCAAGGGCGGGGAGTTTCGCCTGGTGGGGGCGCCACCGACGGCGATTGCCGTCGATTTCACTTTCTGGCTGTTGAAATGCCCACGCATGATCAACATCCACGGCCGCCGCATCTGGGACACCTGGAAACAGGCGACAGCGCTGCTGCAATCGGGCAAAGTCGACCTGCGGCCGCTGGCCTCGCATGTGCTGCCCTTATCCGAGGCGCAGCGCGGCTTCGACCTGATTCTCGCCGGGCAGGCGGTCAAGCCGATATTGGTGCCGGATTGAGGAATTGCGAAATAAGCCCCGCGTCGTCATCCCCGCGAAAGCGGGGATCCAGTGTCGTTGGGGGAAAGCGTAAAAGTCACTGGATTCCCGCTTTCGCGGGAATGACGTGTGTTTGTAATTTTTCTCATCTGGCTCGAGTGTAAATGTCGTCAAGGTATAAGCAACTTTTTGGCAATAGAGGAGAAAATTTGAGATCGCGCCTTTATCGAATTGTGTTGGCCATCGTTTTATGCACAGGTGGCATCGTCCCGCAGCAGGCCATGGCACAGGCCTATCCGACCAAACCCATCCGATTGATCGTGCCGTTTCCGCCCGGTGGCGGCGTGGACTTGATGGGACGCATCATCGCGCCCAAGTTATCCGAGGCGCTCGGACAACCTGTTTTGGTGGAAAACCGCGCCGGCGCCAACGCCATGATAGGTGCCGAGCTGGTCGCGCGCGCCGCGCCCGACGGCCATACGCTGCTGATTATTGAACTCGGCTCGCTTACCATCAGCGCCGGCCTGTACCCGAACCTGCCTTTTGATGCCGTCAAGGACCTCGCGCCGGTGAGCATGCTGTCGTATTCGCCGCACGTGCTGACCGTGGGGGAGGGCAACAAGCTCAAGACTATGCAGGAGTTCCTGCGCTTTGCCCGCGACAATCCGGGCAAACTCAATTACGCCTCGGCCGGCACCGGCAGTGCGCCGCACCTGGTGGCGGTGCTGCTGGGCAGCCAGGCCAAGTTCCAGTGGACACATGTGCCCTACAAGGGCGTGGGGCCTGGCCTTGCCGACGTGGCGGCGGGGCAGGTCGATGCCATCATGACCAGCATGTTCGCGTCGCTGTCGCTTGTCCGTGGCGGCAAGCTGCGCGCCCTTGCGGTAACCGGAAAAACGCGCAGCCCGCTGCTGCCCAATGTGCCGACCATGCTCGAGTCCGGTGTCGAGGGCTTTGTCACCGGCTCGTGGCAGACCGTATTTGCACCCGGCGGCACGCCACCGGCCGTTGTCGCGCGCTTGAACGCCGAACTGCGCCGCATCATGCAGGATCCGGTCGTGGTCGAGCGCCTTGCCGCGCTGGCGACCGAAACCGCGCCGATGTCGGTCGAGGACACACGCTCGGTGGTGCGCGAGGACATGGAGCGTTGGCGCAAGGTCATCGTCGATACCGGCGTCAAGCCCGAATAGCGTGCCGGCGTAATTCCCGAGGGCTTCCATGCAGTATGCCGATTTGCAGCGACTCATCGCCGACCGCCGGGAGCAGGGCGAGTTTACGGTGCATCGGGACATTTTCAGCGACCCCGAAGTGTTCGAGCTGGAAATGCGCCACATTTTCGAGGGTACCTGGGTGTTTGTCGGTCTCGCCTCACAGGCACCAAAACCGCATGATTTTTTCACCACCTGGATAGGCCGACAGCCGGTGCTGGTGACGCGCGATGCCAAGGGACAACTGGGCGCCTTCCTGAACACCTGCCGCCACCGCGGCGCGCTGGTGTGCCACCACATGCACGGCAACGCCAAGTTCCATGTCTGCAGCTACCACGGCTGGGCCTACGATTCGGGTGGACGCAACGTTGACATCAAGGACCAGAAGCAGGGCTGCTACCCGCCGTCTTTTGAGTCGCTCGACCACAACCTCAAGGCGGTGGCGAGATTCGGCGAGTATCGCGGCATCCTGTTTGCCAGCCTTAACGCCGACGTGCCGTCGCTGGAGGAACACCTGGGCGAAACCCGCGCCTGCCTTGACCTGGTAATCGACCAGGGTGAGCAAGGCATGGAACTGGTGCCGGGCAATTCGACCTACACCTTCAAGGGCAACTGGAAGCTGCAGGTCGAGAATTGCCTCGATCCGTATCACCTTACCTCGACGCACCCGAGCTTCATGCAAATCGTCGCGCGGCGCAATTCGGGGGAGTCGACGCACGGCCTCAAGGCCCTCGATTTCGAGGCCTACCGCCTGCCCGACGTGGTGCGCGGCAGCTTTACCTTCAAGCGCGGCCACGCCCTCGCCTGGAGCGGTAATCCCACGCCCGAGGTGCGACCCCTGTTCCACGGCGTCGAGGCCTTGCGCAAGCGCGTCGGAGAAACGCGCACCAAGTGGATGCTGGCGATGCGCAACCTGACCATTTACCCGAATGTGCAGTTCGCCGAGAACGCCTCGCTGCAGTTGCGCGTCATCCGGCCGCTGGCGGTGGACAGGACGGAAATGAAAATCTACTGCCTCGCGCCGGTCGGCGAAGCGTCCGAGGCGCGTGAGTACCGTCTGCGCCAATACGAGGATTTTTTCAACGCCACAGGACTTGCCACGCCGGATGACACCACCGCCTACGAGGACTGCCAGACCGGCTATGCCGCGCGCGGTGTGGCCTGGCAGCAAGGCTACGAGCGCGGGGCCACCAAGGTGGTCAAGGGCGGCGACGCGTTTTCACGCGAGCTCGGTATCGAGGTTGAGACCAGCCTGTCGGGACATTTCGACATTCAGGATGAAACGGTGTTTCGCGCCAGCTACCGCGAGTGGCTGCGTCTGCTCAAGGCCGGCATGGAACGGCCGGCTGGCGGCGGCGGGGTGAAATGACATGAACGACATAACGTTGCAGGAAGCCGCCGAACTGCTTTATCGCGAAGCCTATTACCTCGACACCCAGGCCTGGGACGAATGGCTGGCCTTGTTCCTGGAGGACTGCGAATACTGGGCGCCGGCATGGAAGTCCGAGCATGAACCGACCAGCGATCCGAAGGCCGAGGTCTCGCTGATTTACTACGCCAGCCGCGCCGGCCTTGAGGACCGGGTGTGGCGGGTGCGCTCCGGCCGTTCTGTGGCATCGCGTCCGCTGCCGCGGACGCAGCACGCCGTGACCAACGTGATGCTGGGCGGAAAAAATCCGACGGGCGGCGTGCAAGTACTGGCGAATTGGACCACCCACCAGTTCAAGACCAAGCGGACCGAGGTGGAAATTCTGTTCGGCCGCACCGAGTACGAACTGGTGCGGCGCGATGGTGTGCCGCGCATCAAGCGCAAAAAAATCTTCCTGCTGAACGACGCCATGCCGGCGATGCTCGATTTCTACAGCCTCTAGGCGCCGTACATGAGAAAAACCATCCTGATCGTCGGCTGCGGCGCCATCGGCGGCATTTACGCAGCCCATCTTGCGCGTGTTGCCGAAGTCATAGGCCTGGATGCCAGCCTGCCGCATGTGCAGGCGATACAGCGCGATGGGCTAAAGTTGTCGGGTCGCACCGAAACAGTTACCAGGTTCGAGGTTCACAACGATGCGGCGGCCCTCGCAGGACGGCACATTGATGCCATCCTGTTTCTCGTAAAGTCGCAGGCCACCGCGGCGGCCTTTGCCGCGCTCAAGCCGCACCTGGCCGGAAGGCCCTTGCTGGTGACGCTGCAAAACGGCATGGGCAATGTCGAGGTGCTCGCCGGGATGTGCGACTGGAACATCGCCCAGGGCATTTCAATGGAAGCCGGTCGGTTTCGCGGACCCGGGGACATCGAGCACTTCATCCACGGCGAGGACTCGTGGCTGGGCCCGGCGCGCGGCGAGCTCGCCGCGGTGGCGTGGCTGGGGGCGTTGATGAACGCTGCGGGCATGCCGACACAGGTGGCGGCGGATCCGCGCGGCGCCATCTGGTCGAAGTTCATATTCAATTGCGTGATGAACCCGGTCGGTGCCATTGTGCTGGGCCAGAATCGCGCCCGCTACGAAGTGGCGGAAGTCGCGGCCCTGATCGACCAGATGTTCGAAGAGTGCGGACGCGTCGCCGCAGCGCAGGGTATCGCCCTCAGCTTCGATCCGATGCACATCGTCAAGCGCACCCGTTCCGGCGAAATGGCCCTCACCAGCCACGCCGGATCCATGGCCCAGGATGTGGCCGCAGGCCGTGAAACCGAGATAGAGGCGATGACCGGCTACATGGTGCGCAAGGCCAAGGCCTTGGGCGTTGCCGTGCCGGTAACCGAAACCGTCTACCGCCTGGCCAAAGGCGTGGAGTACGCCGCATGGCTGAAGAAATAGGGAAATAGGGGACAGACCCTGAGGTATCCCCGCATTTAGGGGTTGTAAGCGCGAGGCTAAGTTGTTAACGTAATTGGTAAAAAAGTGCATGCAAGGCACATTGGTGCTCAGCTTTTTGTTATCGAGACAGAAAGAAGGGCTGTGCCATGCATGCGGAACATATCGTAGCGCGGGTGCTGGAACCTTGCTTGAGAGAGCTGCACGCCAAGTGAGCAGCGGCGTTGTAACGGGCGGTGCTGGCGGTAGTGCTCGGTGGGGCACTGAGCCTGTCCTCGATTGCGCTGGCGATGCGCGGTGCGTTGGGATTGCGCCACCGGATCAAGAGCGTGGATCGGCTGCTGGGTAACACTGTCCTGGAGCAATCGCGCCTGCATATCTATGGGGTACTAGGCCAGCAGTGGCTGCGCGGCTTACCCAAAGTGTTGCTGGTGGTGGACTGGTCGGACCTCAGCGCGGACCAGCGTTGGCATTGGCTGCGCGCGAGCCGTGGTTGTTGGCCGCATCTCCCACGCTCGATCACTTGGCGGCACACAGCATCGTCAAGCTCTATGCGCAGCGCATGACCATCGAGGAATCGTTTCGGGACACCAAGAACTTGCGTTGGGGCCGAGGTTTGCAGATCACACGTTCGCGCAGCCGCGCACGACTGCAGATGTTACTGCTCATCGCGCATTTGGCCAGCTTTGTACAACGCCTAATTGGCGAGGACGCCAAGGCGCGCCAGCTCGAATTGCAATTTAGCCCGGCCAACCGTACCGCACGCCATCAGATCTCGGTACTGACCTTGGCGAAAAGAATCTTGGCCGCGCCCTCGTACTGGCTAAACCAGCTAACCCCTTGGGCTGCAATACCACCGCTAACCGAGCAGGCGCGTCTTGCATGGACGTCAAGCTAAAATGCGGGGATACCTCAGGGACAGACCACGGTTTTTAACACCTGGGCTCAGATACACACGCCCAATCCGGACCCGGTCGTTTTTCTGCGGAATCTCGGTGGCAGTCTGCCCCCCCCCATGACAAATTCAAATCAGCAGCAGCGCCTTCATTTTGGCGCGCACATGAACCATTACCTCAAGCGCCACAGCGCCCTTTTTCTTGGTCCGACGGACCTTCCAGTCCAGCGATTTGATCTGGTCTGAAAGCACGGCGAAGGCAGCGCCATCGACCTGGGTCACCACCTCAAACGGATGTCCCTTGATCTTGGTGGTCATGGGGCAGCACACCATCAGGCCGGTTTTGCCGTTGTAGCTGGCCGGACTGATGACCAGGGCGGGACGGTGGCCTGCCTGTTCGTGCCAGGCTTGAGGGTCGAACTCCAGCCAGACCACGTCGCCGGCATCGGGGATATAGCGTTTGACCATCAAAATGCCTCTTTACCCACCGGCTTTCCAAAGCTGAACTCGCTGTGCGTATTGCCAACGGTGATGCCAGCCACCAGCGCATCCAGGTCGTATTCGACTTTTTCAGAGGGCTGGATGATGATCCGGCCGCGTGAAACGATCAGACTCACTTTTTGCTCAAGCTGATAGCCGGCTTCTTTTAACGCCGCGCTCGGCAGACGCAAGGCCGGGCTGTTGCCCCACTTCCGGATTACGGCTTCCATGATTTTTCTCCTTAATTATGTATCTACATTGTAGATACATTATGAGGTAAAGGCAAGGCTGGGGGCAACGTGGGGCAGACCGGGCTTTTCATTTTTCTGCCCAGGGCATATACGCTGGAAACGGCCGACCGGCGCGGCTTTCCAGCCTATTTGCGCATTTGCTACCGGCCCTATGTGCCCAGGTTTCCCTTGCCCGCCGGCAAGCTGATGCGGGCGCACAGGCCGCCGCCTTCGCGCGGCAACAGGTCAAAACTGCCGCCGTGTGCCCTGACGATGCGATCGACGATCGCCAAGCCGAGTCCTGAGCCGCCCTTGCCGCTGCGTGCGGTTTCAAGCCGGGTGAAGGGTTGCTTTATGCGTTCGGCATCGGCGGCAGGAATGCCCGGGCCGCGGTCGTTTACCTCGACCATCACCTTGGCGGCTTCCTCGCGCACCGTCACCGCAATACCGGTCTCGCCGTAGCGCAATGCGTTGTCGATAAGGTTGCTGATGACGCGGCGCATGGCCAGCGCACGCAGCGGGACGTCCCGCGCCACGCCGATGTCGGTGGTGATTTCGTGGCCGAGCTTGTGATAATGCGCGGCGATGTCTGCGACCAGGGCTCCAAGCGAGGTTTGCGCCATGATCTCGCCGCCGTCAACCCGGGCAAAGTCGAGAAACTGGCTGATGATGCGGTCCATTTCCTCGATGTCGGTGATCATGCCCTCCTTGGTCGTCTCATCGCTGCCGCTCATTTCAATGCCCAGTCGCATGCGCGAGAGCGGCGTGCGCAGGTCGTGTGACACCCCGGCGAGGATCAGTGCGCGGTCTTCATCCAGGCGCGCGAGGTCGCGCGACATCTGGTTAAAGGCGCGGGTCAGCGTCGCCACCTCGGTCGGGCCGGTTTCTTCCATGGGTGCGGGCTGCCGTCCGTGGCCTATTTCGATGGCGGCGTGGGACAAGGCCTTGAGCGGGCGGTTAAGGCGCGAAACGATCAGGCCGGCGGCGGCGAGGGACAGCAGCAGCGCCACCGAGCCCCAGCCCAGCCATTGCAGCGTCGCCTGGCGCTCGATGCGCTCGCGCGGCAGGCGCACCCAGTATTCGTCGTCCTCGATAGTGAAAGTCACCCAGAAGCCGGGAACGCCGTTGCGCTGCATGGCAAAGCGCGTTTGCGCGCCGAGGACGTCACGCACTTCATCCATGATCATGTGCACGGCGAGGATGTCCGGCGGCGGCTCGATGATTTGCTCGTCATCCTCGGCCGGGTAAATGCGTATGCCTTCGCGTTCCGCGAGCTGCAGCAACAGGTCGCGGCGTTTTTCCACCTGCGCGGTGATCATGGCGGTGCGCGTCAGGTTGACCACGCTCACCACGGTCTGGGCGATCTGGTGCACGCGCGGGCCGCGTTCGTAAAAGCTGAAAATCTGGAACCACGCCAGCGTCGACACCAGCACCAGCAGGGAAATCAGCAGGAAGGTGCGCCAGAACAGCGAGCGGGGGAGGAGGCGCATCAGGAGGTGAAAGAATCGGCGGGCATGTGCTCAGTCGCCACGTCGCCGCCGGACTGGATCAGGACGGTTTGCCGTCCGGGATGAAGACGTAACCGAAGCCCCACACCGTCTGGATGTAGGTCGGGTGCGCGGGGTCGGTCTCGATCAGCTTGCGCAGGCGCGATATCTGCACGTCGATGGAGCGGTCGAACACCTCGTATTCGCGTCCGCGCGCCAGTTCCATCAGCTTGTCGCGCGACAGCGGTGTGCGCGGGTGCGAGACCAGCACCTTGAGCAGGGCGAATTCGCCGGTGGTGAGCGCCGCAGCGACGCCGTTCTTGGTCAGGGTGCGGGTGGCGAGGTTGACCAGCATGCCGCCAAATTCAACCTCACCCTGCTCGCCGGGCGAACCCGGGGGCAGGGGATCGGCGCGCCGGCGCATGACCGCGTTGATGCGCGCCACCAGTTCGCGTGGATTGAAGGGCTTGGGCAGGTAGTCGTCGGCGCCCATTTCCAGGCCAACGATGCGATCGACGTCCTCGCCCTTGGCGGTGAGCATGATGATGGGTACGGTGTTTTTTGCCCCGCGCAGGCGGCGGCAGACGGAAAGCCCGTCCTCGCCGGGCATCATCAGGTCGAGCACCAGCAGGTCAAAGCGCTCGCGCAGCAGCAGTTTGTCCATGGCGGCGGCGTCGCTGGCGGTACGCACGACAAAGCCCTGTTCGGCCAGGTAGCGGTCGAGCAGGTCGCGCAGCCTGAGGTCGTCGTCGACAACAAGAATCTTGGTTTTGGCGTTGGGCATGTGCATATCCTAGCCTTGGTCAGGCCTGAGCGCCACCGGGCAGCCCGCGGGGCGAGGTAACAGAAGGTTGCCACGGGCCTTTCTGCAACAATTACTTACAATCAGCCACCCCCCGCGCGAAGTATGCTTACACATGGGCGTTACCATGCGTTTATGCGCTTATGCGTTCGGGTCAATGCGTGCGGGTCAGTCGAGGCAAGAGGTCAGGGACAAGATGTCTGGAAAGGATGCAGTGAGCCGCAATGGTATCGCCGTCGCGCTGAGCGCGCTGGCGCTGTGTCTGGCCGTGTTCGCGCCGATGGTTCGGGCACAGGCGCAGCCGGCGCCCGAGCGCCAGCGCTGGCAGCAGTTCACCCCGGCCGAACGCGACCAGTTGCGCGCCGAGCGCGCCAGCCGTGAGGGCGGCCAAAAGGACCGCCGATCCATGAGTCCGGACGAGCGCCAGCAGTTGCGCCGCGACATCGGCGACCACGGCCGTGACGTGTATGGCGGCAAATCAGGTGTCAGCCCCGGCGGTAATCACCCGGCATTTGCGCCCGGTGGCCGGCAACAGCGCTAAGGCGCTGCCTTAATGAAAGACCTGCTCGGACACATCCTGTACCGGTGCCTGATGGTGGGCTTGTGTGTATTCGTCTTTTCGCACACCGGTCGCGCCAGCGCCGCCGGCATGGGCTTTGACGAGGCGCGGCACCTGCTCAATCGCTCCGGCTTTGGCGCCAGTCCGGGTGAAATCGCCGAGTTTTCGCAATTGCCGCGTGAGCAGGCGGTGGAAAAGCTGTTGCGGCCGGCCCGCAGCGTGGCGGCCCAGCCTGCACCGGTGTGGGTGAACGAGGGTATTACGCCGCCGCGCCAGTTGCGCGATGCCGGTGAAGAAGCGCGCAAGGCATTCCAGCAGGAGCAGGTGCGGCGCGGCTTTGAGTTGCGCGGCTGGTGGCTTGCGGAAATGATCGCCACGTCTTCGCCGCTGTTGGAACGCATGACGCTGTTCTGGCACAACCACTTTGTCTCCAGCCAGCAAAAAGTCAAATACGTGCAGCTGATGTACCGGCAGAACGTGCTGCTGCGCCAGCATGCGCTGGGCAACTTCGCCGGACTGCTGCACACCGCGTCCAAGGACCCGGCGATGATCATTTACCTTGATTCGGCCAGTAATCGCAAGGGCCAGCCGAACGAGAACTTCGCGCGTGAGGTGATGGAGTTGTTCACCATGGGCGAGGGCCAGTACGGCGAAGCCGATATCCGCGAGGCGGCGCGCGCCTTTACCGGCTGGTCGATCGACCCCGAAACCGGCGAATACCGCTGGCGGCCTTTTGTGCACGATGACGGCGCCAAGACCGTGCTGGGAAAAACCGGAAACTTCGATGGCGATGCGGTACTCGACATCCTGCTGGCCAGGCCGGCGACGGCCGAATTTATCACCCGCAAGCTGTGGCGTGAGTTCGTCTCGCCCGATCCCGACGAGCGCGAAGTAAAACGCATTGCCGCGCGCTTTCGCGACAGCGGCTACGACATTCGCACCGCCTTGCGCTGGATATTGCTGTCGCCGGCCTTCTGGTCGGCCGAGGCGCGCGGCAGCCTGGTCAAGTCGCCGGTCGACCTGGTGGTGGGGACGCTGCGCAGTTTTCAGTTCGAGACCGGTGACGTGCTGCCCTTTGCCATTGTGACGGCCGGCCTCGGACAAAACCTGTTTGCCCCGCCCAACGTCAAGGGCTGGCCCGGCGGCGAAGCCTGGATCAATTCGAGCACGCTGCTCGCGCGCAAGCAGTTTCTCGAACGCCTGTTCCGCGCCGAGGAAATGCCGCGCGAGGCGATGAAGGATGGCGGACGCATGGCCGATTTCGCCAAGGTCAAGGGCGCCGGGCGCCTCGGGCCTGAGGGACGCGAGCGTTTTGTCCGCGGCATGGGTGATATCCACTTTGACAGCGCCGCATGGTTGCAGGGCGTGGGGGGCTACGCGCCGCTGGCACGGCGCACGGTGCTGGCCACCGACCCGGCGAATGAAAGTCTCGCCACGCCGCAAACCCCGCCGGGCAAGGACTGGCTGCGCCAGTTGGTGCTCGATCCGGCTTACCAGTTGAAATAGGCATGCAAACGATCATCGAGTCGCCGGTTTTCATCCCCCCTTTGAAAAAGGGGGTGAGACAGGGGTTTCGAGCCGCCTGCGGCTCGCCTGTCGAACGGCCTTGCGATGCATCGCAAGGCGCGTCCTGCAAGGGCAAGGGGGGATTTGACGGCCGAGAAATCCCCCTCAATCCCCCTTTTTCAAAGGGGGAAGAAAAACCAAGGGAAGAAACAAAGAGTGAAATGGGCGTGCTATGAACCGGCGCGACTTTCTCAATGCCGCCGCAGCCACTGGCGTCACGGCTTGGATGCCGACCGCGCTGGGCGCATCGCCAGACGCCTACCGCAACCTGCTGGTGCTGGTGGAACTCAAGGGCGGCAATGACGGCTTGAATACCGTGGTTCCGTATGCCGACCCGAACTACTACAGACTGCGCCCGCGCATCGCCATCAAACGCGAGGAGGTGCTGCAACTGTCGGAGCGCGCCGGCCTGCATCCGTCGCTCGCAGCGTTGATGCCCTTGTGGCAGGGGCGCGAACTGGCGGTGATGCAAGGCCTGGGCTACCCGAAACCGAACCAGTCGCATTTTCGCTCCATAGAAATCTGGGAGACGGCGTCCAACAGCGAGCAATACCTGCAAGAAGGCTGGCTGGCCCGCGCGTTTGCCGCCAACCCGGTGCCCAAGGACTTTGTCGCCGACGGCATTGTCGTCGGCAGCCAGGAAATGGGGCCCTTCGCCGGCGGTGCACGGGCGGTGGCCCTGACCAACACCGAGCAGTTCATGCGCCAGTCACGCCTGGCCACGCCGGCGGCCAGGCGCGGCAACGCCGCATTGACCCATATCCTCAAGGTCGAGGGCGAGATTGTTCAGGCGGCCGGCAGTCTTGGCAGCGGCGTTGCCTTGCGCACCGAGTTTCCCAACGGTGAATTTGGCAATGCGCTGCGCACCGCTTCGCAGGTGATTGCCAGCCAGGCCGGGGTGGCGGCGGTGCGGGTGACGCTGAACGGCTTTGACACCCACCAGAACCAGCCCGGGCAACAGGCCAACCTGCTCAAACAGCTGGCCGAGGGGCTGGCGGCATTCAAGACCGCCTTGATGGAGTTGAACCGCTGGAACTCGACCCTGGTGATGACCTATGCCGAGTTTGGCCGGCGCGCCGCCGAAAACAATTCCAATGGCACCGACCATGGCACGGCGAACGTGCATTTTGCGATGGGCGGGCAGGTCAGGGGCGGTTTGTACGGGCAGGCACCGCAACTCGACCGCCTGGAGAATGGCAATCTCGTCCACAGCATCGATTTTCGCAGTGTCTATGCCACGGTGCTGGAAAAATGGTGGGGCGGTGACGCAAAAGCCGCGCTGGGCGGGCGTTTCCAGCCGATTGAGCTGCTCAGGACCTGATTCGGGCAGGCACGCTGTCCGGCCCATGGCGACACTGACGCGCTATAATCGGGGCATGATTGAAACTTTCGTGTGAACCCTGAAAGCCTTGGCCATGGATAGAAATTACGAGTCTGAACTCACCCGCTTCATGCGTGAGTTGCTGGAAAAAAAGCCGCAGATCGTGCAGGAGCAGATCAAGGGACGCGCGCTGTGGTGGGACAAGACATCCGACCCGGATACCGAGCGCCGCGATCGTGAATCCCGCGTCAAGCAGCAAGCCTACGTTTATCAAAACAAGGTCTGAGACACCGGGCAAGGCCCGCATGGCCGCGGCGGCGGCCTGGTTTGCCCTGGCATTGGCACTGGGTGCGGCCGTCTCCGGTTGCGCCGCGCTGGGCATGCTCAACACCGGGCTCGCTGTCATCGACAGCCTGAGCAAACTCTCCGGCCACGTTGCCGATGCCAACGTCCAGGCCATAGGCGAGTTAGAGGCCAAGAAAGACTGGCCCGGCATGCTCAAGATGGCCAATGCCAGCATTGCAAAAGATTCCAACAATCCGGACTGGTGGCTGATCGCCGGTTACGCCCACACGCAAATGGGCCAGCACCAGCAGGCCATCCCCTGTTACCAGACCACCATACGCCTGAGCCCGGACGACTTGTATCCGTGGAACCTGCTGGCGCAGTCATATCGGGCCACCAACCAGGCGGAAATGGCGATACGCACACTCGATCGCGCGCTGTTGATCAAGGAGGGGACGGCGACGACCTATTTCCTGCTCGGCGAAAGCTACCGCGACATGAACCTGTACGCGCACGCCATCCCCAATTATGCGAAGGCCATCGAAATCGACCCGAAGCTGGCCGAGGCCTGGTACGCGATGGGCGTCAGTTACGCGCGGCTGGGCAAACGGGCCGAACTGCCGGCGATCCACGCGCAGCTGGTGAGGATCGATCCGCCGCTGGCCGACCAGTTCCAGCAACTGGTCGTCAATCGATAAGCCGCATCGCGCAAACACCCAGCCAGTTCAATGGTCAAGCCCGCCGCCGACAAGACTAAACGTGATCCACAGCGCACCCGGGCGCGCATCCTCGCCGCGGCGACCAAGGAGTTTGCCCGCAACGGCCTGGGCGGTGCGCGCGTCGACCAGATTGCCGCGCGCGCGCGCAGCAACGAGCGCATGCTCTATTACTACTTTGGCAGCAAGGACAAGCTGTTTGTCGCGGTGCTCGAAGAGGCCTACCTCGCGTTCTGGCGCGCCGAGAGCAAACTCAAGCTCGATCACCTGGAACCGGTGCCGGGCATCACCCGGCTGGTCGAGTTCATCTGGAACTACTACGTCGCACACCCCGAATTCATCCGCCTGCTCAACGCGGAAAACCAGCACCAGGCCAAGTTCCTGAAAAAATCGCGCAACCTCACCGAACTGGTGTCCCCGGCGCTGGGCATGCTGCGTGCCGTGCTGGTGCGCGGCCAGGAGGACGGGGTGTTCAGGAGCGGCCTTGATCCGAGCCAGATCTACATCATGATCGCCGCGCTGGGCTACTTTTACCTTTCCAACCGCTACACGCTCTCGACGGTACTCGGCCGCGACCTGATGTCACCGGTCGCCCAGGCCGAGCACCTGGCGCACATCACCGAGGTGGTGCTCAATCACCTGCTCAAACACAAGGAAGGTTAACAATGGGCATGTTGATTGAAGGCAGGTGGCGCGAACAAAGACCGCCGCCGGTGGCCGGAAGTTTTGTCCGCACTGAAAGCCAGTTTCGCTCGGTCATCAGCGCGGACGGGGCCTCGGGCTTCAAGGCCGAGGCCGGTCGTTACCACCTGTATGTCGCCTATAATTGTCCTTGGGCGCACCGGGCGATCATTTTTCGCAGGCTCAAGGGCCTGGAGGGAATGATTTCGATGTCGGCGGCGGTGCCCCATGACCGCGCCGAGGGCTGGCGCTTCGGCGACGACTTCCCGGGCAGTTGCGCCGACGCGGTGAATGGCGCGACCTGGCTGCACGAGGTCTATACGCTGGCCCAAGCCGATTACACCGGCCTCGTCACGGTGCCGACACTGTGGGACAAAAAAACCCGCACCATCGTCAACAACGAATCGGCCGAAATCATCCGCATGTTCAACAGCGCCTTCGACGGCATCGGTGCGGCGCCGGGGGATTACTACCCGGTGCAGCTGCGCGGTGAAATCGATGCGATCAACGAGTATGTCTATGCCAACCTGAATAACGGCGTCTATCGCACCGGCTTTGCCACCACGCAGTCCGCTTATGATGATGCCGTGGGCAAGGTGTTCGCCGCACTGGATACCCTGGAGCAGCGGCTGGCGGCGCAACGCTACCTGGTGGGCGGCACCCTGACCGAGGCCGACTGGCGGCTGTTTGTCACGCTGGTGCGCTTTGATGCCGCCTATCACCACGTCTTCAAGTGCACCTTGCGGCCCATTGCGAGTTATCACAACCTGCAGAACTACCTGCTCGAGCTCTACCAGGTGCCGGGTGTGGCCGGGACGGTGCGGCTGGACCACATCGTCACCGGCTACTACAGCATCGACCGGGTCAACCCCGGCCGCATTGTTCCGCTGGTGGCCGGTCTGGATTTCACCCGGCCGCATGACAGGGCACGGCTGGGTGAGGCGGGGCGGATCATTTAGGGAAGCACTGAACAAGTCCTTATTTCGTCGTTCCCGCGAAAGCGGGAACCCATTTTGACTCATCGATTCCAAAATTTACGTCAAAGTGGATTCCCGCTTTCGCGGGAATGACGGACTCGTCCAGTGTTACCTTAATCAGCGTGGCGATACCTGCGACGGCTTACACCAGGGTGCGCTGCTTTTTCAGGTCGGGCAGGCAATAGGCCAGCCATTGTTTGGTCAGCTTTTCCTGCAGGGAGTTTTGCTTCAGCCGCTCCGACAAGGCGGCAAAGTCGACGCAGTCAAGATCCTGGTCCTGGTTAAAGCAGGAAAAGACATAAGTCACCTTGCCGGTATGCGGGTCGCGCTGCGGTTGCAGGCACTGGGCGCAGATCTCTTTCATCATGCATTGCATCGGCGAGTTGATCGAGCCGATGGCGAAGTGGTGGGGCTTGAGGTGGGGTTTGAGGATGTCATGGCGGGCGCGGCCGACCGCCGCCATCATGCGGTCAGAGCCGATGGCGATCAGCCGGTCGGCCTCAATCATGGGGATGGCCGGGACACCCAGGCGTCCTGAAGCGTAGGCATCCATGGCCTGGACGATGTTGCCGACAAAGCTGCGGTCCTGCGGCCGTCCCGGCGTGAAGCCCGGCAATTCGTCGCAGCACCAGACGATGACATCGGCCGCAGCTTCGATGTCGCTGATCTTGTAGCGGTCGATATTTTTCTTGTAGCCGGCGAAATACAGCACTTTTGAGTTTTGCGCGCGAAAGGCCTGGCCAATGGAAAACAACACCGCATTGCCAAGGCCACCACCAACCAGCACCACGGTCTCGTTGGCTGCGATATGCGTCGGTGCGCCGGTCGGGCCCATCAGCACCACCGGCTCACCCGGCTTGAGCATGGCGCACAGGTCGGCCGAGCCGCCCATCTCCAGCACAATGGTCGACACCAGGCCCTTGTCCGGGTCGGTCCAGGCGCCGGTGAGGGCGAGCCCTTCCATTTGCAGGCGCGTGCCGTGGCTGACGGGGGAGAGGGTTTCAAAATTCTGCAGGCGATAGAACTGGCCGGGGCGAAACTTGCGTGCGGCAAGCGGCGCCTTGAGGACGATCTCGACGATGGTCGGGGTAAGCCGCTCGACGTGTTCCACAGTGGCGAGCAGGTCGCCGGCAAGCGCGGCAAAAAAGACTTCATCTCCGGTTGCGCTGGCGGGCTTTTGTTTGCCGAGGACGCGCGTCACCACCGGATAACCCTGCTTGGCGCTGCCCATGGCCTTGACGACGTTGCCAAAGTAGGAAGGGTGCAAGTCGCCGAAAAACGACACGAAGCGGCCGTCGGCGACGCGCGCCAACAGCACGTCGGCGCGGTCCGGCTTGGAAATGGAATATTGCGGCTTGATCGGCTGGCCGTCCTCGTCGCAGGCCTTGAAGTACTTGCCGTCGGTGCCAAAGTGCTGTGGATGCTCGCGCGCCAGCACGGTGTTGGGCGAGGTGCCGGCGGCGACGAATATGGTGTTGGCCGGAAGGTGGACTTCGCCCGCGCCCACCCACTTGCCGTCCGCGCCCATCACCTGGCGGGTGAAATTGATGCCGCGCGCCGCGGCGTAGTCATCGACGTCCACTGACAATGGCGTGAGGGCCTCGGCAAAGACGATGCCTTCCTCGAGCGCCTTTTCCACTTCTTCGTGGTTGAGGGTGTAGGAGGGGCTGTCGACCAGGCGCCTGCGGTAGGCGATGGTGGCGCCGCCCCAGTGCTGCAGCAACTCGATGATGCGCGGCTCACGGTGCTCCTCCGCGGCCAGCTTGCGCTCCGTGCGAATGGCGCGCGCATGGGCGAGGAATTCCTCGGCGATTTCGCGCTCTTCCGGACTCCAGTGCTCGCGCACCGCGTCCTCGCCTTGTTCGCGCGCCAGCACCTCGTAGCGCTGCAGGAATTTTTCCGCCTGTATCGGGTAGTAGGCGAGCGACTCGGTGGCGGTGTCGATGGCGGTGAGTCCGCCGCCGATGACCACCACCGGCAGGCGCACTTGCATGTTGGCGATGGAATCGGGCTTGGCGGCGCCGGTGAGTTGCAGCGCCATGAGGAAATCGGAGGCCGTGCGCACCCCGCGCGCGAGGCCGTTGGGAATGTCCAGCACCGTCGGCTTGCCCGCGCCCATGGCCAGTGCGATATGGTCAAAGCCCATGGCAAAGGCGTCATCGGAGGTGAGTGTGCCGCCAAAGCGCACGCCGCCGAACATGGC
>CAMAWC010000005.1 GCA_945861875.1 Bordetella parapertussis
CTGTCGAGTTCGAGAGAACTGGTGGCGTCAGCCTCCGGCACACCGGCGGCGCGCTGCAGCTTCACCGGCACAAAGGGATTGGGCCGCGCGGGCAGCGGCCAGGCTTCGTCGGTGAGGCCCATCACCCAGAGGTGGTCAAAAGCAAGGCCCGCCGATTCGAGCACGCCCAGCACTTGTATGGGTTCGTCAAAGGCCTCGGGCTGGAACAGCGTGTCGGCGGCCATGCGGCGCAGGCGCGCGAGGGCGTCGGCGTAGTTGATGCCGCCTTGCACCCGGTCTAGCGCGGCAAAGCCGGCGAGCAGCTCATGCCATTTTTTAAGCGTCTGGTATTCGGTCGAGTCGAGGCTGCGCTCGCCCGGGAAGCCCGTCTGCGACAAGGCCTCGGACATCAGCCGCGCCCATTCGGATGCAGGCTTGCGGCCGTTGAACTGGGCTTTGCGCAGTTCGGCGAGCTTGGCGAGCAAGAGCGCCATACCGGGGGCCTGCGGTGCATTGCGCAAGGCGGCAAGGCGCGCCAACTCGTCGAGGTTCACGCGCGGCGCCACGCGCTCGCGCCAGTGTGCATCCAGACGCGCACGCGCGGCGAGCTCGGACTCCGCGCCACCGAGGAAGGGCGAGCGCAGCAGGCGGCTCGCGTCGGCAAAGGCCACGTCGCGGCCGCACAACTCCAGCAGGCGCAGCGCATCGTGCGCCAGCGGGAAGGTGTCGAGCCCCACACCCAGCGAGATATTGAAAGGCATGGGCGCCGGCGTGGCGCCGGACACAATGTAGTCGGGACGCATCACCGCGGCAAAGGCGCGGCGCACGCGGGCGCGCTCTTGCGCGAGCTTGGGCACGACGATGGCGATGCGCGCCTTGGGATTGGCTTCGAGGCGCGCCCGCGCCCAGCTTGCGGCGGCGCGCATTTCGTCGCGCGCGGCGTTGAGGGCAATGCGCGCAAGCTTGGCCGCGCGCAGGGTCGGCGCACAGGTATTGACCTCGACACCCACGCCGGCAAGCGCGTCGAGCAGCGCGCGCTGCTGCGCCGTGATGATGTCAAAGCCGTAGAGCACGAATAGCGCCGGCTTGCGAATGGCGGCGTCTGAGAGCAGCGGCATCAGCACATCGGGCAGGCGCGCAGAGTCGGTCTGGCGAAAGCGCGCGGTGGCAGCGGCGTATTGCGCCGACCACTCGAGGTAGGCGCGCGCGTCGTCGTTGGCCGGGTAGCCGGCGATGCTGTTCTGCAGGCGCCACGCGTGCGCCACCTGCCAGGCGTCACGGCATTGCGCCGCGGTGGCCGCGGCCGAGAGCAGCGTTTCGGCGAGCTTGGAGTTGCGTATCGCCTCCTCCCACAAGGCCTGCTCCTGCGCCGCCGAGAGCATGAGGGGCAGCTTGGTGGCAAGCGACGAATAGAGCGCGTCTTCGTGCGCGCGCGTGAGCCAGGATGAAAGCGGCAGGATGTCCGCCGTCTCCCAGGATGTTTTACCGGCCGCAGCCTGCGCATCGTCGAACTCGCGCGCCAGCGCCTGCGCAAGCCGGGTGTTGGGCGTGACCACGGTGATGCCCGCACTGACACCTCCCGCAAGCCGGGCAAGCAGTTGGTCTTTGGCGATGGGCGCGGCGGCGGTCATGGACTGCCCATCTTACAAGGCTGGAGGCTCAACGGGTGAGCCTTTGGATGGCATGGCTTTGCCCTATGACAAAGGGGCAATAGGCTGGAAAGCCCCGATTGGCGCGGGTTTCCAGCATGCCTACCTTTGGCCAACCCCATGGATTCCGGGTTCGCCTGCGGCGCCCCGGAATGACGAATTATTTGCCGATACCGGAAAAAAACTCCGTCATTCCCGCGCAAGCGGGAATCCATGGGGTTGTATTTGCACCAGTGCAACGAACCCCATGGATTCCGGGTTCGCCTACGGCGCCCCGGAATGACGAATAAGCCGGGGATGACGAATAATTTGCCGGAGTCGGAACAAAACCGCCGTCATTCCCGCGCAAGCGGGAATCCATGGGGTTGTATCTGCACCAGCGCAACGAACCCCATGGATTCCGGGTTCGGCTACGCCGCCCCGGAATGACGAATAAGCCGGGGATGACGAATAATTTGCCGGAGTCGGAACAAAACCGCCGTCATTCCCGCGCAAGCGGGAATCCATGGGGTTGTATCTGCACCAGTGCAACGAACCCCATGGATTCCGGGTTCGCCTACGGCGCCCCGGAATGACGAATAAGCCGGGGATGACGAATAATTTGCCGGAGTCGGAACAAAACCGCCGTCATTCCCGCGCAAGCGGGAATCCATGGGGTTGTATTTGCACCAGTGCAACGAACCCCATGGATTCCGGGTTCGCCTGCGCCGCCCCGGAATGACGAATAAGCCGGGGATGACGAATTATTTGCCGGAGTCGGAACAAAACCGCCGTCATTCCCGCGTAAGCGGGAATCCATGGGGTTGGGTTTCTACCTGTTCGACGAACCCCATGGATTCCGGGTTCGCCTGCGCCGCCCAGGAATGACGGTCTACGGATTTTGAGGGGTTCCGGCGAGGCTGCCGAGAATCCTTGCCCCTGTCTCGCGCAACATCTGCAACAACCTCCCCACATCGGAGGTGGCAAACCGCTGTCGGGTAAGAATCAATCCCAACGCCGCGTGGGTTTCGTGCTCGCGACTCGACAAAGGCACGGCAATCCCCACCAACCCGGGATCGAGTTCGCCGTGGCTGATGCAATGGCCGGCGCTGCGTATGGTTTTGAGGTTGGCGAGTAAGGTGTCCCAGTCGGCGGCGAAGGCTTCGGCCGCGGCCTCCGCTGCAGGTGCGGCGTGGATGCGGCGCAATTGGGCGCGCGTCACCGAGGCGAGCAGCATCTTGGAGAGCATGCCGCGATAAAGCGGCATGCTGCGGCCGCGGCCGTAGGTGGCGCTGATGCCCTCGAGGCCGTGTTCCTGGTGCACGGTGAGGATGCGATCGCCGTAGATGCTGCCCAGCACCACGTCGCAACCGGTCTGGTCGGCGAGCGCGCGCATCGGTGCGCTGCCGGCAAGCAGCAAGGGGTCGGTGAGGCGGATCTGGTGGTCGAGTTCGATGATGCGCGTGCCCAGCCAATAGGTACCGCCCGAGCCGCGACGCAGCAAGCCGGCCGCGGCAAGTTCGCGCACATAGCGATAGGCGGTGGGCCGCGTATAGCCGAGTTTTTCGGCTATGGCTTCGGCGGTCCAGGCCGGCGCCGTCCCGGTAAAGAGGTCGAGCACGACGAGCATGCGCCTCAGGCTGGACATCGTCGCGACCGTTGCTTCAGGCCGGCCGCGGCAGGCGCGCGCTCAGGCGTTCTAGTTCCGCGGCGGTGCAGGCACTGCCCATGACATAGCGGTCCGGGCGCAACAACACGGCGCCCACCTTTTGTTCGAGCAACCACGCGGTGATTTCGGGGCCGGCGTCAGCGAGCACGGTAACGCCACCGTCGCGCCAGCGCTGGCGCGTTGCGGCGCTGACAGCGTAAATCAGGGCCTCGGTGCCGATGACAGCAAAACCAAGGCCGGTCGCCTCATCGAGCATGCGACCGTCGGCGAGGCGCGGCTGCGGAAACGGCGTGCCCACCGGCGCCGGGGCCTCATCGTGCAGGCCGGGCCCGAGGCCGGGCGAGGGAAACAGGAACACCTCGGGCTCGCCGTCCTTGAACTGGCGGTCGCGTTCGGCGGCCACCTCGTGGTCTGTGGTCTGGATGATGTCGCCGAGTTTGACCGCAAGGTCGATAAAAGCGCGCACATGCGGCTCGCGTTCCGATTCGTAGGTGTCGAGCAGGCTGTCGGCGGCCTTGCCGCGCAACACCATAATGAGTTTCCAGGCGAGGTTGGACACGTCGCGAATGCCGGCGCACATGCCCTGCCCGAGAAAAGGCGGCGTCTGGTGGGCCGCATCGCCGGCAAGCAGCAAGCGGCCCTTGCGCCAGCCGCGCGCCATGACCGAATGAAAGGTGTAGACGACGCAACGCTCAAGACGGGCGTCTGCCGGCTTGATCCAGCGGCTGAGCATGGCCCAGACGTTTTCCGGATGGGCGATGGTGGCCGGATCATCACCGGCGAGCAGCATGATTTCCCAGCGGCGGCGGTTGCCGACGACGTTGCAATAGGTCATCGGCCGCGCCGGGTCGCAATGCTGCACGGTGTGGTCGGGCAGGTCGACTTCGCGATTGAGCAGGATGTCGAACACCAGCCAGGGCTGGTGCAGGCCCAGGTCATCCATGCTCGAGCCCATTACGCGGCGCACCAGCGAGCGCGCGCCGTCGCAACCGACGACATAAGAGGCTTCGATCTCATGCATCACGGCATCTTCGGTGCCCTGCATGCGCAGCGTCACACCGTCAGGCGTGGCTTCGACGGCCGTGACATCCTGGCGCAGGTACACGTCGACGCCGGTAAAGCGTTGCACGCCCTTGCGCAACACCGCTTCGAGTTCGGGCTGGTGAAAATAATAATTGTTGGCGCAGCCGTGCGGGCCGTTGGCGCTGTTGCCCCCGCGCACCATCATGGTCTTGCCCTCGGCGTTGACAAAATGCATGCCGCGCGCGCCCGGGCGCGACACCCCGCCTACGGCCTCCTTGAGCCCCATGCTCTGAAAAATGCGCATCACCTCGCCGTCAAAGTGAATGGCGCGCGGCATCGGGTAAATGGCGGCGTCGCGCTCGAGCACCACCACCGAAAGCCCGGCCTGGCCGAGCAGGTTGGCGAGGGTGGCGCCCACCGGCCCGTAGCCGATGATGGCGACGTCGTAGCGCTTGCCCGGCGCGACGCTGGCGAGTTCAGGCATGGATGCCAGCCGCGATGCGCCGCTTCATGTCGGCCACCCACTCGGCGCGCGGCTTGAAGTTGGGCAGGCTGCGCGCGGTTTTTTCGGTGTGGGCGAGGATCTGCTCGTCCGAGAGCGAAAAATCGACCGTCTCGCGCACCGGTTGTTCGCAATACCAGGGCGTGTCGAAAAACAACTCGATGCGGTTGCCCTCGGGGTCGCGAAAATAAATCGAGATGGCGTTGCCGTGGGTGACCGGGCGCAATTCGCTGATGCGCCCGGCGCCCTCCTCGGCGAGCAGCAGCGCGTGAAAGCGGCGCAGGTCGGCGATGCCCCCAACGCGAAACGACATCTGGTTGATGAGGTTGAAAGGCAGGTTGTCCGGCCGCCCCGAGGCAAGCACCACCTGGTGGTGCTCTTCCGGGTCGCGGCTGAAAAACACCAGTTGCACGGTGCCAAGATTGCCGCGATCGGTGACGACAAAGCCCATGACGCGGCGGAAAAAGTCTTCCATGGCGACAATGTCTTTGACAAAAAAGCCGATGTGGCTGAAAGAGACGGCGGGAACGGACGGGTTTGCGCTCATGATGTGGACTCTCCGGAACAGGCATTGCGAAGCAGGAAAAACGCCTTGGGGACCGCTTTACCAGTATTTATTTATCACAATACGATATTTAAAAACTTTAAAGTACTGCTATGGTTTAATTTATTCTATTTTTCTCATTATTTGACATTATATCAATTTATAATTAATCTGCGCGACACACTACACTATGTTGCACGCGGGTCCAAAGCCCGCCGAGCACAGTCCCCCCATGACGCGCCACCAACCAGGAGGAATGATGAAAACACTAAAACTAAGGGCCGTGGTGTCGATCCTGACGCTGTTCGCAGCTTCGATGGCGTTTGCGCAGCCGGTAACGCTGAAATTCGCCAGCTTCGAGCCGGCGCAGGCGACTTTCACCTCGAAGGTGTTCGCGACCTGGGCGGAGGATGTCAGCAAAGCCTCCAATGGCACACTGAAAATAGAGATTTTTGCCGGTGGCACGCTGGGGCGCAATCCGCTGCAGCAGTTCAAGCTGGTACAGGACGGCGTGGCCGACATTGCCTGGTCGATCGCCGGCTATACACCGGGGCGCTTCGATGACACCGAGGTCGCCGAGCTGCCTTTCCTGATCAACAATTCCTACGAGGGCTCGATGGTCCTGACGCGACTTGCCGCCCGAAACGAGCTGGTCGGGTTCGCCGATCTGAAACTCCTCCTCATCGGTTCGGTGCCACCGGTAAGCCTTCACGGCACCTTCCCGATCCGCACGCTCGCGGACTTGAAGGGCAAGCGCATGCGTGCCGCCAGTTCGCTGACCGGCAAGGTCGTTACCGCAATGGGCGGGGTACCGGTGCTCATTGGCGCGCCACAGACCACGGAGGCGATCTCCAAGGGCGTGGTCGACGGTACGCTGGCCGAGTGGAATTTTGTCAACACCTTCAAGGTCTATGAGGTCGCGTTCAACCACATGGCATTGCCGCTTGGCGGCACCGCGATCATGGTCTCGATGCTCAAGTCGCGCTACGACGCCCTGCCACCGGCCGCGCGCGCCGCGATCGACAAGTACAGCGGCGAGGCCTTTGCCAAACGTTTCGCCGCGGTTGGCGACGCCACCATCACCGAGGTACCCGCCGCCCTCGCCAAACGCGGCAAGAACATCATCGTGCAACCGGATGCGGCCACGCGCGAGAGCTTCCGCAAGGCGGTGCAGCCGGTTGCGGACGATTGGCGCAAGGAAAAGCCGCGCAACGAGCGGGTCTATCAGGCGTTTGTCGCCGAACTCGAGCGCGTGCGCGCGGGCAGGTAAGGCGGGCGACCTGTTGCGCATGGTCAGTCTGTGCTGAGCCACATCGAGCGGGTGATCGAGCGTCTCGCGCTCGCACTGTCGCTTTCCGCGTCGGTGGTGCTGCTGCTGGTGGCCATCGCCACCATGCTCGATGTGCTGCTGCGCTGGCTGTTCAAGCTGCCGATTCCCGGCCTCGGGGAGATCTCGGCACTTTTCACCGCAATTGTGGTGGCCGCCTGTTTCCCCATGCTGATCGCGCAGCGCGGCAATGTGACGATCAGCATGATCGGTACGGCGCTGGGCAAACGCACTACGCGCGCGCTTGATGTCTTTGGCGCGTTGATGAGCGCGCTTTTTTTCAGCGCCATGGCCTGGCAGTACGTGCGATTCTCGGCCGAGATGACAGGCGCGGGCGAGTCAACGCCGATACTGCGCTGGGCGGTCGGGCCATGGTGGTGGATGGTAACGGCGATGATTGCGATTGCCGCAGCGATCGCCTTCGTCGTTCTTGTCCGCGAGGCACGGGGCCGGGCAGGCGAGACTTACTGAGGCGGATGGCCATGGACCCGGTGACGGTGATATTGCTCGGCCTCGCCGGCATGTTCGCGCTGATTCTCCTGCACGTGCCGCTCGGCGTGGCGATGGGCATCGCCGGCGTCATTGGATTCGGCGTCCTTGCAAGCTTCAAGCCGGCGTTTACGCTGCTCGCCTCCGAAACCGCCAGCGTGTTTTCCAGCTCCGATCTGGCAACCATACCGCTGTTCATCATGATGGGCGGGTTCGCCAGCGCGGCGGGCCTGTCCGAAGACTTGTACCGCATGGCTTACGCACTGGTGGGCCACCGGCGCGGCGGACTGGCGATGGCCACCATCGGCGGCTGCGCCGGATTTGGCGCCGTGTGCGGCTCATCCATTGCCACCACCGCCACCTTCGGACGCGTGGCGCTCCCGCCGATGCTCGCGCGCGGTTACTCGCCGGGCTTCGCCAGCGGGACGGTCGCCGCCGGCGGCACGCTCGGGATACTGGTGCCGCCCTCGATCATCATGGTGATCTACGCGGTGCTGGCCGAACAGCTGATCATCACGCTCTACGTCGCGGCAATCGTGCCCTCCATACTTGCCATCGGGCTGCACTTTGCGGCCATTGCCGCCTATACGCGGTTGCGTCCCGGTGATGCGCCGGCCGGAGAACGCCTGCCCTGGACCGAGCGCTTTCGCGAAATCGGGCGCGGCTGGGCGGTGATGCTGCTCATCCTGATCGTGCTGGGCGGTATTTCGTTCGGCGTGTTTACGGCGCTCGAAGGCGCCGCGGTTGGCGCCGCGCTGGCTTTCTTTTTCGCGCTGCTGCGCCGCTCGCTCAACGCCAAGACCTTCAAGCGCACCTTGATCGATGTGGCAAGCACCACCGCGATGATTTACGTGATCATCATCGGTGCGTCGCTGTTCGGCTATTTCGTCGCCATTTCGCACGCCCCGGAAGCCATGATCAAAGCCATCACCGGGACCGGGCTGTCGATTCCGGTCATCCTGTTCCTGTTGATGCTGATGTACCTGGTGCTGGGCGCGGTCTTCGACGAGGTTGCGGCGATGGTGATCACCCTGCCCTTTGTGCTGCCGCTTATCATGAGCTGGGGCTTCGACCCGGTGTGGTGGGGCATCATCAATGTGGTGATCATTGAACTGGGCATGCTCATTCCGCCGATCGGCATGAACGTTTTCGTGATCCACGGCCTCGCCCCCCAGGTGCCGCTCACCGCGATCTACCGCGGCGTGACCCCCTATATCGTCTCGAACCTGTTGCGCCTGGCGATTCTGCTTTCGTTTCCGCTACTGTGCCTGTGGCTGCCGGCTTATTTGAAGGGGTAGCCTGTTGGAGACCAAAGACGTTTCATGGAACAGACCCAGGTACTGATCGCCGGCGCAGGCCCGGTGGGCATGACCCTGGCGCTGGACCTGGCGCGGCGCGGGGTGCGCTCCATCATCGTCGAACGCAACCCCACCACTACCGCCCATCCGAAGATGGACATCACCAACGCCCGTTCCATGGAGCTGTTCCGCGCTGCGGGCATCGCCGGTGCGCTGCGCAAAGTGGCGGTGCCCGAGGACCACTGCTTCGACGTGTCCTGGATCACCAGCTTCACCGGACACGAACTGCATCGTTTTGCCTATCCGAGCGTCGACGCGCATCGCGCCTGGATACGCGCCCACAACGATGGATCCCAGCCGGCCGAGTCGCCGATGCGCGTCTCGCAGGTCGTGATCGAACCGGCGCTGCGCGCGGCGATCGAGGCAGAGCCCCTGGTCGATGTGCGCTTCGGCGTGGAGTGCGCGGACCTGTCCCAGGACAGCGCCGGCGTCACCGTCGTGTTGCGCGATCGCAAGACAAATGCCGGGGCTTCGGTGCGTTGCAGCTATCTGGCCGGGTGCGACGGCGGCTCGAGCATGGTGCGCGAAAATCTCGGCATCGGGCTCGAAGGCGACATGCGCATCATGCAGCGTTACATGGTGCACTTTCGCTCGCCGCGGCGCGACCTGCTCATGCGCTGGGGGCGCGCCTGGCACTACCAGTCGGCCCTGGGGACCCTGATCGCGCAAAACGACGCCGATGTCTGGACCCTGCATGCGCGCCTGCCGGCCGCTGCCGACCCCAGGGCCGCCGACCCCGCGGAATTGGTCGCCCGCTTTGTCGGCCAGCCAATCGAGCTCGAAGTGCTGGTGGCCAATCCGTGGGTGCCGCACCTGGTGGTGGCCGATGCCTACCAGAAGGGCCGGGTGTTTCTTGTCGGTGACGCGGCGCACCAGTACATTCCCACCGGCGGCTATGGCATGAACACCGGTGTCTGTGAAGCTTTCGACCTGGGCTGGAAGCTCGCGGCGACGCTTGGCGGCTTCGGCGGGCCGGCACTTCTTGCCTCATACGAGATCGAACGGCGCCCCGTGGCGCTGCGCAATCGCGAGGCTTCGAGACGGCATTCCGAGGTGCGGGCGCAGATCGGCGCCCTCTATGGCCCGGCGCTGTCTGATACCGGCCCGGACGCCGATGCCGCCCGCAGGTCGGCCGCCTCGCGCATCGCACAGCTGGGCAACCTGGAGAACGAAAGCTGGGGTATCGAGCTTGGCTATGCCTACCGCGCTTCGCCTATCGTGGCAAGGGAGCCCGACGCACGCTGGATCGACGATCCGGCCACTTACCATCCCACCAGCGCGCCGGGTGCGCGGCTGCCGAGCGTGTTCCTTCGCGATGGCACTTCGCTCTACGACCGGCTCGGCCGTTGGTTCACGGTCCTGGTCACCGGCAGGGGCAATGGCGCAGGACTGCTGCGTGCCGCCGGTGCGCTTGGCGTGCCGGCAGTCGAGGTACGCCTGGAAGAGCCGCAACTGGCGCCCTTGTATGAGGCTGATATTCTTCTTGTGCGACCGGACCAGCATGTGGCCTGGCGCGGCAAAACGCCCGAAACCGACGCCGATGCGCTGGGCATTGTCCGACTCGCGCTGGGCTGGTGAATGACAGCGCATCGCTCGCCAGGGTGTATGCGCAGGGCGAGGCCTGGATCACGGGGAAAAGCGCGGCCTGGGGATAAACGGATCAGGGACGACCGGCAATACCGACTGGCATTACAATAGCGTCCCTGCACCGGCCGCCGAGCCCTCAAGCTCCGAAACCCCAGGCCACACCGCAGCACCATCAATCGATTACCGTCCGGAGATTTACAAATGAAACTGCTCAGCTTTTCGCGCAACAACAAAGCCACCTGGGGCGTCGCCACCGACGCCGGTGTGATCGACTGCGGTTCGCTTTTCCCGACGCTGCGCGCAGCGCTCGAGGCCAACGGCCTGGACAAGGTCAAGTCCTTTGCCGCCGGCCGCGCCGCCGACGCCAAACTCACCGACATCACCTTCCTGCCGGTGATTCCCGATCCGGGAAAGATCATCTGCGTCGGCCTCAATTACCAGGACCACGTCAAGGAAACCAAGCGCGACAACACCGAAAATCCGGCCCTCTTTATCCGCATCGCCGAGTCACAGGTCGGGCACAACCAGCCCATCCTGCTGCCGCCCGAGTCGACGCACCTGGATTTTGAATGCGAGATCGCCGTGATCATCGGCAAGGCCGGCCGGCGTATTTCGGAAAAGGATTCCTGGTCGCACGTGGCCGGCTACGCGCCCTACAACGACGGCTCGGTCCGCGACTGGCAGCGCCACACCATCCAGTGGACGGCGGGCAAGAATTTTTCCAAGACCGGCGGTTTTGGTCCGTGGATGATGACGCGCGACGAAATCGCCGACGACGAGGAATTGTCGATCGAGACGCGCCTCAACGGCCAGGTGATGCAGCACTCGACCACCAAGCACATGATTTTCAGCATCCCGGTGCTGATCAAGTACATCAGCACCTTCACCAGCCTGCAGCCGGGCGACGTGATCGTCACCGGCACGCCCGGCGGCGTCGGCGCGCGGCGCGAACCGCCGGTATGGATGAAGGCCGGCGACAAGGTCGAGATCGAACTGGGGAAGGTCGGCACCCTGGTGAACACCATCGCCAAGGAGTAAGGCGTACCGCTATCAGATAGAAGCGCCGTCATTCCCGCGCAAGCGGGAATCCATGGGGTTCGTCGTATAGCGGCCATGCCAACCCCATGGATTCCGGGTTCCGCTACGCGGCCCCGGAATGACGGGAATAGCAGAAAACAAAAAGGGGAGCCAGGCTCCCCTTTTTGTTTGCGCTATCACCAATCAACGTTCCAGCAGCTTGGCCTTCTCCGTCACCTTCGTCCATTCATCCGCATCGGCAGGCGCATCCTTGCGCTCTATGAGCGGCGGCCAGTTTCGTGACAGTTCGGCGTTAAGGGCGATAAAGGGGCGCTGCGCCGGCGGCACGTCGTCCTCGGCAAAAATCGCCTCTACCGGGCATTCGGCGACACAAAGGGTGCAGTCGATGCATTCCTCCGGGTCGATGACCAGCATATTGGGGCCCTCGCGAAAGCAGTCGACCGGACAGACATCGACGCAGTCGGTGTACTTGCACTTGATGCAGCTTTCGGTAACGACGTAGGTCATGCGCGTTCTTTCCTGGTACGTAGTGCATGTAAGGCATTAACAGAAGGCATTAACAGGCTTCAAATTTTACCATGCGCCCCCAATCTGGAACCGGTGACGGGACGGGCGCACCGATGGCCTCGGCCGATTTTTGATAGCATAGTCACCCAGGGCGGCTTTTCCCCGGCCGCCGCTACCCCCCCCCAAGGCAATCCGCACGAATTTCCCAAAAACGAGGCATAAACTTACATGAGCGAGAACATCCTGCACGTCACCGATTCGACCTTCGAACCCGAGGTGCTCAAATCCGACCTACCCGTCCTGGTCGACTACTGGGCGGAATGGTGCGGTCCGTGCAAAGCCATCGCACCGATGCTCGAAGAGGTGGCCAAGGACTACGGCGGCAAGATCCGCATCGCCAAGCTCAATGTGGACGAGAATTCGGCCACTGCGACCAAGTACGGCATTCGCGGCATCCCGACGCTGATGCTGTTCAAGGCCGGCGACGTGGCGGCGCAAAAGATCGGCGCCCTGTCAAAATCCCAGCTAACCGCCTTTCTTGACAGCAATATCTAAACCCCCTATCCTCCGCCTGAACGTGTCGCAAACAAAAGCAAGCAAGATGCGACGCAAGCCCCCCGCACTACCCCATGCCCTATGACAGCGTTTCAAGGCGTTTTGGCGGGTATTCGGGGCGCACCAATTCCTTCTCGGCTTTACCCGTTCCATCCCCGGTCCCCTGCGGATCCTTCTTTCGGCACACGCTAAACAATCTATGTATTTATCAGAGCTCAAGAGCCTGCACGTCAGTGCATTGCTCGACATGGCAACCACCAATGAAATCGAGGGTGCCAACCGCCTGCGCAAGCAGGAACTGATCTTCGCCCTGCTCAAGCACCTGTCGAAAAAAGGCGAACCGATTTTTGGCGACGGCACGCTCGAAGTGCTGCCAGACGGCTTCGGCTTCCTGCGCTCGCCCGACACCTCCTACCTCGCCTCGACCGACGACATTTACGTCTCGCCGTCGCAGATCCGCCGCTTCAACCTGCACACCGGCGACACCATCGAGGGTGAAATCCGCACCCCCAAGGACGGCGAGCGCTACTTCGCCCTGGTAAAGGTGGACAAGGTCAACGCCGATGCGCCCGAAGCGTCCAAGCACAAGATCCTCTTTGAAAACCTCACGCCGCTGCACCCGGACAAGATCCTCAAGCTCGAGCGCGACATCAAGAGCGAAGAGAACATCACCGGCCGCATCATCGACATCATCGCGCCCATCGGCAAGGGCCAGCGCGGCCTGATCGTCTCGCCGCCCAAGGCCGGCAAGACGGTGCTGATGCAGCAACTGGCGCACGCCATCACCACCAATTACCCCGAGACCGTGCTGATCGTGCTGCTCATCGACGAGCGCCCGGAAGAGGTCACGGAAATGACCCGTTCGGTAAAAGGCGAGGTGGTTGCCTCGACCTTTGACGAACCGGCCACGCGCCACGTGCAGGTCGCCGAGATGGTGATCGAAAAAGCCAAGCGCCTGGTCGAGCACAAGAAAGACGTCGTCATCCTGCTCGACTCGATTACCCGCCTCGCCCGCGCCTACAACACCGTGGTGCCGGCATCGGGCAAGGTGCTCACCGGCGGCGTGGACGCCAACGCATTGCAGCGGCCAAAGCGCTTTTTCGGCGCCGCGCGCAACGTCGAGGAAGGCGGTTCGCTCACCATCATCGCCACCGCCCTCATCGACACCGGCAGCCGCATGGACGACGTGATCTACGAAGAGTTCAAGGGCACCGGCAACATGGAAATCCATCTTGACCGGCGCATGTACGAAAAGCGCATTTTCCCGGCCATCAACGTCAATCGCTCCGGCACGCGCCGCGAAGAATTGCTGATCGAAAAGGACATCCTGCAAAAGGTCTGGGTGTTGAGGAAACTGCTCTATCCCATGGACGACCTCGAAGCGGCGGAATTCCTCGTCGACAAGGTCAAGGCAACCAAGACCAATTCGGACTTTTTCGATTCGATGCGGCGCGGCTGATTGGCCGGCACGGAATGCCGAACCGGTTGATAAGTCCCTGATTTAATTCCGGTCGAAAGCCTGCGACAAACGGCCATGTTTGCCAAAACCGGCAAAAACAGGCATACTGCGGCACTTTTTTACAGCCTCGAAACGCCAAGGGCCATTCCGGCCGGTGAAACCGAGGCAACACCCCGAAAGGAAGCACCATGAAAACCGGCATCCATCCCGAATACCACCAGATCAAGGTCACCTGCAGCTGCGGCGCGACCTTTGAAACGCGCTCGACCAACAGCAAGCCGCTGACGGTTGAGGTCTGCTCCGCCTGCCACCCGTTCTATACCGGCAAGCAGAAGATCCTCGACACCGCCGGCCGCGTCGAGAAATTCAAGAACAAATACGCCAGCACGGCGACCAAGGCCAAGGCCAAGGCCGACAAGGCGGCTGCCGCCGCAGCTGCGCCGGAAGCCGCTGCTTGAGCGCAGGCATCATCCAGAGAAAAGGCAGCTTCGGCTGCCTTTTTAATTGGTAAGCCATGTTGTTGCGCGGCATAGCATCGCTTTGCCTGCTGGCGCTGCTTTGCGCCTGCGCCACCAATCCTGTCACCGGCGGCAGCGACTTTGTGCTGATGTCGGAGGCCGAGGAACTCAATGTCGGCCGCAAGGCCGACCAGGACATCAAAAAACAGTACGCCTTGTATGACGAGAACGGCATTGCCGCCTATGTCAGCGAGATCGGCCAGCGCGCCGCCGCGGCCAGCCACCGCCCCGGTCTCAGCTATCGGTTTACCGTGCTCGATACCACCGAGATCAACGCCTTTGCCCTGCCCGGCGGCTACATATACATCACCCGCGGCCTGATGGCCTTTTTGAACTCGGAGGCCGAACTCGCGGCGGTGCTGGGCCATGAAATCGGCCACGTCACGGCGCGGCACAGCGTGCGCCAGATGAGCGCGGCGCAAAGCGCCGACATCCTGATCACGATCGCCTCCGTACTGAGCCCGTCCCTGCGCAACGAGGCGGCGCAGAGCGTCACCGGGCTGCTGGGCAATGCGCTGCTCTCGGGCTACGGTCGCGACCACGAACTGGAGGCCGACCGGCTCGGCGCCGAATACCTCGCCCGCACCGGCTACGATCCGCAGGCGATGATCCGCGTCATCGGCGTGCTGAAGAACCAGGAATTGTTCGACGCGCAGCTGGCCAAGCAGGAGGGGCGCGAGCCGCGCGCCTACCACGGCGTGTTCGAGAGCCATCCGGACAACGACACGCGGCTGCAACAGACCGTGAGCGCATCGGAGAAGTTGCGCGCCGGCGCCTGCGGCGACGGGCGCGAGGAGTTTCTCAAACGCACCAATGGCATGATTTACGGCGACAGTCCGCGCGACGGCATCCTGCGCAACGGCGTTTTTTACCATACCGGCCTCGGCCTCGCGCTAACCCCGCCGCGCGACTGGCGCGTACAAAACCTGCCCGACCGGTTGATAATGGTCGCACCCGGCGGCGACACCCGCCTCGTCGTGCGCCTGCAACCCAAACCCAACAAGGAACCCATCGCCGTGCTGCGCGCCAACAGCCAGATTGGCAAGGACATTGAAACGACCCCGGTCAACGGCCTGCCGGCCGCGGCTGCGACCGGACAAGCCGTCGTCGCCGCGGTGGTGTACCTTGGCGACAACATGATCACCTTCAACGCCGCCTCAAAATCAGCCAACATCAGCGCGGCGCACGCGCGTGCCGCGCGCGACACCATACGCAGCTTCCACCGCATGAGCGACGCCGAGCGGGCGCTGGCCAAGCCGCTGCGCTTGAAGACCATCAGCGCCGGCGCGACCACCCGCTTCGCCGACCTCGCCGCAAACTCGCCGCTGGGCACCAACGCCGAGACCCTGCTGCGCCTGATCAACGGCGCTTACCCCAGCGGCGAAGCGCGCGAAGGCCAGTTGCTCAAGGTGGTCGAGTAATGCGCACCATTCCACTGCCCCTGCCCGGCGCGCTAATCGCGCTGCTTGCCGCCGCCTACATCCTGCCCGGGCTGGTCGGCCACGACCCGTGGAAGGTCGAGGATGCCATCGGCATCGGCATCGTCCACCAGTTCATGAGCGGCGGCAACTGGCTGATGCCGCATCTCGCCGGGGAACCCTACTTCGAGGACGGACCGCTGTTTTTCTGGCTCGGCGCAGCGCTGGCAAAACTGCTGGGCGGGGTGTTTGCCGTGCACGATGCGGCGCGGCTCACCTGCGCACTCGCGATGGCGGGCACCTTTGCCTTCATACGCCTTGCCGGCAAGGAATTGCTCGGCCCGGTACAGGGCAATACGGCGGTGCTGGCGCTGTTGGGATGCCTCGGCCTGCTCGTACATTCGCATGAAATGGTCGCCGACACCGGCGCGCTGGCCGGGCTCGCCGCGGCCTACTGGGGCATTGCCCTGGCACGCGATGCGGCAACGCCGCGGCGCTTTTGCAGCGCCGTGCTCGCCATCGGTGCGGGCATCGCGGTGGCGCTGCTGTGCAAGGACCCGGTCGCCGCGTTTGCGCCCTTCTTTACCGCGCTGATGCTGCCGGTCATTGCGCGCGACTGGCGCAACCGGCGCAGCATCACGGCCATGGCCGGCGGCCTCGCTCTGGCGATGGGTGCCTCGGCCGCGTGGCTCGCCGCACTGCACGCACAATCACCACAGCTGATGACCGGCTGGCTCAGCGCCGCATTCAGGCCCACCAACGATCCGTGGTACTCGCAGTTGCTGATGCTGGTCTGGGCGGCCTGGCCGGCCTGGCCGCTCGCATTATGGGAATTGTGGCGCCGGCGGCACGCCTTTGCCGTGCCCTCGGTGCAGTTGCCGCTGGTCGCGCTGGTGGCATCCATGGCGGCCTTGTTTGTGTTCGCGCCGGAAGCACGCGACATTGAGGCGCTGCCGGTGCTGCTGCCGCTTGCCCTGCTCGCCGGCAGCGCAGTGGATGCGCTGCGCCGCGGCGCGGCCAATGCACTGACCTGGTTCGGCATCATGACCTTTACCCTGGGCGGGCTTTTGGTATGGCTGGGCTGGTTTGCCATGATGACCGGATTCCCGCCGGACATCGCGCACAACTTTGCCAAGCTTGAGCCCGGTTTCCAGCCAAGGTTCGCCTTATTCCCCTTTGCGGTGGCGCTGGCGGTGAGTGTCGCCTGGACCGCGCTGATGGTGGGCGCAGTGCGCTCATCGCACCGCAGCCTGACGTTCTGGGCCGGTGGCATGACCCTGGTCTGGGCGCTGATGATGACGCTGCTGCTGCCCTGGATAGACTATGGCAAGACCTACGCCGGTGTCGCCACCTCGCTCAAGCGCGCCCTGCCAGCCGGATCACAGGCGGCCGGCGCATGCATACAGAGCAGCGGCATGGGCGAAGCACAACGTGCCGCCTTCCACTACCATGCCGGCATTGTCACGCGCCGCAACGAAGTGTCGAAAAATCCGCAATGCGCGCTGCTGCTGGTACAGTCGGGGCCGGCTGAAACCGCCCCCGCCGGCTGGGTGCGCATCTGGGAAGGTCGGCGCCCGCGCGACAATGAGCGCTACCGGCTGTACACCAGACAGAAAAAATAACGGCCTTGAGCGCCAGAAAAACCAGCCCGCCATGTCCCGCCTGACCCAAAGCCCCGCCTGGATTGCGCTCGAGAGCCATGCCGAAGCGCTCGAGGACGTGCGCCTTGCCGACATGTTCAGACTCGATGCCAAACGCGCCGGGCGCTTTTCGCTCGAGGCGGCCGGGCTGTTCCTCGATTACTCGAAGCAGCGCATCACCGCGGAGACCATCACCCACCTCACCGCCCTCGCGCAGCATGCGCAGCTTGCCGGCTGGACTGAAAAACTGTTCTCCGGAAAGACTGTTAACGACACTGAAAAACGCACGGCAATGCACCCGGCCTTGCGTGGCGCACCCGGTGAGTTTTCCGCGGAATACGCTGAAAAGATTGCTGCGACCCTGGCGCAAATGCGCGGCTTTGTCGATGCCGCACGCAGCGGCGCCCTGCGCGGGCACTCCGGTTCACCGATAAAAACCATCGTCAACATCGGCATCGGCGGCTCCGACCTGGGTCCGCGCCTTGCTGTGCGTGCCTTGCGTGGCCACGCCGCAGGCTCACCGCAACTGCGCTTTGTCGCCAATGGCGACCCGGCCGACCTCGCGGCAGCCATCGCCGGCCTCGACCCGGCGTCAACGTTTTTTATCGTCTCGTCGAAAACTTTCAGCACTGCCGAAACGCTGGCCAATGCCCATGCCGCAAAGGCCTGGCTCAAGCACGCCGGCCTGGAGAGCACGGGGCACTTTGCCGCGGTAAGCGCGAACAAGGCCGGCGCCCAAGCCTTTGGCATTGCGGCAGAGCGCTGCTTCCCGATGTGGGACTGGGTCGGCGGGCGCTACTCGGTGTGGTCGGCGATCGGCCTGCCTGTTGCCATCGCGATCGGCATGGCGGGGTTCGAAGCCTTCCTCGCCGGGGCGCGCGACATGGACCGCCATTTTCGTACTGCCCCTCCCGAGGCCAACATGCCCGCGCTGCTTGGCATGCTTGGCGTGTGGAACGTCAATTTTTTTGGCGCCGGGACACAGGCCATCCTGCCCTACGCCGAGGACTTGCGCGACTTTCCCGCCTACCTGCAGCAACTGGAGATGGAGTCCAACGGCAAGCACATCGACCGCGACGGCAAGGCGGTGGATTACGACACCGTGCCGGTGGTCTGGGGCAAGGCCGGGAGCAACGGGCAGCATGCGTTTCACCAGATGCTGCACCAGGGCACGCATCTGGTCCCGAGCGACTTTATCGTCTGTGCGCAGGGGGAAGAAAACCGCGAACAACATGACTTGCTGCTCGCCAACGCACTGGCCCAGTCGGCCGCCCTCGCCTTTGGCGAAAAAGGCGCAAAGGCCTACCAGACCTGCCCGGGCAACCAGCCATCAAACACCCTAGTGTTGCCCGAATTGTCGCCGCACGCGCTGGGCGCGCTGCTCGCACTCTATGAGCACAAGGTCTTTGTGCAAAGTGTAATATGGAACATCAACCCGTTCGACCAGTGGGGTGTTGAACTGGGCAAAAAAATCGCCGGCGGGCTGCTGCCCGCGTTCGGCGGCGGCGCCCTGCCCGAGCATACCGACGCCTCGACCCGCCAATTGCTGGCACGGCTCGCCCGCCGCAAAAAGCCGCTTTGAATTAGACTGGCCGCGCCTGGCCAGAAAACAGCCAAAGGGAGCGTTACGTGAACGAAGAAACATTCAACCTGAGCATACGCAAATTCCTCAAGACCGTGGGTGTCGGTTCACAGCGTGAAATCGAGCGTGCGGTCGATGAAGCACGCGCCAAGGGGACAATCACCGGGAACGAATCGTTTCCGGTGCAGGTCAGGCTGGATATCCCCGGCCTGAAGGTTTCCGTCCAGTTTGACGGCAAGATCGAACTAGGCTGAGACCTGCAGCAACAACGCAGGCCGCAAGCGCCCGGGGCAGCCCCGGCAGCGGCATTCTTAACGGAGACACCATGAATCATCCGCGTCAACTCGAAACCGGCCTGCACGACGAACTGCGCGCCCTGCTCGGCGACCGCCTGACCACCTCGCGCGGCGTGCGCGAACACCACGGCAAGGACGAGTCCTATTATCCGTACGCACCGCCCGATGCGGTGGCCTATGCGCAAACCACCGAGGAAGTGCGCGACATCGTCAACATCTGCCGCCGCCACAAGACGCCGATGATCCCGTTTGGCGTGGGTACCTCGCTCGAGGGCCATATTCTTGCCATCAAGGGCGGCGTGTGCATCGACATGTCGCAGATGAACAAGGTGCTCGCCATCCACGCCGAGGACCTCGACTGCACGGTGCAGGCCGGCGTCACGCGCAAGCAGCTGAACAACGAAATCCGCCACACCGGGCTGTTCTTCCCGGTCGATCCGGGCGCCGACGCGACCCTGGGCGGCATGGCCTCGACGCGCGCCTCGGGTACCAACGCCGTGCGCTACGGCACCATGCGCGAGAACACGCTCTCGCTCACCGTGGTCACCGCCGACGGGCGCATCATCAAGACCGCGACGCGTTCGAGAAAATCGGCCGCCGGTTACGACCTGACGCGCCTGTTCGTCGGCGCGGAAGGCACCCTTGGCATCATCACCGAGGTCACCGTGCGCCTGTATGCGGTGCCGCAGGCCATATCCGCGGCGGTATGTTCGTTCAAGGACATGGCCGGTGCCGTGGCCACCGTGATACAGACGCTGCAAACCGGCATACCGATTGCGCGCAGCGAGGCCTTGTGCGGCCTTACCATGAAGACCATCAATGCCTACAGCAAGACCGCCTACAAGGAACAGCCGACGCTGTTTCTCGAATTTCACGGCACCGATGCCGGCGTCAAGGAACAGATTGAAATGTTCCAGGAAATCGCCACCGAACACGGTTGCGAGGGCTTTGAATGGGCGACGCGCCCGGAAGACCGCACCCGCCTGTGGGCCGCGCGCCACGAGGCCTATTTCGCCGGCCTGCAGTTAAAGCACGGCGCGCGCGCCGTTTCCACCGATGTCTGCGTGCCGATCTCGCGGCTCACCGAGTGCATGATAGAAACCGCCAAGGACATCGCCGCCGCCTCCATGCCCATCCCGATGTTCGGCCATGTCGGCGATGGAAATTTTCATTGCATGATCCTGGTCATGCCCGACAGCCCGGACGACCTCGAGGAGGCCAAGGCCTTTAACGACCGCCTGGTCAATCGCGCCCTCGCCATGGAAGGCACCTGCACCGGCGAGCACGGCATCGGTTCGGGCAAGATCAAGTCGCTGCAAAAGGAACTGGGTGAAGCCGTCGACCTCATGCGCGAACTCAAGCGCACCTTCGACCCGGACAACCTGATGAACCCGGGCAAAGTCGTACCGCTCTGAAAGAAGGGGAAACACCATGACCATAGAGGCCCGCCTGAAACATCTGGGCATCGTCCTGCCCCCGCCCAACAGCGCGGCGCCGGTCGGCAATTATGTCGCCGCGGTGCGCAGCGGCAACCTGCTGTTCCTCTCGGGCAAGGGGCCCAAGCACCCGGACGGCAGCACCATCGTCGGCAAGGTGGGCGTCGACTTCAGCGTCGAGGAAGCCTACCAGCACGCGCGCAATGTCGGCCTGGCGCACCTGGCGACCCTGCACGCGGAACTGGGCAGCCTCGACAATGTGCGTCGCATCGTCAAGCTATTAGGCATGGTCAATGCCGCACCCGATTTCACCCGCCATCCGGAGGTGATCAACGGTTGTTCCGACCTGTTGGTGCAGGTGTTCGGTGACAAGGGCCGGCACGCACGTTCGGCCGTGGGCATGGGTTCGCTGCCAAATGGCATGAGTGTGGAGATCGAGGCCATCATCGAAGTCGAGTAGTAGCCGGCCAATCCATGAAAAAAGGGGCGTAAGCCCCCTTTTTTATTCTTACACTGCGCGATTCAGACCTTGAGGAAGTGTTCCCGGTAGTACTTCAGCTCCTCGATGGATTCGTAGATGTCGGCGAGGGCCTCGTGCTTGCCATGCTTGGTCAGTCCCTTGGAGAGTTCCGGCCGCCAGCGCTTGGCCAGCTCCTTCAGCGTCGAAACGTCGAGGTTGCGGTAATGGAAATAGCCCTCGAGCGCCGGCATCCAGCGCGCGAGGAAACGGCGGTCCTGGCAAATGGAATTGCCGCACATCGGCGACACCTGTTTGGGGACATATTCGTTGAGGAAAGCGACCATCTGCAGTTCGGCCTCCGCTTCGGCCAGCCGTGACGCCTTGACCTTTTCTATCAGGCCGGACTTGCCATGGGTGCCCTTGTTCCAGGCGTCCATGCCGTCAAGAACGCTGTCGGCCTGGTGCACCACCAGCACCGGCGCCTCAGCCACGGTGTTCAAGGCCGAGTCGGTGACGACGATCGCAATTTCAATAATCCTGTCGCTCTCCGGCTGCAGGCCGGTCATTTCCATATCGATCCACAACAGGTTGTTCTGGTCTTGGGCCATGGTCAGTGCTGCTTTCCAAATACGCGGGTTTATGCGAGGGGCTGATGCCGGGCCGGAACACCCCAAAACAGGATGCCAGCGTGTAAGATGCGATTGTCGCATAACCCTGTCGCATGGCCCTAACGGGCGTTAATGCGGGCCTGAATGCACGTTTTCACCCTGGTCTTTCTCGCCGCGCTGGCGATCTCCACGGCGGCACGCCTCTGGCTCTCGCTGCGCCACCTGCGGCATGTAGCGCGCAAGCGCGATCATGTGCCGGCCGAATTCTCCGGCCGCATCGCGCTCGACTCCCACCAGAAGGCCGCCGACTACACCGGCGCAAAAACACGCCTGGGCATGGTCGAAACGGCGGTCGGCGTGCTGGTCCTGCTGGCCCTCACGCTGGGCGGCGGGTTGCAATGGCTGTCTGACGCATGGTCGACGGTGTTCACGGCCGGCGGCTATGCGCATGGCATCGCCCTTGTCGTGAGCGCCATTGTCGTTGGCAGCGTCATCGACCTGCCCTTCACCGTCTACCGCACCTTTGTGGTGGAGGCGAAATTCGGCTTCAATCGCATGACTGTCGGGCTGTTCGTCGCCGACCTGGCAAAACAGACGGCGCTTGGCGCGGCGATCGGCATTCCGCTGCTCGGCTCGGTACTCTGGCTGATGGACAGGATGGGCGAGTGGTGGTGGCTTTACGTCTGGCTGTTCTGGATGGGCTTCAACCTGTTGGTACTGACCATCTATCCCACGCTAATCGCCCCCATTTTCAACAAGTTTTCGCCGCTGGAGGACGCCGCGCTCAAATCACGCATAGAAGCCTTGCTCGATAAATGCGGCTTCAAGTCAAAAGGGCTGTACGTGATGGACAGCTCCAGGCGCTCAAGCCATGGCAACGCCTATTTCACCGGGTTTGGCGCAGCCAAGCGCATCGTCCTGTTTGACACCCTGATCACCCGGCTGGCCCCGGCCGAAATCGAGGCGGTCCTGGCGCACGAACTGGGCCATTTCACCCATCACCACGTCGCCAAGCGCATGCTCATGCTGTTCATGGCAAGCTTGGGCTTTCTCTGGTTGCTCGGTTTTCTGATCAGCAAGGAATGGTTCTACACTGGCCTTGGCGTGCACAGCCAGGGTACGGCCATGGCGCTGATGCTGTTTTTCATGGCGCTACCGGCATTCACCTTCCTGCTGCAGCCGCTCACCAGCCTTTACTCGCGCATGCACGAATACCAGGCCGACGCCTACGCCGCAAAACAGGCCGATTCGAATGACCTGGTGCAGGCACTGGTGAAGCTCTACCAGGACAACGCGGCGACGCTTACGCCCGATCCAATCCATTCCGCGGTCTACGACTCCCACCCCCCCGCGGCGCTGCGCATCGCGCGCCTGCAGGCGATGCGGCAGGCAACATGAACACCCTGCTGGCGAAAAAATGCCGCCCCCTCGCCGCCGGCACGCCGCCGCTAACAGACGGGGAAATTAAAACACTTTTGCGCCAGGCGCCAGGCTGGGCGCACACCGGGGGCGCCATCACCAAGACCTTCAGTTTCGGAAATTACTACCAGACCATGGCCTTTGCCAACGGTGTCGCACTGGTCGCGCATGGCGAGGACCATCACCCGGAAATGACCCTCAGCTACGACCAATGCCGTATTGCGTTCAACACCCACTCCATCGGCGGCATATCCATGAACGATTTCATCTGCGCGGCGAAACTCGAAGCACTGGCCGCCATTTGAGTGCCGCCCCGGGGACCACCACCATGCGCGGCCTCATCGTCGCAGCATTCGGCCGGCAGTACCTGGTGAAGTCGGATGCGGGCAACATGCTGCTGTGCGTGCCGCGCGGCAAAAAAAGCGATGTCGCCTGCGGCGACCGTATCGTGCTTGCGCAGACCTCGCCCAACCAGGGCGTGATAGAAAGCACCGAGCCGCGCAGCACGCTGTACCGGCGCTCGGCGGCTTACCGCCAGAAACTCATTGCCGCCAACGCCACCCAGGTGGCCATCGTCGTCGCCGCCGAACCCAGTTTCAGCGAAGAGTTGATCTGCCGACTCATCGTCGGCGCGGAAGAACAGGGCATGAAATCCCTGCTCGTCCTGAACAAGGCCGACCTGGCCTCGACCGCGCTGGCGCGCGAACGTCTCGCCCCCTATGCCGCCGCCGGCCACCGCATGGTGGAAATCTCGGCGCTAAAGGACTGCTCCGCCCTCCTGCCCTGCCTGCACGGAGAAACCACCGTGCTTGTGGGGCAATCCGGCATGGGCAAATCGACGCTGATCAACGGCCTCATTCCAGACGCCGATGCCAGCACGCGGGAAATTTCCGCCTTTCTCGACTCCGGCCGACATACGACCACGCATGCGCGCATCTACCAACTCGATGCCGCGAGCCTGCTTATCGACTGCCCGGGCCTGCAGGAATTCGGCCTGCACCACATGAGCCAGGCGCAAATCGAATACGGCTTCATCGAATTGCGGCCTTTCCTCGGCAAATGCCGCTTTAACGACTGCCGTCACGGCGTGGAGCCGGGCTGCGCGCTGATCGGCGCCTGTGACGCGGGCAAGCTGACGGCGCGCCGGCTGGAGTTGTTGCGGCGCATTCTCGCGGCAGAACGGGCGTGACAGCGCTGTTCAACTCATTCAACCTGCACGAGGTCTATCACCTCAAGAACCTGCTGGCCGCCGAGGGCATCGCAACGGTCATAAAGAATGAACTTCTTTCGCGCCTCGCCGGCGAGATTCCCTTCACCGAGTGCTCGCCGCAGTTATGCCTGCTGCGTGAAACGGACCGCCTGCCGGCGGAAAAAATCCTCGCCACGTTCCGCCGCGGGCCACCGCAGGGGCCGGCTTGGACCTGCGTGCACTGCGCGGAGACTTGTGAGGGACAGTTCAGCAACTGTTGGAAATGCGGGATGGAACGCGCCGGCTGATCAAGCTTACGGCTAGTTACCCTCCCTTGCAGGGCGCGCGCCCCGAAGAATCGGAGCGCCGCTCGGCGTGCGGACGGCATGCCGTCCGAAACCCACGCCTCGCCCCCCGGCCCCTCTCCCACTGTGTGGGGAGAGCGAAGCGAGGGGGGCGAAGCCGGAGATTGGTGCGCCTACGGCGTCCTAAAGAATGGCGGCAACACCGAGCACGAGCAGCAGCACCAGCCACAACACCAGCGCACGCCATACCAGACCAATCGCGCTGTCTAGAAAACTAGTGTCCGCGTCATCGCCGGCGCCCATATCCGGACGCTCGACAACCTCGCCGTCCTGGACATAAGGCATACCGAGTTTTACGCCCATGGCCCCGGCCCCGGCGGCAATGACGATTCCCATCACCGGGTCCCGCCACTTGGCCGCCTGGCCGCGCCAACAATAGATGGCGTCCTCAAAATCCCCGACGACGGCGAATGCGCTTGCAGTAAACCTTGCCGGCAGCCATTCCATGACGGTGAACGCCTTCTGCGCAAACCTGCCGAAACGGCCCAATTCACCATCGGCCGAATTGCCCCAGCGCCGCTGGAAAAACACCGTGAGCCGGTAGAGGATCGCCCCGCTCGGTCCCGGCAGAAGGACAAACCAGAAAACCACGGCAAAGACGTTGCGATGCGATGCCGCGAGCGCCTCTTCAATGGTGAGACGCACCACTTCCTCTTCGTTCAGGTTGGCGCAGCTGTGGCCGCGCCACAAGGCGAGCCGCGCCCGCGCCGAATCGAGGTCACCCTGTTTCAGCGCTAAATGGATGGCGGTAAAATGATGGCTGAACTGGCGAAAACCCATGGTAAGGTAAAGTGCCAGTACGTTAAAGGCCAGCGCCAGCAGCACATTCATGCGCCACAGCAGCGCGTACACCAGCCAGGTACCAAGCACGATGGGCGCGACACCGAGAATCCAGGCAATCAAGCCGTGCTGTGACTCCCCGGCATTGAAATGACGCTCAAGCCAGGTGGCCAGCCGGCCAAGGGGTGAGAGCAGGTAACGGCGGTCGGCGAGCGGACGCCATTGCTCCAGCAGGAGAGCGATGATTAGTGAAATGAGACTCATGGTACGTAGCCAAGATACCACAGCCGCACTTTTCCCGAAGATCCGGCGGAGGATGAATGCCAGACAGCACCGATGAAATGACCATCACGCCGCCCTTCGGCTACGGGGAAATTGCCACCCTGCAAAAGACCGACCGCGTGCTGCTGCCCTCCCGCAACAGCACACCGGAGTTCTGCCGCACCATCAACGCACTGGCCGTGTCCGCGGGCGAATTCAACGCCGCGTCGCGTGACTACCCGATCGTGTTCAGTTCGCCGGACAACGGCGGGAGCTTCGCGCCGGTCATCGTGCTGGGTATAAACGAAGGGCAGAACCTTTTTGTCGACGCCGGCGGCGAATGGGACAAGGGCTGCTACCTTCCGGCCTTTGTCAGGCGCTACCCGTTTTGCATTTCCAAGCTGTATGTCGACGGCCAGCCGCGCAGCGAACGCCTCGTGTGCGTCGTCAAGGCCTACATCGACGCACAGGGCTTTGCGCTGTTTGATGAAAGCGGCCAGACGACGGCGCAATGGCAGGCCATCGAACGCCTGCTGCAGGGGTACGAAGATGACCTCGATGCGACCGCGCAGATGTGCGCGATCCTCGCCAAACTCGAGCTGTTCTCGCCGTTCAAGTTCGAGGTGCTGCACGAGCAAAAGACCATGCTCACGGTGCAAGGCATGTATCGCATCGATGAAGCCAAATTCATGGACCTCAAGCCCGCCAGCCTGAAAGCCCTGGTGACCAAGGGCCTGATGGGGCGCATTTACGCGCACATGATTTCCCTGGAACGCTTTGGCAACCTGTACAGCCGCGCCGAGGATCGCGCCAGGCGGCACACCACCACTACGGTAAAGACCTGACGGTAAATACCTGCGTGTTGCGGATCTACCCTGCGCTAAGGTGCTGGTACAGGTTCATCAGCATGCCGGCTGTGGCGCCCCAAATGTAATGCCGGCCGAAAGGAAGGGCGTAGTAGTGCCGCTCGCCGCCCTCCCAGATGACGCTGTTGCGCTGGTGGTTGCCCGGATCGAGAAAAAAAGCCAGCGGCACCTCGAACACTTCGGCGACCTCGAAGGCGTCAAGCCGCGGTTCAAACGGCGTCCCGACCAGGCCCACCACCGGCGTGACACGGTAGCCGGTGACAGTAACGTACTCATGCAGGCTGCCAAGCACCTCAACGCTTTCGGGCGGCAAGCCGATCTCCTCCTCAGCTTCGCGCAAGGCCGTCATTTCCAGGCTGGGGTCACCGGGCTCGGCGCGTCCGCCCGGGAAACTGATCTGCCCGGCATGGTCATGCAGATGGGCGGTGCGGCGCGTGAACAACACCGTGAGGCCTTGCTCGCGCCGGATCACCGGCACCAGCACCGCAGCCGGCCGGATTTCCTCGGGCTTGCGCCACAGGTGGCCGTCCCCGGCGGTAAGGGGCGCAGCGATGCTGCGCAGGGAAAACCGCTGCCGCAGCTGGGCTTCGGACAGATCGGGGGACATCGTCTGCGGGGTGCTCACGCTTTCATTCTATCGCGATCACCCCGCACAGCGGTACCCCGCTAATCCACCGTGAGCAACAAGGCCGTCAGGCCGATACCCACGCCGGTCGGCACGCCGATGCGTTCGAGCACCCCCGGACGGCTGCCGGCGACGACGGCAACCGGAACATTCACCAGGCGCACCAGTTCGTTGGTAAAGGAGCCGGCCAGAAGGCGCATCAGGCTGGTCCGGCGTGCGGTGCCGACGACGATCTGGTTGATGCCATTGTCAGCGGCGTATTGCGCGGCAGCCGACGAGGGCTCGCCGGCCATCACCGTAGAACGATAGTTGACACCCGCAGCGCGCAGCAGGCCCTCGGCTTCGCCAAGACGCCGGCATCCGGTTTCCCGATGCGCATCGGCGAGCGAGCGGCGCGACAGGAATCTGCCGGCATGCCGGTTCATTCGCGGCTGGACGTTGAGCAGGTGCACCTGCGTGTCGCCGCGCAGCGCAGCCAGGCCGAGGGTGTGCCGCACGGCGAGCAGTGCATTTTCGGAGCCATCTACGGGAACAAGAATATTGAACATGTCTTCTCTCCTTCAGTTTGACTGGGGGGCAAGGGTGGAACGGCGGTTGCGCAGGTAACCAAGACCGAGCACACCGCCGATAACGGCCGCATACAGGATCCAGTGCAGGGTGGCGTGAAGCTCGAAGTATTCCTTGATCAGCGGCTCGCTCGACACCATCTTGGCGGCGGTCCAGGCGAGCACAGCGGCGCCGATGTAAATGATCGACGGGAAGCGCTCCACCCAGTGCAGTATCAATTGGCTGCCCCAGATGACGATCGGAATGCTGATCAGCAGGCCCAGAACCACCAGCAGGAAGTTGCCGTGGGCGGCACCGGCCACCGCAAGGACATTGTCCAGGCCCATCACCGCGTCGGCAATGACGATGGTCTTCATCGCGCTCCAGAAACTATGCGCCGGCGTGACGTGGGCATCTTCATTGTCGTTGGGGCACAACAGTTTGTAGGCGATCCAGACCAGCAGCAACCCGCCGACCAGCAGCAGGCCGGGAATCTTGAGCAGCCAGACGACCACGACGGTCATGGTGGTGCGCACCACAATGGCGCCAACGGTTCCCCACATGATGGCTTTGCGCTGCAAGTGCCTGGGTACGCCGCGCGCGGCCAGCGCAATGACTATGGCATTGTCGCCTGCGAGCACCAGGTCGATAATGACAATGGCCAGCAGCGCGGAAAAAAACTCGGGTGAAAACAGTTCCATCACACACTCCCCTCGCCCGGTTCATGTTTCCATCAGGCAGGGTGGGCGTATCCTTTGCCGGACGGCAAAGGTCTCGCCAGTACCCGGTTCCGTGTCCGGGTATCCACACAACCGGGGCCCGTTAGGAACCCGTGATGACGGCGGTGTGGCACACAGCATTGCGGCTGCGCGTGGCTACTCCCCTTTGTAGGGTGCGTCCTATCTGAACGCAGACGGATTATCGGCAGCGGGCGCCGCCGACACCAGTGAGCAAATGCAATGTCTGTTATTGCGATATGCGATGCCTGTTATTGCTCATTGCAATATCTGCACTTGCAATATGCGATGCCTGTCATTGCACCACTCAATGTCTTCCATTCGAAACATCCGATGCTTGCTATTGCCCGGTTCAATATCCGTCATTGCAATGTGCAATGCCTGTTATTGCCTATGTCAATATCTGCTATTGCAACATGCAATGTTCGTCATTGCCCACCGCAATACCTGCCATTACATGTTGCAATAACAGCGAACTTGCCGCCGGACCGCCTCGCGTGCTACAGTCCGCTGCCTTCCTTAGCGGGAAGGCTCCTCCAAAGGGGAGTAGCTTTTAGCAGCCCGTCGTCAATACGAAGCCCCAGGCTTCCGGCGCGGCTGGCAGCCGGAACACCGGTTGCAAGCGAGACCTTTGCCAGAACAAGCAAAGGTCCAGCCATGTGCGAGGCCTTTACCTGTTTGAGGTAAAGGCTTTTTTGTTTCATACTCGCAAAACTTTGGAGGTTCCAGATGAGAAACGCAACGCTGCGACGCTACTTTCGCCACGGCATCTTCACCCAGTTGATGGTGTTTGAGGCGGTGGCCCGCCTTGGCAGCCTGACACGCGCCTCGGAAGAGCTGCACCTTGCACAGCCGACGGTCTCGGTGCAAATGAAAAAACTTTCCGAATCGATGGGGGTCAAGCTGCTGCGCATGAGCGGGCGCGGCGTGGAACTCACCGATGCCGGACGCGAGCTGCTCGCCTGCTGCTGGGAAATCAGCGGGGCCCTTGGCCACCTGGAGGAGAGACTCGCACCATTGCGCCCGGCCAAGGACATCGCCATCCCGATACTCGCCCCCCCGCCGGAAGCCTGATCGCCGGCGGCGCAAAAAAATGCCCGCGCGAGGCGGGCATTTGGGCAGCTCCTGAAAACTTACTTGACTGCCTGAACCTTGTCGTAGACGTCCTTGGGCCAGGGCAAAGCGCTTCCGTCGGGCAGTTTGCCTTCCTTGTAGTACTTTTGCACCGCCGCGATAAACGGCTTGCGGTCGACCTTGACCACGGTCTTGCCGCGCTTGGCAAAATCGGTCATCAGGTTCTTCTCGACATTGACGATCTCGGTGGTGGCACGGGTAGCCGCCTCACGATACACATCGACAAATATCTTCTTGTCCGCGTCAGACAGTTTCGCCCACAGCGGCGCGCCGATGATGGTGAGAAGCGCATCGGTGATATGAGCGGTGATGTTGATATGCGACTGCACTTCATAAAACTTTTTCGCATCGATGGTCGGCAGCGGGTTTTCCTGCGCCTCGACCGTCTTGTTCTGCAACGCCAGGTATACCTCGGCAAACGCGATCGGCGTGGGGTTGGCGCCAACGGCACGTGGGAACAGCGTGTACAGAGGCGCATCGGGCACGCGAATCTTCAGTCCCTTCATGTCCTCGGGTTTGTTTAGCGCCTTGTTTGAGGTGGTCTGCCGGTCACCGTAATAGGTGATCGCCACCACTTTGTTGCCGCCGCTTGCCTTCTGGTAGCCGTCGGAAATCTCGCCAAACACCGCGCTGGTGGAGAATTTTTTCCAGTGATCGAAATCACGGAAGATGAAGGGCGCGCCACCAATCGAAATCGGCCCGAAGGTGCGCCCGGCGAAGAGCTGGCCGGTATAAATCATGTCCACCGTACCCAGCGTCAGCCCCTGGTTAATGTCGGTTTCCTTGCCCAGCGACGAAGCCGGAAAAACCTCCACGGTGTAGCGGTTGGCGGTACGTTTGGCGATTTCGCCGGCGGCCCAGACAGCGGCGGTGTGATAGGCCTCGCTGATTTCGTAGACGTGGGCGAACTTGAGCTTGGTCTGCGCCTGTGCGGGTGCCGCGGCGACCGCAGCCAGTGCCAGCGCGGCCAGCGCAACACGGATACATCCTGAAAAAACGGATTTCATTTTCTTCCTCCAGTGATTTTTGCAAACCCCGTCCGCCCCTGTAAAATCCGGGTCTCCTCGGGTGGCCTGCAAGAATTGCATAGCACCCCGCCAAAGTCAATCAAACGGCTGCCCGACATGTTGCCCATTCCCGACAGAGCGCATGACAACCGGCGGCGCGGTGTCCTGCTGATGGTCGGGGCCGCCCTGTGCTGGAGCCTGGGTGGCATCCTGGTGCGCAAGGTCAGCGTCCCCGACCCATGGGAAATCGTATTCTGGCGGTCATTTTTCATGAGCCTGTTCGTCGCGGCGGTCCTCGGCGCAAGCCACGGGGCGGCGACAATCGGCCGGATTCGCGCCGTCGGCATCGGCGGCCTTGTATCCGGGCTGATGTTTGCGACCATGTTCTTTTGCTACATCCTGTCGCTGTCGCGCACCACCGTGGCCAACGTCGCGGCGCTGTCGGCAATCGCGCCCTTTCTTGTCGCTATTTTCGGCTGGCTGTTCCTCGCCGAGCGCATAGCGCTGCGCACCTGGCTGGCCATTCTCGCCGCGGTGGCCGGCGTGGTACTGATGTTCGCCGAGGGCATGGACAGCGGCCAGGTTGCGGGAAACCTGCTCGCCCTCGGCATTCCCCTGGGGTTCACCGTGAACGTCTACGTGCTGCGGCGCATGCACGCGCGCGTCGACATGATCCCGGCGGTGATGATCGCCGGCATCCTGTCGGCCGCCATCGCCCTGCCCCTCGCCTGGCCGCTCACCCCGACACTGCCCGACATCGGCATTTTCATGCTGCTGGGCTTTGTCCAACTTGGACTGGGCTGCGTGCTGATGACGCGGGCGACGCGTTACCTTTCATCCGGGGAAATCGGCCTGTATGCGCTGCTCGAGCACGTGCTCGCGCCGATCTGGGCATGGATCGGCGTGGGCGAACGGCCGCAGGACCTCGCACTCGCCGGCGGCGTCATCGTGATCATTGCGCTAGCTGCAAACGAATGGCTGGACCTGCGCGCCCCACGAAGCGTGGCCGCGCTGAAAAAATAAAAAAAGGGGGCAGCCGCCCCCTTTCTGGCACTGCCGGCAAAGACTAGGGGATCAGCACCAGCGACCCGGTGGTCTTGCGCGACTCCAGGTCGCGATGCGCCTGCGCCGCGTCCTTCAGCGCGTAGGTCTTGCTGATGTCGATCTTCACCTTACCCGAGAGCACGATGTCGAACAGATCCTTCGAGGTCGCCTCAAGATCGGCGCGCGTCCCGGCGTAATGGCCCAGCGTAGGCCGGGTGACAAACAGCGATCCCTTGGCCGAGAGGATTCCAAGATCAACGCCGGTGATCGGGCCCGAGGCGCTGCCGAAACTCACCATCAGGCCGCGCGGACGCAGGCAATCGAGCGAACCGAGCCAGGTATCCTTTCCGACCGAGTCATAAACAACGGGCACACGCGCACCGCCGGTGATCGCGTGCACACGTTCGACGAAATTCTCGGCGCGGTAATTGATGACGTGGTCGGCCCCCAGCGACTTGGCCAGCGCGCATTTCTCATCGCTGCCGGCGGTGCCGATGACGATGACACCCAGCGCCTTGAGCCACTGGCAGGCGATCTGACCGACACCGCCGGCAGCCGCGTGCCACAACACCGTCTCACCGGCCTTGGCCGGATAAATACGTTTGATCAGGTACTGCACGGTCATGCCCTGCAGCATCATCGAGGCACCCTGCTCGAAGGAGATCGTGTCGGGCAGGTTGCACAGCTTGTCGGCCGGCATGTTGCGTACTTCCGAGTACGCCCCCAGCGGCCCGGTGCCGTAGGCGACACGGTCGCCCGCCTTGACATTGCTGACCCCGGCGCCCACCGCCTCGACCACGCCCGAACCCTCGGCGCCCAGGCCCGAGGGCAGCGGGTGCTTGTACAGACCGCTGCGATTGTAGGTATCGACAAAATTGACGCCCACCGCCTTGTGGCGCACTTGTGCTTCACCGGGTCCGGGGGCGCCTACCTCGACATCTTCCCACGCGAGAACTTCCGGACCGCCGGTTTTTTGAAATCGGATTGCTTTAGGCATAGCTTGCTCCATGGAAAACACGCACCAAACGGTGCAAAAGGTCGATCAAGAAATCAGGACAAAAACGGATTGCGCGCCTTACTTCTTTTTCGGCGCGGACTGGGGCGGCTCCTCGCCTGCCTGCGGCTGCAGCATGTTCCACCACATCGCCGGGTCGGTCAGCGGATTGCCGGCTGCCGGCGGTGCGGCGGTCGGATTCGCCGCGGACGGGTTAAAGCCCGGGGCATTGAAAGCCGATGGCGACGCGGCCTGCGCCATGTGCGGCGCCGCCTGCTGTGCCGCCTGCATTCCCTGCTGCATCGCGGCAATCGTGGCTTTTTGCATTTCCAGGCCCTGGATGTTCATGCGCAGCATATTGAGGTTCATGCTGAGCCAGTTCTCCACCGACTTCAGATCGGCGATGCGCTTGTCGATTTCCGCGACATTGAAACTGGGGGTGACCATGCCGGGCATCCCCGGCATGGGCAGGCCCATGGGGGCCCACATTTTCTTGAGCATTTCGAGGGGATCGGGCATCGGGGAAGGATCGCTCATGGCGCGCACCTGCGTGGATGTTCGGGCTTCTAGTCTAGCAGGCTGCGAAAAGCCCGCTGCCGGCCCGCCCCCGCCTCAGGCCGTCCCGCCGAGAAAGTCGAGCATTTCGTCGCGCCGCGCCATGGCGTCCTCGTAGCCAAGGTTGATCAGCGCACGGCAAAACGTCTTCTCGAACAGCAGGTAACTCGCCAGGTTGGAGCCGTTGGGTTTCATTGCGCCGATGGTGCGCAACAGGAATCGTATGGTCCAGGGCAATTCATTGACGTGTGATGCCGCGATGCGCGAGATCTGGCGCGAGGGGGCAACCACCAGCACCTTTACCGGACGCAGCGGCAGTCCGCCGTTGGCGAGTTTGTCGGGCGGGACCAGGCTGATGGTCTTGTTGATGCGCTGCAGGCGCTCGATGTCGACGTTCAGGCTGTCAAGGAAGATGCTGTTCAGCGCATGGCCGGCGATCTGCGCCAGTGACGGATAGGCATTGGAGCGCTGGCGGACCGCCTGGACGTCCTGCCGCCCGGTTCCTATCACCAGCACGCGATCGGCCCCGAGGTGAAGGGCCGGGCTGATGGGCGCAATCTGGCGCATCGAACCGTCGCCGAAATACTCGCGGTTTATTTTTACCGCCGGAAACATGAACGGCAGGGCCGACGAGGCCATCAGGTACTCGACGCGCAAGGTGGTGGCGCAACCGATGCGCTGGTTGCGCTCCCAGGCGACCACATCCGGGCCGCCCTGGTAAAAGGAAACGCTCTGCCCGGAGGTGTAGCCCGAACAGGTGATCGACACCGCATAGAGCGACCCGGCGTCAATGTTTTCCTGGATGCGCGAAAAATCCAGGGTGCGCCGGATCATCTCCCCCAGCGGCGCGTTATCGAGCAGGGAAATCGGGTTGTTGCGATAGAGCAAGGTCAGCGCACCGAGCCAATGCGCGCCGCTTTTCGCAATGCCGGGAAAGTCGGAACGATAAACGTGGTGGACGTGAAAATTCTCCCATACGTCCAGCAGATGGCCCACCGCTTGGTCGAAATTGTCGGCATACACCGCAAGCGCCGCGGCATTGATCGCCCCGGCCGAGGTGCCGCAGACGATCTTGAAGGGGTTCTGGTCGGGTTCGGGCAGCAGTTCGCGCACCGCCTTGAGCACCCCGACCTGGTAGGCAGCGCGCGCGCCACCGCCGGTCAGGATCAACCCCGCTTTACTCTTGGATGCCGCGCCGGCAGTCGTTGACATTTGACTTGCGCCTCCCGCAGTCGGACCTGTTATTGCGACTCGTGCGATTACGTGCCCCGCCCCGCAGGTCGCGCACGCCGAACCGCCATTCTGTCATGTATCAGGCCTACAACAACGCCGATTGCTGCCCGCGCTGGGCGTTTGCGTCAACCACCGTGAGCGCCGTCATATTGACAATGCGCCGCACCGTCGCTGTCGGGGTGATGATATGCACCGGCCTGGCGGCACCGAGCAGGATGGGCCCGATGGTGATGCCATCCCCGGCCGCGGTCTTGAGCAGATTGAATGCGATGTTGGCCGCGTCCAATGTGGGCATGATCAGCAGGTTGGCCTGGCCTTTGAGGCGTGAGTTTGGGAATGCCGCACGCCGCACATCCTCCGACAAGGCCGCATCACCGTGCATCTCGCCCTCGACCTCGAGTTCCGGGGCCTGTGCCGCGATCATCTGTAGCGCCACGCGCATTTTTTTCGCGCTGGCTGAATCGCCGGTGCCAAAGGAAGAATGCGACAGCAGCGCCGCCTTGGGCGTGATACCGAAGCGGCGGATCTCCTCCGCCGCGAGCAGGGTCATTTCGGTGATCTGCTCGGCGTTCGGGTCGAGGTTGACGTAGGTGTCGCAGATGAACACCGTCTGCTGGGGCAGCAACAACACGTTCATGGCGTAATAATTATTGACGCCGGGGCGCCGGCCTATGACCTTGTCGATAAAATCAAGGTGCAGGGCATGGGTGCCGAAGGTGCCGCAAATCATGCCATCGGCGTCGCCGCGGTGGATCAGCATGGCGCCGACCAGCGTGGCGCGCCGGCGCATTTCAATTTTTGCGTACTGTTCCGACACGCCGCGGCGTTCGGTCAGTCGGTGGTATTCCTTCCAGTAATCGCGATAGCGCGGATCGCTCTCCAGATTGACAAGGTCAAAATCCCTGCCGGCCTGGATGCGCAACCCGAATTTTTCGATGCGCTTGTCCAGTATCGCCGGCCGGCCTATCAATATCGGCCTTGCCAGGCCCTCGTCAACAATCACCTGCACCGCGCGCAATACGCGCTCATCCTCGCCCTCGGCATAGACGATGCGCCGCTTCGGACCGCTCTTGGCGCCGTCGAACACCGGCTTCATGATCAGGCCGGAATGATAGACAAACTGCTGCAGCGACTCACGGTACGCGTCCCAGTCCTCGATCGGGCGGGTCGCCACGCCCGACTCGATCGCCGCGCGCGCAACAGCCGGGGCGATTTTCACGATCAGGCGCGGATCAAACGGCCGCGGGATCAGGTACTCGGGGCCGAAGGCGATGTTCGGCTCGCCGTAGGCCATGGCGACGATGTCCGACTGCTCGGCCTGCGCCAGTTCGGCGATAGCGTACACGGCGGCAAGTTCCATCTCCGGCGTGATGGTGGTCGCACCGACATCCAGCGCGCCGCGAAAAATGTAGGGAAAGCACAGGACGTTGTTGACCTGGTTGGGAAAATCCGAACGCCCGGTGGCGATCACCGCGTCCGGCCGCGCCGCACGCGCGAGGTCGGGCTGGATTTCCGGCTCCGGATTGGCCAGTGCCAGAATCAGCGGCCGTTCGGCCATTTTCTTGACCATTTCGGGCTTGAGCACCTTGCCCGCGGACAGGCCGAGGAACACATCGGCACCGGCCATCACATCACCGAGGGTGCGGCCCTTGATGTCCTTGGCGTAACGCGCCTTGTTATCATCCATTTCCTCCTTGCGCCCGGTGTAGACCACGCCGGCGATGTCGGTGACGATGATGTTTTTCATGTCCACGCCGACCTTGACCAGCAGGTCGAGGCAGGACAGCGCGGCCGCGCCGGCGCCCGACACCACCAATTTCACCTTGGCTATGTCCTTGCCCACCACCTTGAGGCCGTTGACGATGGCGGCGCTGACAATGATGGCGGTGCCGTGCTGGTCGTCGTGAAAGACCGGGATTTTCATGCGCGCGCGCAGTTTGCGCTCGACGATGAAACATTCGGGCGCCTTGATGTCCTCGAGGTTGATGCCGCCGAAGGTCGGCTCGAGCGAGGCGATGATATCGACCAGCTTGTCCGGGTCGCGCTCGTCGATCTCGATGTCGAACACGTCGATGCCGGCGAACTTCTTGAACAGCACCGCCTTGCCCTCCATCACCGGCTTGGAAGCAAGAGGGCCGATGGCGCCCAACCCGAGCACCGCGGTGCCGTTGGTGATCACCCCGACCAGGTTGCCGCGCGAGGTCATGTTGCGCGCCTCGGCCGGGTCACGCACGATTTCGAGGCAGGCTTCGGCAACGCCGGGCGTGTAGGCGAGCGCAAGGTCGCGCTGGTTCACCAGTTGCTTGGTCGGTGCAATAGAAATCTTGCCGGGGCGCGGCAGTCGGTGATACTCCAGTGCCGCCTTTTTCAGTGAGTCAGGCATGTTGGCCCTCGCGATTTTATTCTTATACGGGACTACGGCGTTTTTCTGTGACAATCCGCCGAAAAACACGGGCGTTGGCCAAGATTATAGAGCATCCACCAAGGCACAGGCGGCACCGGGAAAGCAATGGATGCCGCAGTAAATCCTTATCGCCGCACCGCGCTTTGCACATCGGCCACCCCGCGCACCTGCGCCAGCACACGCCGCAACTGCCCGACATCGGCAATGTCAAGTGTGAAATGCATGGTGGCGATGTTGTTGCGCGACTGGGTATTGGCCGCCGTGACATTGATTTTTTCGCGTGACAACACCTCGGACACATCACGCAGCAGGCCGTGGCGATCAGAGGCGCGCACCACGATGTCGACCGGAAAGACGCCGGCCCCTGACATTTGCCGGCCCCAGTCGGCGGCGATAATGCGCTCGGGCCGGATCTCGCGCAGGCGTGCCGCGCTGGCACAACTGGCACGGTGGATCGAAATTCCGCGGCCGCGCGTCACAAACCCGACGATCTCATCGGGTGGCGCCGGCTTGCAGCAGCGCGCGAGCTGGGTCATCAGCCGGTCAACACCGACAATCAGGATGCCGCTGCCCGGATCGTCGGCCCGGCTCTGGTGGGTCTTCAACTGGTCAGCCTGCGCCGCCTCGCCGCCCGCGTCCCCGCGCAGCGCCAGTTGCAGGGCGCGCGAACCGATTTCGTCGCGGCCGACGGCGGCGAACAAGTCCTCGGCGCGCGCCAGGTCTAACTCACCGGCGAGTTCGTCGAGATTGACCCCGGTCCTGCCCTCGCGCTGCATTTCACGCTCAACCACCGCACGGCCGTTGGCGATGGTCTCTCCCAGTGCCTGGCTGTTGAACCACTGGCGCACCTTGTGGCGGGCGCGCGAACTACCCACCAGGCCGAGCGCCGGGTTGAGCCAGTCGCGGCTGGGTCCGCCGCTCTTGGCGCTGATGATCTCGACGCGCTGGCCGTTGGCAAGCCGTGTATCGAGCGCAACCATCACGCCATCGACGCGCGCGCCGCGACAGCGGTGCCCCAGGTCGGTATGCAAGGCATAGGCAAAGTCCACCGGCGTCGCGCCGGCCGGCAGGTCGAGCACCCGCCCCTGCGGCGTCAGCACATACACCGTGTCATCGAGCGCCGCCTGCTTGGACTGTTCGATCCAGTCGGACGCGTCGACGATGTCATCGCGCCAGGCGAGCACCTGGCGCAACCAGGCGATTTTTTCATCAAAGGCGTCGCCACCGCCCTTGGCGCCGTCGGGACGCGCCCCTTCCTTGTATTTCCAGTGCGCCGCCACGCCCAGTTCGGCGTGGCGGTGCATGTCGCGGGTGCGGATCTGGATTTCCAGGCCGCGGTCATCGGGCCCGCCCACCGCCGTGTGCAACGAGCGGTAATCATTGGCCTTGGGGCGTGAAATATAGTCGTCAAACTCGCCCGGAATGGGTTGCCACAGGTCGTGCACCACGCCGAGCACGGCATAGCAATCCCTGACCTCGTCTACCAGCACGCGCAACCCGCGCAGGTCATACAAGTCATCGAAGCCGAGCGCCTTGGCGCGCATCTTGTTCCAGATGCTGTACAGGTGCTTGGGCCTGCCGCTGATCTCGGCCTTGATGCCGGCTGATGCAAGTGCCTCACCCAACTGCTTTTCCACACTGGCGATAAATCCCTCGCGCGCGCCGCGTGTTTCGTCCAGACGCCGGGCGATGTCCTTGTATGCGGCCGGCTCGAGGTAGCGGAAGGACAAGTCCTCCATTTCCCACTTGAGCTGCCACACCCCGAGACGGTTGGCGAGCGGCGCATAAACGTCCAGCGTCTCCTGCGCGACGGCCCGCTGTTCTGACTCGGGCGCGCAGGCCAGATAGCGCAGCGACTGGGTGCGGCTGGCCAGGCGCAACAACACCACGCGAATATCGGCAACCATGGCGAGCAGCATTTTGCGCAGCACCTCGGCCTGCGAACGCCTGCCGCCGGAACTCAGACCCAGCGTGTCAAGTCCGCGCGTCACCACGCGCATGCTGTTGAGGCGCGCCACGCCGGCGACCAGGTCCGCCACCGTCTTGTCAAACTGCGCTTCGAGCACCTCGCCGCTGTCGGCAAGGCAATCGGGAATATCGAAAAGCAGCCCGGCGGCGCGCGTCTCGCCGTCAAGGCGCAGCGTGGCCAGGCTTTGCGCCATGCCCAGCGCATGCGTCATCGCCGGCTCGCCGGTTCCGAGTTTTTTGCCGGCGTAATGGCCGAGGGCAAATGCGTGGGCGCGCAGCACGCGCTCGCGCTCGTCCGTTGCAAGACCTTCAAGCATGGCCTCGGGAAGGGTCTCTCCCGTGACTTTGGCTGGATCGCCCGGCGCGGCGGGCTGGTTCATGGCCGGCATGGCCCGATTATACGACCCACCCGACGCCCTCCCCGCCACGGCAATGCACGCGCAGGCGAAAGCCGGAACGGCCTGTCTCTGCTAGGCTTCGCGCCAACATGACAAGCACGGCAGACAAATTCCGCGACACCCCGGTGGCCATTGTCGGCGGCGGCCCGGTCGGGCTGATGCTGGCGTTGTTCCTTGACCGCCACGGCGTGAAGAGCACGGTGTTCAACAACGAGCAGACTTCGCGCTGGCATCCCAAGGGCAGCACGCACAACTCGCGCACCATGGAGCACTACCGGCGCCTGGGCATATCAGCCCGGGTGCGCGGCCTCGGCCTGCCGACGGACCACCCGACGGACGTCGCCTACTTCACCCGCTACAACGCCTGGGAGCTGGCGCGCGTGGTAATGCCCTCTGAAGAGGAGAAAATGCGCGCCGTCATCGCCGCGCCGCGCATCCACCAGAACTTCGAGCCCATCCACCGCGCCAACCAGATGTATGTCGAGCGATTCCTGCTCGAGCACGCGCGCACGCGGCCCAACATCAGCATGCGCTTTGGCTGGCAGGTCGGCGAGTTTGCCGAAACGGCGCAGGGCGTCAGTCTGCGCGCCGCGCGCGTTGCCGAAAATGCCGCTGCCGCCGACGACTACCTGGGCACCACCTACGCCACAACAGGCGAATCCGAGGACTGGCATGCGCAATACCTCGTCGGCTGCGACGGCGGCCAGAGCCATGTACGCCGCAGCCTGGGCATACGTTACGAGGGCCATGACACGCTCAACCAGGCCTTTCTTGGCGGCCGCATGGTGGCGAGCCACCTGCGCATACCGACTCTGGCGCGCGATTTCTTCGCCGGCCGGCGCGCCTGGCAATACTGGGTGGTTAACGCACAAATCCGCACCGCGCTGGTGTCACTCAACGGCACGGACGAATTCCTCTACTGGACGCGGCTGCCCGAGGGCGCCACCCTCGACGAGGACGAAATCGCGCGCGGCGTGCGCCTTGCCTGCGGCGCCGACCTGCCGGTCGAAGTGCTGGGCAACCGCAACTGGACCGCCGGGGTCGCGCTGTGGGCCGAGCGCTTCTGGAGCGGCGGTCGTGTTTTCCTTGCCGGCGACGCAATTCACCTGTTCACCCCCACCGGCGGCTTTGGCATGAACACCGGCATTGACGGCGCCGCCAACCTCGCCTGGAAACTTGCCGCGATGCTGCAGGGCTGGGGCGGCGGACAGCTGCTGGCGAGCTACGAGGCGGAACGCAAACCCATCGCCGCGCGCAACACCACCGCGGCGCAAAAGCTCGCCAAGAACGTCGGCGCGGTACAGGTTTCGGCGGCAATGGAACAAAACAACGCCGCCGGCGTCAGCGCACGGCGCGATGCCGGCGACTACCTCGCCACCTTCGGCGAGGAGTTCGGCTCCATCGGCGTGCAACTGGGCGCCCGTTACGACGGCTCAAAACTGGTTGCGGAGGATGGCGCGCCTCCTGCCGACAGCTACACCGCCTACACGCCCAGCGGGGTGCCGGGCGGTCGCGCTCCGCATTTTTTTCTCGACCCGCCGGGCATGCCGGCCCGCCGTTCCCTGTTTGACCTGTTTGGCGTTGGTTTCACCCTGCTGCGCCTCGCACCCGTGGCTGACGACGGTGGCGCCCTCGCGGCCGCGGCGCAACGCCGCGGCGTGCCTCTGCAGATCGTGGATGCCATTGACGAGGACGGGCGCGAACTCTACGGCAGCGACCTCGCGCTGATCCGCCCCGACCAGCATGTGGCCTGGCGCGGCAACAGCCTGCCCGCCGACGCCGATGCGCTGCTCGCCCGCGTTACCGGGCATACGTGAACATGCCTCGATACCATGTCCTCGCAAGGGTTATTTCCCGGATAATTTTCGAGTAGACTCCGCAACTTCCCAAAAGCCCGGATTACTGCGCCATGACACAGCCCAAACCTCCCGCCCCTGTGATTGACGACTCGCTCGGCGTATTGCCACGCTGGATTTTCATGAGCCGCTGGCTGCAGGCGCCGTTGTACATCGGCCTCATCGTCGCCCAGGGCGTCTACGTCTGGCAATTCTGGGTGGAACTGATCCATCTACTGTCCATTACCGCCACCAAGGGTGTCACCGAGGCCGAGATCATGCTGGTGGTGCTGGGCCTGATTGACGTGGTGATGATCTCCAACCTGCTGGTGATGGTCATCATCGGCGGCTGGGAAACCTTTGTCTCGCGACTGGAACTGGAAAAACACCCGGACCAGCCCGAGTGGCTGTCCCACGTCAACGCCGGCGTGCTCAAGGTCAAGCTGGCCACCGCCATCATCGGCATCTCGTCCATCCACCTGCTGAAAACCTTCATCAACGCACAGAACTACGACGAGAAAACCCTGTTGTGGCAGACGGCCATCCACATCACCTTCGTGTTCTCGGCGATGGCCATCGCCTACACCGAAAAAATCACCCAGACGGCGCGCCACTAGCCGCGTCGCCGCGCGCGGGCGACGCCCACCAGCGCAGGACGGCGTAACCGGCGAGGCCGGACACCAGAGAACCGCCCAGCACGCCAAGGCGCACCAGCGTCATCACCATATCATCGGCGCTGTTAAAGGCGAGCGAGCCTATAAACAGGCTCATGGTGAAGCCGATGCCGCACAGGAGGGAAACGCCGAAAAACTGCATACGGCTGGCACCCTGAGGCAGCGCGCCCCAGCCCAGCCGGATCATCAGCACACAGGCGGCGCCAATGCCCAGCGGCTTGCCCAGGATGAGGCCCGCGGCGATGCCCAGCGGCACCCCCTCGGACAGTATCGCCGGCGTTACTCCGGCGAGCGGCACGCCGGCGTTGAAAAACGCAAACACCGGCAGCACACCAAAGGCGACCCAGGGTTGCAGTTTGTGCTCGATTTGCAGCAAGGGTGACTCGCCTTCGGCATTGCGCGCACGCAGCGGCACCGCCAGCGCGCACACCACACCGGCGAGGGTCGCATGCACCCCCGACTTGAGCACGCATACCCACAAGATGATCCCGACGAGGAAATAACCACCCATGCGGGTGACCCCGGCAAGGTTCAACACCGCCAGCGCCACCACCCCCGCACCGGCCAGCGCGATCATGCTCATTGAAAGATTGTCGGTGTAAAAAATCGCAATGATGACGATCGCGCCCAGGTCATCAATGATCGCCACCGCGGTAAGGAAAATCTTCAGCGACACCGGCACACGCCGTCCGAGCAGCAACAACACGCCAAGGGCAAAGGCGATATCCGTGGCGGTCGGGATGGCCCAGCCGTGCATTGCAACCTTGTCACCCGCATTGAACAGCAAGTAGATCAGGGCGGGAACCACCATGCCGCCGACCGCGGCAGCCACCGGCAATGCCGCCTTGGCCGGGCTGGACAGTTCGCCTTGCAGCAACTCGCGCTTGATTTCCAGGCCGACGAGAAAAAAGAAAGCCGCCATCAGCCCGTCGTTGACCCACAACAACAACGGCTTGGCAATTTGCAACGATCCGGCCTGCACCGCCACGGGCAACTCGAGCAGCACGCCATAAACACTTTCCCACGGCGAGTTGCGCACCAACAGTGCGCACAGCGCGGCGAACATGATCACCAGTCCGCCCGCCGCCTCGTGTTCAAAAAACCTTCTGATTGCCCTGCTCATTCCCGTCTCCAGCCGCGCGCCGCGGCAGCGAGCCGGAGTATACTTGCAATGCTTCCGAAGTCACACCCCTCCTACACCGCCGCTCCAAGGACCGCCATGACCGTCATCAAAGCCGAAGACCTGATCCAGAGCATCGCCGACGCGCTGCAATACATCAGCTACTACCATCCAAAGGATTACATCCAGCACCTGGCCCGCGCCTACGAGCGCGAGCAGGCGCCGGCGGCCAAGGACGCAATCGCGCAAATCCTCACCAATTCGCGCATGAGCGCCGAGGGTCACCGGCCGATATGCCAGGACACGGGCATCGTCAACGTCTACCTGAAAATCGGCATGGACGTGCGCTTCGAGGGCGTCAAGGGCGCGCTCGCCGACGTGGTGAACGAAGGCGTGCACCGCGCCTACATGAACCCGGACAATCCGCTGCGCGGCTCGGTGCTGGCCGACCCGATATTCACGCGCAAGAACACCAAGGACAACACGCCGGCGGTGATCCACATCGACCTGGTGGCCGGAGACAAGCTCGATGTCACGGTGGCGGCCAAGGGCGGCGGCTCGGAAGCCAAGTCCAAGTTTGTCATGCTCAACCCGTCCGATTCCATCGTCGACTGGGTGGTGAAGACGGTGCCCAGCATGGGCGCCGGCTGGTGCCCGCCGGGCATCCTCGGCATAGGCGTGGGCGGCACTGCTGAAAAAGCCATGATGATGGCCAAGGAGGTGCTGATGGAGCCCATCGACATGCATGAGCTGCTGGCGCGCGGGCCGAAGAACAAGACCGAGGAGATGCGCATCGAGCTCTTTACCAAGGTCAACGCGCTGGGCATAGGCGCGCAAGGCCTCGGCGGCCTGTCCACTGTGCTCGATGTAAAAATACTGGACTACCCGACGCACGCGGCGAACAAGCCCGTCGCCATGATCCCCAACTGTGCCGCGACGCGCCACGCACACTTTGTGCTCGACGGCTCCGGTGCGGTCTCGCTTGACCCGCCCTCGCTTAGCGACTGGCCCAAGGTCACCTGGGCGCCGGCCGCCTCGGCCAAGCGCGTCAACCTTGACACCCTCACGCCGGCCGAAGTCACCGCCTGGAAGCAAGGCGACATCCTGCTCTTGTCGGGCAAGATGCTCACCGGCCGCGACGCCGCGCACAAGCGCATCGCCGACATGCTGGAAAAAGGCGAGAAGCTCCCCGTGGATTTCACCAACCGCGTCATTTATTACGTCGGCCCGGTCGATCCGGTGCGCGACGAGGTGGTCGGCCCGGCCGGCCCCACCACCGCCACGCGCATGGACAAATTCACCGAGACCATGCTCGGCAAGACCGGCCTCATCAGCATGATAGGCAAGGCCGAGCGCGGCCCGGTTGCAATCGAATCGATCAAGAAACACAAGGCCGCCTACCTGATGGCCGTCGGCGGCGCCGCCTACCTCGTGGCCAAGGCGATCAAGAAACAAAAAGTGCTGGCTTTTGCCGACCTCGGCATGGAAGCCATTTATGAATTTGAAGTAAAAGACATGCCGGTTACCGTGGCGGTCGATTCGGGCGGCAACTCGGCGCATATCAGCGGCCCGGCCGAATGGGAAAAGCGCATTCGCGAATTCAAGATTCCGGTCAACGTCGCCTGAGCCCTTCACTTTTCACTTTTCACCTTTCCCCCTTCTGCGTTTTTTCACGGAGCAGCACAATTGTTCAACCCCTTCAAGCAACCCGAACTGATAGAAGCCAAGGTGTTCATGTCGATGCCGGCCAAGTTCCGCAAAAAATCGCGCTCGGCCTGGTCGGACCCCAACCGCCAGGGCGCCGAGGTCGAGTGCTTTCTTGAAGGGCCCTCCTTCGACCGCGACGGCAACCTGTGGTTTGTCGATATACCCTTCGGCCGCATTTTTCGCATTACGCCCAAGGGCGAATGGGAGCTGGTGACGCAATACGACGGCTGGCCCAACGGCCTGAAAATCCACAAGGACGGTCGCATTTTCATTTGCTGCTACAAGCAGGGCCTGCTGCTGCTCGACCCGAAAAGCGGCAAGATAGAAGTCGTGCTCGGCTCGATGTACAGCGAGGGCTTCAAAGGCCTTAACGACCTGCACTTTGCGCAAAACGGCGACTTGTACTTCACCGACCAGGGCCAGACCGGCATCGCCGACCCGACCGGGCGGGTGTTTCGCCTGCGCGCCAACGGCCAACTCGACCGCCTCGCCATCAACGTACCCAGCCCCAACGGCATCACCCTCTCGACCACCGACAAGCATTGCTATGTCGCAGCGACGCGCTCGCAGCAAATCTGGCGCCTGCCGATCATGGCCGACGGTTCGGTGTCCAAGACCGGCGTCGCCATCCAGCTCTCTGGCGGTGCTGCGGGCCCCGACGGCATCGAGATGGACAGTGAAAACGGCCTGCTGGTCTGTCACCTCGGCGTGGGCGTGTGGCGCTTTGACAGCAACATGCTGCCCACCCACCTGATCTACTCGAAAAATCCGCACCACCACCACCTCGCCAACATCGCCGCCGGCGGCCCGGACCGCAAGACGCTGTACATCACCGAATCACTCTCGGGTGACATCCTCACCGCCGAGTTGCCGGTGGCCGGCAAGAAAATGTTCGCGCACCAGTAGGTGCCACCACAACGGAAAATCCATCCATCCGGCTGCAGAAGGATGGATGCCAGGGAGGAATCAAATGAATTGCAATCGCCTGTGGGGCGCGTTGGCCGCGTTCACCGTTCTGCTTGCGCTGCCCTTGGCTGCGCAGGCGCAATACCCGAACAAGCCGGTCAGGCTGATGGTCGGCTACGCCGCCGGCAGTTCCACCGACATCATCGGCCGCATCATGGCCGAACGCCTGTCGCTGTACTGGAAGCAGAACGTCTATGTCGAGAGCCGCGGCGGTGCCGCCGGCAACCTCGCCGCCGATGCCGTGGCAAAGGCAAGCGGCGATGGCTACACCCTGCTGTTTGCGCAGAATGGCCTCGCCATCAGCGCCGCGGCCATTCCCAACCTGCCGTTCAAGGCCGAGACCGACCTGCTGCCGCTGGTGCCGGTCACGGCAACGCCGCACATTCTCATCGTCGCGCCCGACTCGGGCATCAAGAACGTGCAGGAATTGATCGCCCGCGCCAAGGCCGAGCCAGGCAAGCTCGCATACGGCTCCTCCGGCATAGGCAACTCCGATCACCTGTGCGGCGAGCTGTTCAGCATGGTCGCCGGCATACAGGCCATCCACGTCCCCTATAAAGGCGGGGCACCCGCAGCCACCGACCTGATGGGCGGACGCATCGCCTATTACTTCGCCGGCATGCCGGTGGGGCTGCCGCTGGCCAAATCAGGCCGCGCACCCGGCATCGCCGTCACCGGCAAGCAGCGCTTTCCCGGCGCGCCGGAGATTCCCACCGTCGCCGAGCAAGGCCTGCCCGAGTACGAGGCGACACTGTGGCAGGGATTTTTTGCCCCAGCCGCCATGCCCGCCGACCTCGCCGACAAAATTTCGCGCGACGTGCAGACGGTGCTCGCACAACCCGAAACCCGCGCCAAACTCGCCGCAGCCGGCGTTGCCCTGTTCGAGGACAGCCGCGCCAACTTCCAGCGCTTTTTTGTCGCCGAAATCGACAAATGGCGGAACGTCGTGAAAAAGACCAATCTCAAACTGGAATAAGCGCAGTAGACAAAATTTGTCTCAGCTGTCATTGCGAGCGCAGCAAAGCAATCTCATCGCCCCTGTGACGACAGTCGCAACACCACAAGATTGCCGCGTCGGCTTCGCCTCCTCGCAATGACACGCAGAGACGATGACTGGAGATGCGCGCCAGTCAAGGCTTTCCAGTCATCGGTGTATTTTCTAGACGGCCACGCGCAGCGCCGCAACGTGAAAATACCAAGCGTGCTCAATCCGCCCTGGCGCCCGATTCGCGGATGATTTTCGCCCAGCGCAGGATCTCGGACTGGATCAGTGCGCCAAAGGCCTCGGGTGTGCTGCCAACGACCTCGAAGCCGAACTGGTTGAGGCGCTCGCGCAGCTCGCCCGTCTGCAAGGCCTTCACCGTCTCGGCCTGCACGCGCAGTATCGCCTCGCGCGGCGTGCCCGCCGGGGCGAGCAGGCCGAACCAGGCCGACACGTCGAACCCGGCCAGTCCCGCCTCGATCACCGTCGGGATTTCCGGCAACAGCGCCGAGCGCTGCGCCGAGGTCACCGCCAGCGCACGCAGCTTGCCGCCCCTGATGTGCGCAATCGCCGGCGGAATATTGTCAAAGGACAGTTGCAGCCGGCCGGCGATGAGGTCGTTGAGCCCGAGCGCCGCACCCTTGTAGGGAACATGCACCAGTTTTGTCCCGGTAAGCGCGCCGAACAGCTCACCGGCAAGATGCGGCGTGCTGCCGGTCGAGGGCGAGCCGTAGTTGAGCTCGCCCGGGTGCGCGCGCGCGTACTCAATGAGCTCCTTCACCGTCTTGACCGGCAGCTCCGGATTGACCACCAGCACGTTGCCGGCGGCGACGAGCAGGGAAACCGGCGAGAGGTCTTTTGCCGGGTCGAACGGCAGTTTCGAGTACAGGCTGGGATTGGTGGCGATGGTGACCCCGCCAAGGAGCAGGGTGTAACCGTCGGGGGCGGACCTTGCCACCGCCTCCATGCCAATATTGGTGCCGGCGCCGGCGCGGTTCTCCACCACCACCGGCTGGCCCAGCCCCTCGGCCAGCCGCACCGACAAGGCGCGGGCAAGAATGTCTATGGTGCCGCCGGCCGCGGCCGGAACAATGATGCGCAGCGGCCGGTTCGGGTAGGTCTGCGCCTGGGCGGACGTAGCCAAAAGTATAGCCACACCGGCGAGCAAGGGTATAAGGCGCAAGTTGATTCCTTTTAGGAAGTAGTGTCTGTCGTTCGCAGTGTATAGCGAAGCGGCGTAATGCCACACATACGATCCGGATAAATTATTGTGCTGCTTGGTTTTGCTTTTGACTTTATCTCCCGTAGGTGACGCCGAGAAGCGCAGCGCCGATGGGAGGTGTCCGACCCTGATGTCTGAGCCCCACGCTTTTGTGGTGCGAGTTTCAGGGCCGACCCATTGGCGCGAGCATCGCAGGAAACCGCCGAAGGCGGCGGCGACGTGGGGTGTGTATTCTTTGCTTACTTTCTTTGCACAGCGAAGCAAAAGAAGGAACTCGCTCCCCGCAGGGGAGTGAAACCACCCAACTAAACAGAAAGAATCTGCCCGCGCAGCGAGGAACCAACCCCATGGATTCCTGCTTGCGCGGGAATGACGAACAGAGCCGCCCCATCTTCATCGTATTGCCAACAACACAATCCCGGTGAGCACCATCGCCGCACCGGTCGCGGTGCGTGAATTCAGGCCCTCGCGGTTGCCCAGCAGGAACACGCTCACCGGCAACACCAGCAAGGGCGTGGTGAAGGTGATGAGGGTGGCGATGGCAATTTCCACATAGGCCATGGCGAAAGTTGTAAGCAACGAACCGCCAGCAGTGGCGAGGCCGCAGGCAGCGAACAGCGCAAGGCCGCGCCGGTCGCCGCTGCGCATGGCCGTGCCGACCTTGTTCCAGTCGCGAATGCTGGCAAGGTGGCAGGCGAGCGCCGCCACCGTGGCAATCAGGGTGCCGAAAATCGCCTCGTCCCAGCTGCGCAATGCCGCCCCGCGCAAGGCGTTGCCAAAACCAAAACCAACCACCGCCAGCAGCCCGACCAGCAGGCCTCGGCGCAACGCCCCTGGTGCGAGTTTCGCGCCGGCAAGCTGGCTGCCGCCGGGCATTTGCGTAATCCACAAGCCCAGGATGACAAAGGCCATCACGGCCAGTTCATAGGCGCCGAGGCGCTCGCCCACCAGCAGCCAGGCGCCGACCAGCGTGAACACCGGCGTAGTCGAGTGCAGCACGCTGGCTCGTGCGGCACCGAGGGCGACCACCGCGTCGAGCAGCATGCGCCGGCCGAGAAAAATGCCGACGATGCCCGAGGCGACAAACCAGCCGGCACCGCGCCATTGCCACACCAACGGTGCCTCGCGGAACAAGGCATAAACGGCATAGACGAGGCTGATGCAAATAACGTTGACCGTGAGCAGCACAGTAAAACCGGTTTCCACATTGATGCGCGCGGCGGCACTGCGGACGAAGAAAATGTTGCCGGCAAAGCAAACCATGGCCAGCAGTGCAAGGGTGATGCCCATGTGTGCGCGACGGCCCTAGGGCCTGACCATCTCCATCTGGATCAGCATCGATACCTCGTCGCCGACAAAATTCGCCATCGTGACAAGGCCGAAATCAGAGCGCTTGAAACTGGCGGCAAGGTCGGCGCCGCAGCGCAGTTGTGGAAAACGTATGCAACCGTAGCCCGACACCCTGAGGTTCAGCGGCCGCGTGACACCGAGAAAGCGCAGTTCGCCCTCGACCAGCACCGGTTTGTCGCCGTCAAAGCGTATGGCGCTGGCCTTGTAGGCAATTTCCGGATGGTCGACCACGGCAAAATAAAAAGCACCGCGCAACAGCGCGTCAAGATCGTCATTGCCGGTGCTGGCCGAACGCGCGTCGATGCGGATGTCGGCCGAACCGGTGCGCGCCTCGGCATCGACAGTCACCCTGCCGCTGGTCCGGTTGAAGCGCCCGCGCTGCGTGGCAATGCCAAGATGCCTGACCTCGAACACCGGGAAGGTGTGCCCCGGATCGATGTCGAAGCCCACCGGTTCGCCGCGTGCCCCGCCGCAAAGCAGTCCTGCGACAAGTATGGCCAGATGCAATACGCGTTTCATCGCCTGATTCTCGCACATTCATCCCGCCACTCCCCTTCACCTGCAACGGCATCCCGTATAAACTGCGCGCGTGGCCCGCCGTGACAGTACGCGCCCACCGGGAGCAAACCGCGATGAACACCACCTGCCCGAAGTGCCAGTATGTTCGCCGACCCGCGGATACCGCCCCGGACGGTCACTGCCCGCAGTGCGGCATCGTCTACGCCAAGTACCAGGCCCCGCCGGCAATCCAGTCCGCCGTGGGTCCGCTGCCAACGGTGCGCACGCGCCCGACCTCGTTCCCGTTTATTCCACTCATCGCCGGTGTGACATTTCTTGCCGCAGCCGCTTATTTCGTCCGCGACCACCTGCGCGCCAAGCCCGCCCCGGTGGCGAAGGTGCAAAAAATGAGCATGCTGGTCAAGGGCGACACCGGCCAGGGCATTCCCGCCTACACCGTGGCGCAGGAGGGCGATCGCGCAGTGGTGCGCCTGCTGCCCGATGCGCGCAAGAACCTGTCGCAATTTGCCCCTTCGCCGGTGGTGTTGTTCAGCACCACCTGGTGCGGTTACTGCGCCGAAACGCGTAAATTCCTTGACGGCGCCAATATCCGCTACACCGACCACGATGTCGAGCGCGATGTCGACGCCATGCGTTATCACGGCAAGGTGCTGCGCGCCCAGGGCGTGCCGGTGATCGTCATGGGAAACCAGGTATTGCTCGGTTACGACGCGACTGAAATGCGCCTTGCCAGCGCCGGCATCGCAAAATAGCCGCCGCCAAGGCAAGCCCGGGTCCCCGGCCTGCCGCCCGCGCGGCGGGTTAGAATTGCGCGACCCGCCTTTCCCACAAGAACAACAAGTCCGGACTCCCCTTGCATAGTGCCCCCCTCTCCCGCTGGTTTGGCATCATTCTCATGCTGGTCATCGCCGCCATCATGGGCGCCAACCACATTGCCGCGCGCATCGCCTTTGACCATGGCGTCAATGTCACCACTGCGGTAACGATCCGCTCGGGCGTCACCGCACTGGCCGTGCTCGCGCTGCTGCTCGCCTCCGGCGTGAGGGTGTGGGTGCCGGCGCTGACCCTGCGCCGCGCCGCCGGCATCGGCGTGCTCGTTGCGGTGCAAAGCTACTGCCTTTATTCCTCGGTCGCGCGCATCCCGGTGGTGCTGGCGCTGCTGGTGTTCAATATTTACCCGATGCTGCTGACACTGCTCAGCTGGGCGACCGGCGGACCGCGGCCCTCGCCGGTGGCGCTGGGTGCGATGCTGGTGGCGCTGCTCGGCCTGGCGCTGGCGCTCGACGTAACGGGGAAAACAGGGGATCTCGCCAGCCGCTGGCAGGAAATCGGCGCAGGCGTCAGTTACGCCATCACCGCGGCACTGGCGTTCAGCATGGTGATGTACCTTTCGGGCCGCTGGCTGATGCAGGTGGACGGACGCCTGCGCAGCTGCCTCGCCATGGCGACCTGCGCGCTGATCATCGGCGGCGCCGGAGTGCTCACCGGCAGCCTCGCCGCGCCCTCCGACAATGCCGGCTGGCTCGGCCTGTCATTGCTCACGGTGTTGTACGGCAGCGGCATCACCGCCATGTTCATCGTATTGCCGCGCATCGCCGTCACCAGCGACACCGGGGTGCTCAACTTTGAACCGGTCGCCGCGCTGTTCATGGGCTGGCTCCTGCTCGGGCAAAGCCTCAGCCTGCTGCAGGGGATAGGCGCAATCATTGTCATAGGCGCCATTATCGTGCTCGGCACGGCCAAACGCTGAACGGGGAGATAACATGAGCCTGGCAGGATCGGGAGTGGTGGCCATCTGGAACGGCATCGAGGCCCACGCCCGCGCCGAATTTTACGAATGGCACACGCGCGAACACATGCCCGAGCGCGTCGGCATTCGCGGCTTCTTGCGCGGCCGCCGCTACATCGCCTTTCCCGGTACGCCCACATCGGGCACGCCGGAATACTTCACGCTTTACGAAACCGAAAACCTGCAGGTGCTGAAAGGCGCCGCTTACACCGCGCGCCTGAACGACCCGACCCCTTGGACGCGTAAATGCGTCGCCGCCTTTACCGACGTTGAACGCGCCCTATGCGAAGTCGCCGCGTCCCTCAGCCACGCCCAGGGCGGACTGCTGATGACGCTGCGTTACGACGTGCTGGCCGGCAGGGAGACAATGCAACGCGACTGGCTGGTCGGGCAAGCGCTGCCCGACCTGCTGCGGCAGCCGGGCATTTGCGGCGCCCACCTGTGCCGCGCCGACACCGGCGCGAGCACCGTGCTGACGGAGGAAAAAAAGGTCAGGCCACACGCCGCCATCGTGCCCAACTGGGTGGTGATGGTCGAATGCGCGAGCGAACGTGCGGACATTGAAGCCGCCTGCGCAAAACTCCTGCCCGACAGCGGCTTTACCGCCGCAGGTTCCAGCGCCGCGCCATTGCGCGGGCTTTACCTGCTGCAGAACAGCGTGTCGCGCACCTGAAAATCAGGGGTGGTGGCTGGAAACGGCCGACTGACGGGCCTTTCCAGCCATCGCGCTATACGCAGACGGCCTTACTGCCCGGCCATTTTCAGCGCGCGGTCGTAGTAACCGAGGTCGATATACTTTCCCGGGGCCGGCGCGACCCCGCCCCACTGGCCTTCAATTTCGGCACGCAGTGACAGCACCTTGGCAAATCCGTCCATGTCAAAGCGCGCGTCGCGATAATAGCCAAAGCCCGGCGTCATCAGTGCGGCATAGCTTTGCTCGGCGATTTGCGGGCTGAGCTTGAAACGGCGCATCAATATATCCAGCGCGGCTGTGCGGTTGGCCGGATCCATGACAGCCCGCGTGCCCTCTATATAGGCGGCGATGTAGCGCTCAAGCACGCCGGCATTGGCTTTCGCCCAGTCGCGCATCACAAACGCACCGCCCGCCTGGTAGGGGCCGATAAGATCCTGCGCCCGGCCCATGCTTTTCAGGCCCTGCTCCTTGACCATGAAGGAAAACGGCGGGTTGACCATGCCGGCAACGAGCATCGGATCCTTGGCCATTGCTGCCGACCGCGCCAAGGTGCCGCCCACCTCGCGCAAAGTGTAGTCGCGGTTCTCCAGCAGGCCGTTGTTCTTGAGAATTTTTTTCGCCACCAGGGCGTAGGCGGTATTGGGCGCGTCCACGGCGAGCACCTTGCCGCGGATGTCGTTAAAGGAGTTGATTTCCCCGCGCACCAGGAATTCATTCAGGCCGCCATCGCCGCCCAGGAAGATGATGACATCTTTTTTCGCCCCTTCAACCATGGCCACGGCGTTGTCCACCGCCGCATGCGCGATTTCAAACTTGCCCTCGGCGAGGCCGGCCCGCTGCAGGTCGGAATTGGGCGTGTTCTGCACCTCTATTTTCAAGCCGCGCCGGGCGAACATCCCGTTCTCTATCGCCCAATACAACGCCAGGTTGGTGGACGTCGGGAAGACGTTGACCCGCAACGTAGTCTCCTGGGAATAGGCGGCGCCGCCGGCGACAAGGCCGGTGAACAGTATGGCGGCGGGAACAAATGCGCTTGCGATGCGCGGCAGACGTGATAGCAAAGTCATTGCATACTCCTTTTTGTATCAGGGAACAGACGGCGTTTAATTGCCTGGCCGATTGGATAACTGCGCAACCATAGTGTCCGACAAAACACCCCAGCACTCAAACAATAACTGCGTTGCACTGCAGCGCAAAATACCCGTTGCGACGCCGCGTCCCACACCGTTGCCGACCCGTGCTATGTTGGCGCGCAACGCGGCGGCCGGCGACCGGCAAAACAAGCCCGTATTTTACGGATAAGCACATTTGAATACCCGAGGAGGCCACGTGCAAAAAACGATCACCGGTTTCATGCTGTTGTTGCTGACAATGCTGACGGTTGTGCCGCAGGCCCTAGCACAACAAGAAGCCTACCCGAACAAGCCCATACGCCTGATTGTCGCCTTCCCGCCCGGGGGCAGCGTCGATGTGGTGGCACGGCTGATCGCGCCCAAGCTGTCCGAGGCGCTCGGCCAGTCGGTGGTGGTCGACAACCGCAGCGGCGCCTCGGGCAACATCGGCACCGAAATTGCGGCCCGTTCCAAGCCCGACGGCTACACCCTGCTGATTCAGACCATTCCCTTCGTCTCGAACGCGGCGCTGTTCAAGAACGTCAGCTATGACGCGCTCAACGACTTTGTCCCCATCGGCCTGATCTCCTCCTCGCCCTCGCTGGTGGTGGTGCACCCGGCGGTGCCGGTCAACACCTTGCAGGAACTGCTGGCCATGGCGCGCGCCAAGCCCGGCGCGCTCAATTACGCCGCCGCCGGCTCGGGTACCAACCCGCATATCGCCGGCGAACTGTTCAACCTGATGGGCAAGGTCGAAATTGTCGCCATACAGTTCAAGGGTGGCGGCCCGGCGATGATCGCCACACTCGGCAACGAGCCGGGCATCAACTTCCCCAACGTCGCCGAAGCCAACCCCTATGTCACGACCAACCGCGTGCGCGTACTCGCCGTGACCAGCCTCAAGCGCGCCAAATCGCTGCCCAACGTGCCGACGGTGTCCGAGGCGGCACTGCCCGGTTATGAGTTCACCACCTGGCACGGCATTGTCGCGCCCAAGGGCACGCCCAAGGAAATCGTCGCACTGCTCAGCGAAAAACTGCGCGCCGTGCTGCGCAACCCGGAATTGGTCGCCCGTTTCGAGCAAATCGGCCTCGACATGATCGCCAGCACACCCGAGGAATTCGGCGTGCACCTGAAAAGTGAATCGGAAAAATGGGCGCGAGTGATCAAAGAAAGGAATATGCGGGTGGAGTAATTCAGGCCACACCGTAGCGCTTGATCACGGCCTGATCGAACTTCAGACCCAGCCCGGGCAAGGCCGGCACCGAGAGCTCGCCTTTTACCGGCTCCGGCACCGACTCGAACAACCGCCCCGACCAGGGCATGTACTCGACGGTGAGTCCGTTGGCAATGCCGGCAATCAGCTGCACGTGGATCTCCGGCACGAGGTGGCTCACCACCTTGAGGTTGAACGCCTCGGCCATGGCGGCGATTTTCAGCCACGGCGTGATGCCCCCGGCGCGCAACACGTCGATCATCACAATATCGACCGAACAGGCCTCCAGCATGTGGCGGAACGGCTGGATGCCGTAGAGATACTCGCCGCCGGCCAGCGGCGTGGCGAGGGCCGCGGCGACACGCGCAAGCCCGGCGTAATCGTCGTGCGCCACCACGTCCTCCAGCCAGTACAGGTGATACTCCTCGATGCGACTGCCGATGGCGATGGCCTGGCTCACGTCCCAGCGCTGGTTGATGTCGCACATCAGGTCGATGTCCGCGCCGACGCTCTCGCGTATCAGCCGCGTGCGCTCCACTTCCAACTGCGGCGTGGTCTGGCCCGGCAGCGCCAGTTGCATTTTCATTTGGGTAAAGCCTTTTTCCACCAGGCGCGACGCGGCCTTGAGCACATGTTCGAGTGAAAACTCGCGCATCAGCGCACCGCTGGCGTAGGTGGGGACGCGCTCGCGCCGGCCGCCTATGAGGGTCGCCACGGGCAGTCCCATCGCCTTGCCGGTGATATCCCACAAGGCGATGTCGATGGCCGCCGATGCGAGCGTGAATATGCCGCCCGGGCCGGACATCAGCGCCGCCACGCGCAGTTTTTCGGCAATCGCCTCGATGCGCAGCGGGTCCATGCCGATGGTGAGCGCCGCCAGCGCGTCGACCGCCACTTTGAGCGCCCCGGTCAGCGCGCCGCCAAAACCGGTCAGGCCGACACCCTCCACCCCCTCGTCTGTGTAAAGGGTGAGCGTGACGAAATTGCGCAAAGCCCCGTGCACGGCAGGACCGTCGGCCAGGGGTTCATCGGCGGGCAGGCGCACGATATGTGACTCGAAGCGGGTGATTTTCATGTTTGATCCTTGTGTTTTCGCCCAAATGCAAAGTCAATCAGGCTCCCAATCGTCATTCCCGTGAAAACGGGAATCCAGTGACTTTCGACGAACGTCGCTGGATTCCCGCATGCGCGGGAATGACGGCGCTACGATCTGCAAATCCGGCAGCCCCCAGTATAATCACTACCCATTCATCGCATTGAATCCGGATTACTCATGGCACGCATCATCGGCGGTATCGGCACATCACATGTCCCCACCATCGCCGGTGCGTTCGACCGCAAGCTGCAGGACAACCCGGACTGGACGCCGCTGTTCAAGGGCTACGAACCGGTGGCCAGATGGATGGCCGAGAAAAATCCCGACGTGCTGGTGTTTTTCTACAACGACCATGCCTCGACTTTTTTCTTTGACCACTACCCGACCTTTGCCCTGGGCGTGAGCGAGGAGTACCCCATCGCCGACGAGGGCTTCGGCCCACGCAAGATCCCGCCGCTCAAGGGCCACGCCGCGCTGTCGCGGCACATCGCAGACGCCCTTGTCACCGATGAATTCGACATTTCCATTTTCCAGGGCCTGCCCATAGACCACGGCGTGCATTCGCCGCTGACCATGATGTGGCAAAGCAGCCCGGACTGGCCTGGCCGCATCGTGCCCATCGAGATAAATGTCCTGCAACACCCGCTGCCGACGCCGCTCAGGTGCTACAAGCTCGGCCAGGCGGTGCGTCGCGCCATCCTGTCCTGGCCCGAGGACATCAAGGTGGTGATTGTCGGCACCGGCGGCCTGTCGCACCAGATGAACGGCGAGCGCGGCGGCTTCAACAACCCCGAATGGGACATGAAGTTCCTCGACATGATAGACAATGATGTGGAGTCGCTGGTCAAAATGAAGCACGCCGACTTCATGCGCCTTGGCGGCACCGAGGGTGCCGAAATCATCATGTGGCTGGCGATGCGCGGCGCGCTCTCTCCCACGGTGAAAAAAATCACCCAGAACTATTACCTGCCCATGACCACCGCCATGGCGGTGGCGGTGTTTGAGGAACAGGCCGAAACACAGAAGAAGGCCGCATGAAGCCCGGTCAATCCGATCGTCGGCAGCCACGCTCCGTCATTCCGGGGCCGCAAGGCGGAACCCGGAATCCATGGGGTTCCATGCATACAGCGAACCCCATGGATTCCCGCGTGCGCGGGAATGACGGCTTAATGCAAATTGAGTCGCTTGTTCGCGACAAATTCGCCATCCCCAGAAAGCATACTCAATGAACCCGCAACTCGAAGGCGCCGAAAAGTTGCCCGGCACTTACGTGTTCGACCTTGCCACCAGCGCGCGGGCGCTGCGCCTCAACCGTTTTTTGCACGGCATGATCTTGCCGGCCAGGCGCGAACTGTTCAAGAAAGACCCCGAAGCCGCGTTCGAGCAGGCCGGCCTTTCCGCCGCAGAGCGCGAGATGGTGCGCAAGCTCGACTGGCGCGCCATGCTGCAGCATGGCGCGAGCTTTTTTTGCCTGGAAAAACTGGGCAAGGTCACCGACGTGTCCAATCCGATGATGGTCGCCGCTTTTCGCGGCGAGAGCCTCGAGGATTTTCTCAAGACGCGCAACGTGCCCGGTGCGCGCTAGGCATTCCCCGCCAAATTCGAATGAAAACACTGATCAGCTATTTTTCCGTCATTCCCGCGAAAGCGGGAATCCAGTGACTTTCGAAATTAAACCCAACGACGCTGGATCCCCGCGTTCGCGGGGATGACGGCTTAGTCCAGTATTCCTTATGGGCTGGGACTGGGCGATCGTTCTTGCATTGGGCCTTGCCGCCGGCACCATAGGCGGCATTGTCGGCTTTGGCACGTCCATCATCCTGCTGCCAGCGCTGGTGATCGTCTTCGGTCCGCGCGAAGCGGTGCCCATCATGGCCATCACCGCCATTCTTGCCAACCTGTCGCGCGTGGGCGTGTGGTGGCACGACGTGAACTGGAAGATCTGCGCCGCCTACGGCGCCACCGCCATCCCCTTTGCCGGCCTGGGCGCCACCACCTTGCTCAAACTCCCGACCCGCACCATCGAAATCGCCATGGGGGTGTTTTTCCTGCTGATGATTCCCGGACGACGCTGGCTGCAAAACACCGGCTTCAAGATGAAACTGTGGCACTTCCTGCCGGTGGGTGCGGTCATCGGTTTTCTCACCGGCATTGTCGTGTCCACCGGCCCGATCAACACGCCGTTTTTCATCGCCTACGGCCTGGTCAAGGGCGGTTTTCTCGCCACTGAAGCGATGAGTTCGCTCGGCATGTATATCACCAAGTCCCTCGTCTTCCAGAACTTCGGCGCCCTGCCCTGGGACACCGTCGTCAAGGGCCTTATCGTCGGCTCATCGGTGATGGTCGGCTCCTGGCTGTCCAAGCGTGTCGTGCTGCGCATGGACGCGGCGCATTTCCGGCTGGTGATGGACGCGATGATGCTGGTCGCCGCGCTGACCATGCTGGCGAGCGCCGTTCAGGCAGGCTGACTTTTCCGGCTTACTCCGCCTTCACCCCGGCCGCCGCAATCACCTTTGCCCACTTGGTGATTTCCTCTTCGAGGAATTTGCCGGCCTGCTCCGGGCTGCTGCCCACGCCCTCGATGCCAAGGGCGTCGAAGCGCCCCTTGATGTCCACGGAATTAACCGCCTTGGCCGTCTCAGCCGACAGGCGCGCGACGATGTCGCGCGGCGTGCCGGCCGGCGCAAGGAACAACACCCAGGTTGAACCCTCGATGGCCGGACCGCCCGCCTCGACGATGGTCGGCACTTCCGGCGCACCGGGCGAACGCTTGGCCGCGAACAAGCCGATCGCCCTGATCTTGCCGCCGCGCACCTGCGGCATCAACGCGCTCGGTGTGTCGGTAAACATCTGGATGTTGCCACCCATCAAGTCGGCCAGCGCCGGCGCCGTGCCCTTGTACGGCACATGCACGATGTCGATGCCGGCGACCTGCTTGAATAATTCCTGCGTCAGATGGGCCGCCGCGCCGACGCCCGAGGAGGCAAACGATATCTTGCCCGGATTGGCCTTGGCGTAGGCGATGAGTTCCTTCGCATCCTTGACCGGCAGGGCGTTGGACACCGTCAGGATCAGCGGGGCGATGCCCAGCAGCGACACCGGCGCAAAGCTCTTGACCACATCGTAGGGCAGCCGGCCCGCATACAAGGTGGCGTTGGCCGCATGCGCGCCTATCACCGTCAAGAAGGTATAGCCGTCTGGCGCGGATTTGGCGGCGAGGTCGGCGCCCAGTATGGAATTGGCGCCCGGCTTGTTCTCGATGACGATGGTCCAGCCGGTCTGTTCCTGCACCTTTTGCACCACCATGCGCGTCGCGCTGTCGGTAATGCCGCCCGGCGGGTAGGGAATGATCCACTTGATCGGCTTGGCCGGCCAGGCGGTTGTCTGCGCCATCAAGGCTGTGGAACACAGCAGAGCAATCACCGCCAAAAACAGTCTGGACATCCGCACCATGCCGCCTCCTTATTCCCGGTTTTTGTACGCTTTCCGTCTACCTGTAATTCTATGCCTAATCTAAAATGGACGGCATGATCAATTCACTGCGCAACTCGGGAAAAATCCAGGCCTTCCTAATCCACCTTGGCATCAGCGCCGGCGTGGTCGGCCTGCTGGTGCTGCTGATGCTGACGCAGTGGTATCCGCAACCCTGGTTCTCGCATGACGGTGGCTGGCACGTGTTCCGGCTGATCCTGCTGGTGGACGTGGTGCTGGGGCCGACGCTGACCCTGGTGGTGTTTCGCCGCGGCAAACCCAAGCTCCAACGCGACCTTTCCATCATCGTCTCGGTGCAGGTGGCGGCGCTCGCCTACGGCGCGGTGCTGATGTTCCTCTACCGCCCGGTCTTTCTGGTCTACGCGGAAAACAATTTTTTCAGCCTGCCCTGGCCGGAGGTCAAGCAAGGCACGCTTGATATCGGACGCATCGAGCCCATGGCCGGGTCACGCGGACCAGCCCCGGTCATGCTGAGCCTGCCCAAGGATGCTGCCGCGCGGGCGCGCATCCTCGCCGACACGAACAGGCCCGGTGGCCCGATGCTCACCACCCTGGGCGACTACTACGAGCCCATGAAGCCGGAGAGCTGGCAAGGCGTGTTCAACCGCGGCGTCAATATCGAGCGCCAGGCCGCCGAGGACGCCGACATCAAGCGCGAGTTCGAGCGCTTTCGCACCGGCAACAGCCAGCCGCTGGAAACCCTCGCCTTCGTGCCGGCGATCTGCCGCTACGGCGTTATCATGCTGGTGTTTGATCGCAAGACCAACGCGCTGGTGGGCTGGCTGAACTAGATGGCTGCGCCCGCGCATCGCCTGGAAATGGCCATCTGGCAAGGCTTTCCAGCCATTGCCCTGCCAGGAGACGCGTGCAATGACAAGCACTAAAAACCGCCAACCGGCCATTTTTTTCGGCCACGGCAGCCCCATGGTCACCCTTGGTGACAACCGCTTCACCAAAGCCTGGCGAGACTGGGGCGATGCGCTGCGCCAGCGCGCGACACCGCCGCGCGCCATTGTCTGCGTCTCGGCGCACTGGTACACCCGCGGCACCGCGGTCACAGCGATGACCCGCCCCAAGACCATCCACGACTTCGGCGGCTTTCCGCAGGCGCTGTTTGACATACAGTACCCGGCGCCGGGCGACCCCGCCCTCGCCGCGCGCGTCCGCGAACTGCTCGCGCCGGTGAACGTCATAGCCGATGAACGCGAATGGGGCTTCGATCACGGCACCTGGACGGTGCTGCGCCACGTCTATCCGGAGGCAGATATTCCGGTGATCCAGCTCAGCATTGACGGCACCCAGCCGGCGCGCTTTCACTACGACCTGGCCAAACGCCTCGCCCCCTTGCGCGACGAGGGCGTGCTGGTCACCGGCAGCGGCAATGTCGTGCACAACCTGGGCATGATGAAGCGCAACGATGAGGCGGCCGCCTTTGACTGGGCGCAGCGTTTCAACGGCGTGATCACCACCGCGCTGCAAAAGCGCGACCATGACGTGCTCATCGACCTTGAACGGCAGGGCGAGGATGCGCGCCTGGCGGTGCCCACCGCCGAACACTACCTGCCGCTGCTCTATATCGCCGCGCTGCAGGACGACAAGGATAAAATGACCCTCGCCACCAACGAGATCGTCAACGGGTCGCTCAGCATGCTGAGCGCTACCGTCGACAGCCGCTAAGCTTTTCACTTTTCACCTTTCACTCCTTCACATGAAACTCCTGACGCGCAGCCTGCTGCTCACCCTGGCGCTGTTCATTTGCGCCAGCGCAATAGCGCAGTACCCGAACCGGCCGATACGCCTTGTCGTGCCGGCCACCGCCGGTGACGGTTCGGACGTGCTGGCGCGCCTGGTCGGACGCCACCTCGCGGATGCACTGGGCCAGCCCATCGTCATCGAGAACCGCCCCGGGGCCGGCGGCAGCATCGCCGGCGCGGCGGTCGCCACGACGGCACCCGACGGCTACACGCTGATGCTCGCCAACGGCAGCTCGCACGGCGTCACACCCGGGCTTTACCCGAAACTGCCCTACGACACACTCAAGGATTTTGCCGCGGTCACCATGATCGCCAGTTCGCCCAACCTGCTGGTGGTCAACCCGTCGCTGCCGGCCAGCACCATCGCTGAATTCCTCGCCTATGCGCGCGCCAACCCGGGCAAGGTCAACGTCGCCTCGGCCGGCAACGGCAGCCTGTCACACCTTTCGGTCGAGATGCTCAAGAGCCTGGGCCGCATCGACATCGTCAACGTCGGCTACAAAGGCGCCGCGCCGGCGCTCAACGACCTCGTCGCCGGGCAGGTGGCGGCGATGATCATCAACATTCCTTCTACGCTGCCCCTCGTCAAGGCCGGCAAGCTGCGCGCCCTCGCCGCCACCAGCGCCGGGCGGACGCAACTGATGCCCGAGCTGCCGACCCTGGCCGAAGCCGGCCTCAGCGGCTACGAGACCCTCGCCTGGTTCGGCCTGGTGGCGCCGGCAAAAACCCCGCCCGAGGTGATAGCCAGGCTGCAAAGTGAAACGGCCAAAGTACTCGCACGCCCTGACGTGCGCGCGCAACTGGCCAACCTGGGCGCCGAACCCTCGGGCAACAGCTCCGAGGCCTTTGCCGCCTTCATGCAGGCCGAAGTGACAAAATACAGCCGCGTCATCCGTGAGGCGGGCATCAAGGTGGAATAAACGGTAATTTTTGCGTCAATTGGCCCCGTTGTCGTGCACCGATCCTCAAATACCGGTGCGTGCACCATCAAGACGGCGGCGGCGCGGCGGCACAGCATGCTTGCATTCACCTACCCAGAGGAAGGATAAAACGCATGAATATCGCAACCGGTGACATCGACAGCGTCAACCACGTTGGCATCGCGGTTCGCGACCTTGATGCGGTGTGCCAGCTCTATGAGCGCATCGGCTTTACGCTGACGCCGCTCTCCATGCACAAGGGTTCGTTAAATCCCGGTGAAGCGCCCGTACCCTACGGCACCGGCAACCGCTGTGCCATATTCGGCAAGAACTACCTCGAAATCCTCGCCTGGATAGACAAGGACAAATGGGACTTCGGCATGAAGCATTTCCTGTCCCGCCACGAGGGTGCGCATATCATCTGCTTTGGCTGCGGCGATGCCGCCGTGGTGGACAAACGCGTCAGCGGCAACGACATACAGACCTCAGGGGTCATTCCCCTACAGCGCGATCTCGAAATGCCTGAGGGCACGCGCACCGCCAAGTTCGAATGCGTGCATTTTGGCAAGGGGTTCATGCCCGAGGGCCTGATCCAGGCGGCCCACCACCTGACGCCGCAATACATACACCAAGACCGCTATGTGCATCACCGCAACGGTGTGACAGCGCTCTCCGACGTCTACCTTTCCACCTCGGACCCGGACGCTTTCGAAAGGCGCTATGAGAAACTCACCGGCATCAAGGCGCGGCGCGCCGGCCGTCGGCGCGTGTTCGACCTGCCGCTGGTATCGCGCGTGAGCATCATCGATTGCAAGGACATGGCGGCGGAGTTTCCCGGTTCCACCTTCCCGGCCGAACCCTGTCTTGCCGGCTATGCTTTTGCCGTCGGCGACCTGGCAAAAATGGCCGGCATCCTGACAGAGGCCGGCCTCCCCTTCTACCAGGGCAAGTCCCGCCTCGTCGTCCCCGCCAGTGCGATGTTCGGCGCCACCGTCGTGTTCGAGTCGCCATGAACACAAAAAACTCCCTACCCGAGCTTCGCACCGTCATCCTTGGCTCAGCAGCCGGAAAAGCCGCAGGGCTTCGTATCGCCTACCGCGAAGCCGGTGCCGCCGCCAGTCCTGCGGTCCTCACCATGCACGGCATAGGATCCAACGCCTCCGGCTATCGCAACCAGCTGCGCGACTTGAGCGAGCGTTTCCGCATCATCTCCTGGGACGCGCCCGGATATGGCGGTTCGGACCCCTTCCCCGACAACTCGCCATCGGCCGCCGACTATGCCGATGCGGCGGCCGGACTGCTGGCCGCCCTCGGGGTATCGCGCGCGCATGTGGTGGGCAGTTCGCTCGGTGCCATCTATGGCGCCAAACTGGCGGCGACCCATCCGGCGCTGGTGCGCAGCCTGGTGCTCTCTGCACCCGCCACCGGCTTTGGCTGCCGCGCCAGCGGTGAGGGTGAGGCACACGCCAACGGCCGGATCGCCGACCTTGAACGCCTTGGCGCCAGAGGCCTCGCCGACGAGCGTGCCGCAAAACTGGTTGCACCGGGCTCGCCCGCGGAGGTGCTGCGCGTCGCGCACGAAGTCGTGGCATCAATCAAATTTCCTGGTTACGCCCAGGCCGCGCGCGTTCTTGGCAGCGCGAATATTTTCCTCGATGCCCCGTTGATCAATGCACCCACCCTGATCCTGGTCGGCGACCTGGACCGCGTGACGTCGCTGGACGTTTGCGCCGGACCGATACATGAGGCTATTGCCGGCAGCCGGCTGGAGGTACTCCAAGGCTGCGCCCACTTGATCAAGATCGAGGCGGCCGACCGCTTCAACGCGCTGGTCTCTGGCTTTTTCGACCAACACCGCAAATGAGCGCTTGAGCATGGCTGCCGCCGCGCCACGCCGCACCCTCGTCAAAGGCGGCTTGCTGCTGGACGCAAATTGCACGGACGGCGTACCGCTCGCCGCGGACATCCTGATCGAGGGTGTCCGTATCGCGGCGATCCTGCCACGGGACCGTGACGGCGGCCGGCACCAAGCGCTCATCGAGGGCGCGCAAATAGTCGACGCCGCCGACCGCCTTGTGACGCCGGGTTTTTTCAACGCGCATTACCACTCACACGACGTGTTCCTCAAGGGATGGTTCGAACCCTCGCCGCTGGAAATGTGGGTGCTCAACGCCCTGCCGCGCAGTTATGCGCCACGCTCGGTGGAGGAGATCAGGCTGCGCAGCCTGCTTGGCGCGGCCGAATGCGTCCGCTCCGGCATCACCACCATCCAGGACATGGTGACGCTGTTTCCGCTCGATGCGTCCCGCGTCGACGCCGTTTTGTCGGCCTACGACGAACTGGGTGTAAGAGTGGTGCTCGGACTGCAGGTGGCCGACGCCCCCCCCCTCGACACCGTTCCCTACTGGCGCGAAACAATCCCCGCCTCCATGCTCGATCTGCTCAAGGGCTACCCGCTGGACGCCGCCGGTGTGCCCGACCCCCTTGCCGTGATCGAAGCCTTTTGCCTGGGCGGCGGCCGCCACGGCGACAGGGTTAAATGGGCGATTGCACCGTCCAGCCCCGAGCGCTGCACACCGGCACTGCTCGGCCGACTGGCCGCCCTCGCCACCCGCTTCGACCTGCCGGTCTACACCCACATTTATATTTCGCGGGCCGAAGCGCTCAATGCCCGCATGAATTTCGGCGCCCACGGTGGTTCACTGGTCAGCTTTCTTGAATCGGTGGGCCTGCTCAATAACCGGCTTTCCCTGGCGCACGGCGTATGGCTGGACGAGCGCGAAATCGACATGCTCGGGCGCGCCGGCGCCAGCGTCGTGCTCAACACCGTCAGCAACCTCAAGAACAAGAACGGAGCCCCGCCGGTACGCCCGCTGATCGAGGCCGGTGTCAATCTTGCGCTCGGCTGCGATAACTGCAGCTGCACCGACGCGCAGAATATTTTCCAGGCGATGAAAATGACCTCGCTGCTCGCGGCAATCAGCGATCCGCGGCCGGGACCGCCCGGGGCCATGGACATGCTGCGCGCCGCAACCGTCGGAGGCGCACGCACGGCGGGGCTGCACGATGAACTGGGCACCCTGGCGCCGGGCATGAAAGCCGACCTGGTTTTGTTCGACCTCGCCGATCCGGTTTTTGTGCCGTTGAACAACGCCGCGAGGCAACTGGTCTACGGCGAGTGCGGGCGCGCCGTCGAGACGGTCATGATCGACGGCCGCCTCATCATGGAAAAGCGCAGAATCACCAGTATCAGTGAATCCACGCTGCGCAATGCGGTCAACGAGGCAATGGAGAGATTCCGGACCGAAGCAACGCGCGTGGTGGACAACACCAGAAAACTCGCGCCCTACCTGCTGCAAGCGGATGAGAAAACCTGGTCGCACGACCTGGGTTTCGGGCGCTATATAGGGCGGCGCTAAAGACCCAGGTAGCGCTCCCGCACCTCAGTGTTACCGAGCAGTTCGTCCGGGGTTCCCTCGTAGACAAAAGCGCCCTTGCTCATGACCAGCACCCTGTCGGCGAGCTTCAACGCAAACGCAACCTGCTGCTCGACCATCACGATGGTGGCACCCTCGCGCTTGAGACCCGTGAAAATTTCACCCAGCTGCTCCACCACCAGCGGTGACAAACCCTCGGAAGGCTCGTCAAGCAGCAACAGCCGCGGGCTGCCCACCAGGGCGCGCGCAACGGCCAGCATCTCCTGTTCACCGCCGGACAACCAGCCGGTGCGCGTGTCCAGCCGCTCCTTGAGGCGCGGGAAAGCGGCGAACACCCGTTCGAAAGTCCAGCTGCGACCCTCGCTGTCAAACCGGCGGGCCTCGGCGCTGATCTCGAGGGTCTCCCTCACCGTCAGTGAGGAAAACATGCGCCGGCCCTGCGGCACCAGAGCCACACCACGGCGGATGATCTGGTAGGTCTTGAGCGGCGCAAGGTTCTCGCCATCGAGATAAATCGCGCCATTGCGCGGCTTCGAAAGCCCGGCGATGGAACGCACCAGGGTGGTCTTGCCGACGCCGTTCTTGCCCAGCACCGCGACGCATTCGCCCTTTGCCACGCCAAGCGACAGGCCATGCAGCACATGGCTGTCGCCGTAGAAAGTGTCAATGCCGCGCAGTTCAAGCATGCCGCGCCCCCTCCATGCGGCCGAAATACATTTCCCGAATGCCGGCGTCGGCCCTGACCTCTGCCGGCGTGGCCTCCATCGCTATGCCGCCCCGGTTCATGACACTGACCCGGTCGGCGATGCCAAATGCGACATCCATGTCATGTTCGACAATAAGTACCGTGATGTCACGCGGCAATCCGGCGATAAGAGAGGTCACCATCAGAGTTTCCGCACTCGACAGGCCGGCGGTCGGTTCGTCGAGCAACAGCAACCTCGGTTTGTTCGCCAGCGCCATCACGATCTCCAGCTGCCGCTGGTCGCCATAGGAAAGATGGCGCACGGTCTCCCCTGCCTTGTCGTCCAGTTTCCACACGAAGAGGGTCTCCTCCACGCTTTGCTGCAGGTCGCGATAAGTGAATACGGTGCGGTGCAGACTGAACCTGGCGCGATGACCGGCCTGCACCGCAAGCATGACGTTGTCGCGCAGGCTCAGGTCTGGAAATAGCTTGGTGATCTGGAAGGTGCGCGACAATCCCCGCCGTGCCCGCTCGCGCGAGGGCAGCCGCGTCACGTCCTCGCCAAACAGGCATACACGGCCCGACTGTGGCCTCACCTGGCCGGCTATGAGATTGAAGAGCGTCGTTTTGCCCGCGCCGTTGGGTCCCAGCAGCGCCCGGCGCTCGCCCGCGGGAACGTCAAGTGATACGGTGTCAACCGCGCGCACTCCGCCAAAGTGCACGCTGACCGCTTCGAGCGACAGTGCGCTCACTTGGGCCTTCCTTGCGCTACGGCCTTGCCGCGGCGGCGCGCCACCATGCCCGCAAGCCCATCAGGCGCAAAGACAATGACCGCGACATAAATCGCACCGAGCACAAAGCTCCAGTGCTCGGTGAACGAACTGACGCCGTAGGACAGCAGGACGATGGCAAACGCCCCTATCAGCGGTCCGAAGAAGGTGCCCGCCCCTCCGAGGATGATCATCAGCATGGCCTCCGCCGATACCGTCACGCTGAGGACCTCGGGACTGACATAATTGTTGTTGAACACAAAAAGCACACCGGCCAGCCCGGACAGCGCGCCCGACAGGGTAAAGGCGCACAGCTTGTACAACCAGGTGTTGTAGCCCAGCGCCTCCATACGCTCGGCAGAATCGCGTATGCCGCGCAACACGTAACCGAAGGGCGAACGCTGGATGACAAAAAGTGCCGCCGCAGCCAGCACGAAAATGGCGAGCACAAAGACAAAATAATCCTGCGTCTCGCCCAACTTAAGCGACAGGAACTCGATTCCCGCGCGCTTGATGCCGCGCAAGCCGTCGTCGCCGTTGGTGACGCTGCGCCAGCTGTAGGCGATACCCCAGAGGACCTGCGCCAGCGCCAGCGTGATCATCAGGAAATAAACGCCTATTGTACGAAGCGCGAGCAAGCCGTAGACCAGGGCCAGCACCGCGGCCGAGGCGACACCGACCACCGCACAGGTCCAGAAATCGCGCGAACCGTGAAGAAACCAGACCGCGGCGGCGTAGGCGCCCATGCCGTAAAAAGCAGCATGCCCGAGCGACGGCAGGCCCGTATGCCCGAGCAGAATGTCCAGACTCATCGCGAACAAGGCCCAGATCAGCGCTTCGGTAAGCAGGCCCACCCAGTAGGGGGGAAGGAGGCCGCTGGCGACAAGCAGCGCTGCGGCAAAAGCGAGCAACAGGACGATACCGCGGCCGGCAGAAAGCACCCTCATGTCAGGCTTTTCCGAACAAGCCGGTCGGCCGGACGGCCAGCACCGCGGCCATCGGGACAAAAATGGTGAACATGGCAAACTCGGGGAAAAGCGCCTTGCCGAAATTGTCCACCAGCCCGACGAACAGGCTCGCCAGGAAGGCCCCCTTGAGACTGCCAAGCCCGCCGATGACCACCACTGCAAAGGCGAGCATCAGCACCGCAAAGTCGGCGCCCGGATAGACACCAAGAATCGGACTGGCGAGCACGCCGGCCAGTCCGGCCAGCATGGCGCCGAGCGCGAAGACCAGCCACATCACGCGCGGCAAGTTGATGCCTATGCCCTGCACCATCTCATGGTCGTCGACACCGGCGCGCACAATGGCGCCCAGGCGCGTGCGCTCGACGAAATACCACAACAATAAAGCCGCAATCGCGCCTATTACCATGACGGCGACCCGGTAGATCGGGAATACGGCCCCGGGCAGCGCGAGCGAACCCGCCAGCAGCGCGGGTTTATCGAGTGACAGCGGCGCACCGCCCCATATCCACAGCGACGCATCGGAAATCATCAGCAAAAAACCGAAGGTCATCAGCACCTGCCCGAGCTCGTTGTGCTGCACCCGGTCCAGCAACAGCAGTTTGAGCGGCACACTGAACGCCGCGACCACGAGCGGGGCGATCACCATTGCGGCCCAGAATCCGCCAAAATGAGCGGCCACGGTGATCGCGATATAGGCGCCCAGCAGATAAAATGACCCGTGCGCCAGGTTGATGATGCGCATCAGGCCGAATATGAGCGACAGGCCGGCTGCCAGCAGAAAAAGCAGCATCCCGAACGAGACCCCGTTCAGGACCTGGATGAGCCAGAAAGTCATCGAAATCCGGGTCTGGTTTTACCCCCGAACATGGACTGCCGCTTCAATCGATCCACTTGTTCGCCATATCCGTGTACCTGGGCTTGGCGAGGTAGGCCTTGGCGCCCCACGGATAGAACTGCGAAATATTCGTGTACTCGTCAATTACTTTGTTGATGTAGGAACTGCCCTGCTTCTCGGCTTGCAGGATGTAGATCGGCGTGATCGGGTTGTTGTACTCGTCAAAGCGGAACTGACCGCGCGGTGCCTTGAAATTGACCTTTTTCATCGCCGCCACCATGGCCGCCGAATTCTCCACCTTGCCCTTGACCGCATCAATGCCCTCCCTGATGACGCGACCGCCGACATAGGAATACTCGGCATAAGCGGTGGGGATGCGGCGATAGCGTTGCACGTAATTCACCACGAAGGCCTGGTTCTCGGTGTTTTGCAGGGTGCGCGTGTAGTTAAGCGCGGTGACCACGCCGACCACCGCGTCGCCCTGCGCCTGCAGCACCATGTCGTCGGTCAACAGCCCGGAACCGACCAGGGGAATCTTGCCCTTCAGACCGTATTCGGCATATTGCTTGACGAACCGGATCGCGTCGCCGCCGGCGAAGACAACGCCGATCACGTCAGCGGAGGAAAGATCCAGCGAGGTGAGGAAAGGACCGTAATCGGGCGCGCCGAGCGGCGGATAGACGGTTTTGACGATTTTTCCACCCTGCTCCTTGAAGGTGCGCGCAAATCCGCCGGTCTGCTCGTAACCCATGGCGTAATTGGGTGCGATCACGATCATGCGGCGATAGCCCTTTTTCTTGTACAGCCACTCACCCAGCACATGGCTTTGCTGGCTGCCCGATGCGCTGGTGCGGAAAATATTCGGCGCGGCGTCCTGCTGGGTAAGGCCGTCCGCCCCGGACACGGTAATGACCATGGGAATTTTTGCCGCTGCGATGTAATCGCGCAAGGCGTAGGCCACGGAGGAAGAAACGATCCCGGTAATAACGCTTACCCCGTCGCGCTCGATCAGTTTTTTGGCCTTGGCCAGGCCGACCTCGGGCTTGTTGCCGTCGTCTTCAATGATCAGTTCGACCTTCCTGCCGGCGACGGCGTTGCCCTGTTCGGCAAAATACATTTCCAGGCCGTTCTTCACTTCCTCGCCGATGATTGCAAACGGCCCGCTGCCCGGGATGATCACGCCGATCTTGATGGTCTGGGCGCCGGCCGGACCGGCCAACAATGTCAAAAGTGCGAATACCGGTATGGTGATAAGTCCCAGGAAGCGCTTCATGGCGGTCTCCGATGCAAGGTCAATAGGAACGCGGGTGGGTCCGCAACGGAACCCATCGCGGAATATTACACGCCTATCGTAGGACTGCGTCGGGCTGCGGTCTTGATTCTTCGCGCACCGACCCTTGCGTTATACTGCACCGTTGAAGTACAGCCCTAGGGGAGCCTCCTTGGAAACGGTGTTTTCGACCAGCAATTTGAGCCTCGGCGAGGGGTTTCACGGCTTTCACCGGGCCATCAGGACGCACTTCATTCCGACCATAGACATCGAGCGCACGGGATCGGGGGATTTCCGCAGCGAAATCCGCCAGCGCATCGGTCCGGGAGTCTCCTTCACCCGCATTTCTTGCGATCCGGTGCTGGTAAGCCGGCGTGCCGAACACGCCGCGCCGGACGCAAAACGCGCCTACCACCTGCGCGTGCAAATCGCCGGGCAGAGCACCGTTTCGCAGTTCGGGCGGTATGCCCTGCTGCAAGAGAACGACTTCACCCTGATCGACCAGAACGCGCCCTACACCATTTCCAATGAGGCGGGCCCGATGCAAAGCATGACCATCGGCCTGGACGACACCCTGATCGAGCACCGCCTGGGCGATTGCCGGCGGTACTGCGCGTTGCCTATTGCCGGCGGCAGCGGCGCCGTGCGCATCGCCATGAACCTTATGTCCACCTTGGCAGAAGAAGTCCAGCACCTGAACCGGCTCGAGGTCGAGCACGCGCTATCGGCCGCTATCGCCCTGATCGCCCCGCAATTTGGCCGGCATGGCGCCGGCGCGGAAAACGCCGCCCGGAAGGGGCGCGCCTCGCTTAGACAGGCGATCGAGAACTACATCGAAGCCAACCTGTTCGATCCGGGGCTCTCGCCGCGGGAAATCGCACAGGCGCACAACATTTCCGTGCGCTACGTTTTCAAGCTGTTTGAGTCGGAGGGCCCGAAACTCGCCGCCCTGATCCGCCTCAAACGTCTGCTGCGCTGCCGCGCCGCGCTACTCGACCCGGCGTTTGACGACCAGACCGTGACCGCCATCGCCTTTGACAACGGCTTCAGCGATTCGGCGCACTTCAGCCGCGCCTTTCGCAACGCTTTCGAAACATCGCCCAAGGCCTTCCGGCAGCGACGCGGCTTGTGACACCCGGGCCGTCGCGCCCGGCGACACATCAGCATCCCGGAGCCGGATTACGCCCGGCGCGCGGCTACCACTTGATCGGGCACTTGGCCGCATGCGGATCGCCCAGGTCTTTGGCCACCACGCCGATGTTCTTGTTGGTGATGCGGCCCTTTGCGTCGCGGCCGACGACGCGCAAATACCAGTCCTGGATGGGGAAGTTGTTGCGGTCCCATTTGAAATTGCCGCGCACCGAGACAAAGTGCTTGGCGCGCATCGCCTTGACCATCGCTTCCTTGTCCCCGATTTTGCCCTTGACGTCTCGTACCGCGGCGTCGATGAGCAGCGCCGTGTCATAGCCCTGCGCCGCATACACCGTGGGCAGGCGGCCATACTCCTTCTCAAAGGCGCTGACGAACTTGCGGTTGGCCTCGTTATCAAGGTCGTGCGACCAGTGCGCCGTATTGAACAAGCCAAGCATGGGTTCGCCCACCGCCTTGATGACATCCTCGTCGGCGCTCACCCCCGCAGTGATGAGCATCGTGTCCTTGGACAATCCCGCGCCGACAAACTGCTTGATGAAATTTACACCCATGCCGCCAGGGAGGAAGTAAAAAACCGCGCTGGGTTTGGCGGCGCGGATTTGCGCTATCTCGGCCGAATAATCGATCTGACCGAGCTTTGAATAGACCTCGTCGACGATCCTGCCCTTGTAAAACGATTTGAACCCGTTGATGGCATCGCGCCCGGCCTGGTAGTTGGGTGCCAGCACAAAGACGTCCTTGATGCCGCGCTGGTTCGCCGACAGCCCCGGCGCGCCGTTGTTGACGTCGTTTTGCCAGGCGACGTTAAAGAACATGCGGTTGCACTGTTCACCGGCCAGTTGCGATGGCCCGGCGTTGGGGCTGATCAACAGCGTCTTGGACTCCAGAATGGCCGGCGCCACCGCCATAAGGACATTCGAAAAAACAACCCCTGTCACCAGGTCTACATGGTCGCGTTTTATAAAGCGCTCGGCGACAAGCTTGCCCTGGTCGGGATTGAGCTGGTCGTCACCGTAGAGCATTTCCACCGGCAATCCGCCGAGCTTGCCATCACGCATTTTGACGGCCAGGTTAAAGGCGTCGCGGATATCGACTCCCAGCGCGGAGTTCGGGCCGGACAGGGTGGACAGGAATCCGATCTTGATTTTGTCGGCGGCAAATGCCGGCTGGACAAGGGCTGTGCACAACAGGACAGATGTGATCACGCGTTTCATGGCAAAACTCCTCGGGTGAAAAACTCAAGACTGGTAAATGGCATTTTCTTCGCCGAAAAAATGGAAGCCGAATCCACCGCCTTGCCGTGTGATGATACCAGCGGTGGGTGCGGGGAAATGCGCCGGCAGGATGGTTACATCGGTCCCGGCGTAACGCTCGAGAAACGCCGTCCGCGTTGCGCGTGAACGATCGGCATCGGCACAAAACCGCGTGCTCCAGTGCGGAAAACGACATTGCAAAGGCGTGTGCAGCACATCGCTCGCCAGCACCGCCCGCTGGTTGCGCGACTCGATGCCCACCGTCACCAGCCCCGGCGTGTGGCCGGGCGCCGGTTGCAGGCGCACCGCACCGTCGATGATATGGTCCGTCTCGACAAGGTCGACCAGGCCCGCCGCCATAACTGGCAGCACGCTGTCCTGCATATAGTCGCCGGTGCGGGAAAGCGTGGCGACACCGGAGCCCTTCCAGTACTCCCACTCGGCACGGGCAAAAAGGTAGCGCGCATTCGGGAACATCGGGATCCACCTGCCGTTTTCTAGGCGCGTGTTCCAGCCGACGTGATCAACGTGCATGTGTGAGCACACCACGTAGTCGATGTCTTCGGGGCGGACCCCGGTCTCGGCCAGTCGTGCCGGCCATTCCCAGCGCTGGTTGTCGAAATCGGCCCTAACACGGCGCTTGCAATCACCTACGCAGGTATCGACGAGGATGATCTTGCCGTTTACCCGCAGCAAAAAACCCTGGAAGGCCAGGATCAGGCGTTTGCTTGTTGTGTCGTAAAAGCGCGGCGCCAGCCAGGGCAGTTCGGCCGCAATAGTGGCCGGCGTCGCATCCGGGTAGATTTCAAACGGTTCGAGAATGGGAAACTCGGACTCCACCAGGCGAAGGATCTCGACGTCGCCAAACTGCAAAGGCGCCGGACCTCCGGTCGTTCCCCGCTTTGGCGCAAGCAATTTGGAATTTGTCGACACCATCAACTCTCCATTCCTTCAACGCACAGACTTGTCATCCAGCGCACGATCCGCCACCCAAATATCCCAATTGACGTTTTGAGTATGGCATGTTTAATTGTCACTTACCGTAGCGCATTTGCATTAAGCCATCAAGACATGACATCGCAAGGAGAAAGCCATGCTGACCCCGATCAATTCTTGTCGACCTTGAGCGGCAGTGTGAGGATGCACGCTTGGCTGTGTCCACCGCCGGGCATAACCTGCCGCCGCTCTACTTCGCCGCATTGCAAAACGGCGATGAGGCCATACGGCTGGATTCCAACGAAGTCGTCAACGGCCCGCTCAGCATGCTGAGCGCCAGCATCGACGGCCGCTATCCCCGCCTGATGCTCCCCCAATGCCGCGCATGTGTTTCGAATATACTGTTTCGATGAAGCGTGTGCCGGCCCGCGCACCCGCATCTCCCGACTGAAATCAATACAGCGCATGCAAGCACCGGATATAGACAGCATCAACCACGTGGGCATGGCGGTGCGCAAGCTTGCCGACACGGCGGCACGCTATGAAGCCATGGGCTTCATGTTGACCCCCTACTCGCCGCATTCGGGCGCGTCCAGGCCGGGCGAGTCGGTGGTGCCGCTCAATTCGGGCAACCGCTGCGTGATGTTCGCGCACAATTACCTCGAGATCCTCGCCAGCGCCGACCCGTCGCAACCGGCGCCCAAGATCAGTAATTTCCTCAAGCGCCACCAGGGCGCGCACGTCATCTGTTTTGGCTCCGAGCAGGTCGAGTCCGTGGACGGCAGGCTCAAGGCGCAGGGCATCGTGACCTCCGACGTGATCCCGCTGCAACGCGAGATCGACACGCCCGAGGGCATGCGCACGGCAAAATTCCAGCGCGTGCAATTTGCCCCCGATGATTCGCCGGAAGGCTACATCCAGGCGGCGCGCCACCTGACGCCGCAATACATCTACCAGCCGCGCTACATCGCGCATGCCAACGCTTGCTCCGAGCTCTCCGACGTCATACTTGTGGCCGCTGACATCGAACATTTCTCGGAAAAATACCGCCGCTACCTCGGCTTCGCCCCGGCCGTCGAGGGCGACGCGCTGGTGTACAGCTTCGCACTGGCATCCCGGCTCACGCTGGTACATCCGGATCATGCGAGTGCGCTGCTCCCCGGCAGCCTGCTGCCCCCGCTTCCGGGCATCGCCGGCGTTGTTTTCCGCTGCCCCGACCTCGCCGCGCAAGGCCGGCGGCTTGAGCGCGCGGGCTTCACCGTCGCCACGGCTGGCCGCCGCCTTGTCGTGCCGGCCGAGGAAGCGAGCGGCGTTGCGGTACTCTTTGAGGCGGCGGCCTGATGCGCCAAACGCCCGCAGCCCAAGCGGCCGCCCAGTCAAATAAAATCAAGACAAAGGTGAATCGATGAAATTCGCACATCTCGCAGGCCTTGTGATTGCGCTCGGCGCCGGCTTTGGCACGGCTGCCCAGGCCCAGGACTTTCCGGGCAAGCCGGTGCGCATGGTCGTGCCCTATCCGCCCGGCGGCGGCGTGGACGGCATGGCGCGCCCGATTGCCGACCGCCTGTCGCGGCTGTGGAACCAGCCGGTGGTGGTGGAGAACAAGCCGGGCGCGAGCACCATGATCGGCTCGGACTTTGTTGCCAAGGCGGCACCGGACGGACTGACGCTGCTCTTCACCTCGGATTCGAGCATCACCAGCAACCCGCACCTGTACCCGAAAATGCCCTTTGACCCGATCAAGGACCTGGCGCCGGTCACGCAACTGATAGACCTCTACCAAATGGTGGTGGCGCATCCCTCTCTTGGCGCGGGCACCATGCAGGAGCTGGTCGCACTCGCCAGGGCCAAGCCGGGCACGCTCAATTATGGGTCCTATGGCAGCGGCAGCCAGCCCAACCTCTTGTTCGAGGCGCTCAAGGCGCAGACCGGCATCAGCATCGCTCACATTCCATACAAGGGCATCGCGCCGGCATTGACGGCGACCGTCGCGGGCGAAGTGCAACTGACCATGGGCGGCACCGCGACTTCGCGCGGCTACTTTGCCGCCGGTCGCTTAAAGCCGCTCGCCATCGCGCGCGCGCAGCGCCTGCCCGCGCTGCCGGAGGTGCCGACACTGCGCGAATCGGGCTTCCCGGACATCGATCCCAAGCCCTGGTTCGGGCTGTTCGCACCGGCGGGCACGCCAGCTGCGATAATCGACAAAATCCAGAAGGACGTGCGCTCTGTCATCACCGAGCCGGAATTCGACCAGCGGGAAATGACCGGCAAAGGCTATGGCGCGGTGGGTAGCACACCGGCCGAATTCACCCAGTTCATCAAGACCGACTTCGAATACAAGGGGCGCCTGATCAAGCTGTCCGGCGCCAAGGCAGAATAAGGAGACCATCATGCTCACAGCCATCAACTTCCCCAAATGGATAGAGGAACACCAGCACCTGCTCAAGCCGCCGGTGGGCAACCAGCAGATATGGCTGGACCGCGACTTCATCGTCACCGTGGTCGGCGGACCGAACAAGCGCACTGATTTTCACGACGATCCGTACGAGGAATTCTTTTACCAGTTCAAGGGCAACGCCTTTCTCAACACCATGGAGAACGGCAAGCCCGGGCGCATCGACCTGCCCGAGGGCGCGATGCTGTTGTTGCCGCCGCACGTGCGCCACTCGCCCCAACGGCCCGAGGAGGGCAGCATGTGCATCGTCATCGAACGCACCCGCCCCGAAGGCGACCTCGACGGCTTTGACTGGTACTGCCTCGAATGCCACAAGCTGATTTACCGCGTCGAGGTGCAGCTGAAAAGCATCGTCGCCGACTTGCCGCCGCTGTTCGAGGCGTTTTACGCCAGCAAGGAAAAACGCACCTGCAAGCACTGCGGCGCGGTTCACCCGGGCAAGGGCTGACGCGTGGCAGGTGACATAGTCGGCATCAAGCATGCCGGTCGTTGCGGCCGAACTGGCCTTCCCCGAATACCTGATCGCGATTTCGGTCCCTGCCACAGCCTGAGAGCGGACTGTCCCATCCTGCCCGGACAAGTCCGCCGCGCCTGCCATTTGGCTGGAAACCCTCGCCAGTAGGCGGTTTCCAGCCGATGGCAGGGGTCACACTACGACGCGAATGGAAAATCCCGGTGGCCGCGCCACACCCTGCACTACACTGTCTGCAAAAGTCGCCCACCCGGTCCGGGACGGGGCAGTCGTCTCCCGCAGACGCAACAGACGGAGTTCCTTTTTTGGCCACCGCAGCACACCTCACGCAAATGCAGCCAGACGAATCACCCGAGCGCGGTGAAATCATTGCCGGCCTGACGGCAAAGGCCGCCAGCGTTTCGCCAAAATATTTTTATGACCCACTCGGCTCGCACCTGTTCGAGGCCATCACCGCCCTGCCCGAGTACTACCCGACGCGCACCGAGCGCGTGATTTTCAGCAGCCACGCCGCCGCCATTGCCGCGGCAGCCGGCACCGGCCGCACGCTGATCGACCTTGGCGCCGGCAATTGCGAAAAAGCCGCCGGCCTGTTCGCCACGCTGCGACCGACGCGCTACGTCGCCATCGACATTTCCGCCGCCTTCCTGGAAGAAGCGCTGCGCGACCTGCGCCGCCTCCACCCTGACATGGCCATGCAAAGCCTGGCGCTGGATTTTTCTGCCCGACTGGAACTGCCAGCGACGGTCAGCGCGGAGCGGCGGCTGTTTTTTTACCCGGGCTCGTCGCTGGGCAATTTCGCGCCACCGGATGCGCTGCGCCTGCTACGGGACATACGCGCGCAGTGCGGCGGGGACGGCGCGCTGCTGATCGGCATTGACCTCGTAAAGGACGAAGCGGTATTGCAGGCCGCCTACGACGACGAACTGGGCGTTACCGCCGCCTTCAACCTCAACCTGCTCAAGCACCTCAACCGCATTCTCGGCAGCGACTTCCGGCCGCGCGACTGGCGCCACGTTGCCTTATACAATGCCGCAGATTCGCGTATTGAAATGCACCTTGAGGCGCGCCGCGCGCTTGCCGTGAGTTGGCCGGGTGGTGGCCGCCGCTTCACCCAGGGCGAGCGCATCCATACCGAGAACAGCTACAAATACCGGTTGGACGGGTTTGAGCAAGTGCTGGCGCAAGCCGGTTTTGGCGAGATAAGTAGTTGGACCGACGAACAAGACTGGTTTGCCGTGTGCCTTGCCGGCGTCAAGGCGGCGTAGCGCCCCGGGTTCCATCAATTCAGCCGTTCGCGACTCAGTCGGGCCGGATATTGGCCGCCTTGACCACGCGCGAATAGGTGGCGAAGTCGGCGCGCATGCGCGCGCCCAGTTCTTCGGGCGTGCCGCCGGCCGCGTCTATGCCTTGTGCGGCGAGTTTTTCGCGAACTGCCTGGATATTCAGCACGCGGTTGAATTCAGCGTTGATGCGCGCGATAACCGGCTTGAGCGTGCCCGCCGGCGCGACGATGCCCAGCCACAAATTCATTTCCACGCCGCTCACGCCGGCCTCGGCGAAAGTCGGCACCTCGGGCATGACCGCAGAGCGGGTGCTGCCTATGGTCGCGAGCACACGCAGCTTGCCCGACTTGAGGTGCGAAGCGACCGCCGGCAAACCTGTGATGATGAACTGGATGCGCCCGGACAACAGGTCCGGGATGCCTTGCGCCATGCCCTTGTAGGGAACATGCGCCACATCGAGGCCCGCCTGCAGCTTGAGCAGTTCAGTGGCAAGGTGATGCGGCGTGCCGTTGCCGGCCGAACCGTAGCTCAGCTTTCCCGGACGGGCGCGCACGAACTCGATGAACTCCTTCAGGGTTTTGGCCGGAATCGCCTCCTGGTTGACGACCAGGAAAAACGGCAGGTTGTTGGCGCGGATGACAGGATCAAAATCGCGCAGCATGTCGTAGGGCAGAGACGGGCTCATGGCGGCAAGAATGAGGTAACTGTCATTGGCCACCAGAAGGGTGTGGCCGTCGGGGGCAGCGCGCTTGACGAATTCGGCGCCGATGTTGCCGTTGGCGCCGGGCTTGTTTTCGACAATGACGCTGCCCAGGCTCTCGCGCATTTCCGCGGCCAGGGTGCGCGCCAGCACGTCGTTCGCGGCGCCGGCGGTAAAGGGCACCACCAGCGTGACGGGCTTGGAAGGAAAGGTCTGCGCTGAAACAAGACCGCTCCAAAAAATTGCCGTTACGAGAAGAATTTTACGCATGGTTGTCCTACCTCGATCCAAAATAAGCGCGGATTTATGCGCTTGCGCTTGGTTAGTGAAATACTGAATAAGTCCCCACTTCGTCATTCCCGCGCAAGCGGGAATCCATGGGGTAGGTTTGTGCCAAAGCAACGAACCCCATGGGTTCCGGGTTCCGCTACGCGGCCCCGGAAGGACGAAACTCTATTGCGGTTTTCCCTGTGCGATTTGCGTCGGACCGAATTACGAACCGACGCATCGCTTGGCGATTTGCGTCGGACCTGTTCACGAACCGGCGCATCGCTAGGCGATTTGCGTCGGACCTGTTTACGAACCGGCGCATCGCTAGGCGATTTGCGTCGGACCTGGTTACGAACCGGCGCATCGCTAGGCGATTTGCGTCGGACCTGGTTACGAACCGACGCATCGCTAGGCGATTTGCGTCGGGTAGGGACTGGTCTCGGCGTGGGCGATCATGGCGCGCGCGAGGCGTTCGGTCATTTCGGCACGCAAGCCGCGCGAACCGGGCTCGTCCCACAGGTTGTGCAACTCCTCCGGGTCGGCGGCGCGGTCGTACAACTCACCCCAGGACACGCCGTCATAGACCGAAATGCGGCAATGGCCGTGCAACAGGCTGCGCAGGCGAACGCGGTCGGCAAAGCCCAGGTAAAAACGCTGCCCCTCTTCCTCGATCAGCAGGTCCTCGCGCACGCCGTCACCGTCGCCGCGCGCCGTGGCCAGCAGCGACCTGCCCTGCATGCCGTTCCAGGCGGTGACGCCGGCCCGCTCCAGGATGGTCGGCGCGATGTCGGTGGTCTGGCCGAAACTTGAGGAGCGCCCTCCCCCGGCTGCCGCCGGGTCGGACCAGATGAAGGGCACGCGCGTCAGGCCGCGGTAATGCACCGGCCCCTTGAGCAGCAACTGGTGGTCGCCGAGAAAATCGGCATGATCGGCGGTAAAGGCGACCACCGTGTTTTTGTCCATGCCGAGGCGGCGCAATTCGGCCATTACGCGGCCGACGGCATCGTCGATCATGCTGATCGACCCGTAGTTGAGCGCAATCGCCTCGCGCGCCTCGCGCTCGGTGCAGGAGAACAAGGCCTGGGTGTTCTTCACCGCGGTCTTGTCCTCGCGCCGCGCGTAAAGCCATTGCAGGTGGGGCGGCGGTTTTTTGTGTGCGGCGTGGAACGAAGCCGGCAGGCTCACGTCCTCCGGGCGGTACATGTCCCAGTACTTGCCCGGCGGCGTGTAGGGATGGTGCGGATCCGGAAAGGAGACATGCATGAAAAACGGCTTGGCCGGCGACGCGGCCTTGATTTCGCCGAGCCGGGCGATGGCGCGATCGGCGATCCATGAGGTCGGGTAGAGTTCTTCGGGCACACGCGTGCGCCAGGCCTGCTGGCACTTGGCCAACTCTATTTCCGGTGTGGGAATGGCGTTTTGCGGGCCGATCAGCTTGTCCGCGTCCCGGGTCTGGGCACGAATCCAGCGCCGCCAGTGGCCGTATTCGTCATCGGCGTGGTGTATGCACAAATCGACGGTCTCGAAACCGTAAAAAGGTGTCTCGATGTCGCAATCGGGCTCATCTTCCCAGCGCTTCCAGATTTCCTGGCCGTGCCGCCCCGTCCCCTCGCGGCGCGCCTCGGGCGAGAGGCGGGCTTCGCCCGGACGCGGGATCTGCGCCGGCTTGATTTCGATGTTTTGCAGGTGCGACTTGCCGACATGGGCGGTGGCGTAACCGGCATCGAGCAGTGCCTGCGGCAAGGTGCGTTCATCCAGCGACAGCTCTATGCCGTTGTGGCGCACGCCATGGCGCGAAGGCATGCGCCCGGTCATCAGCGAGGCACGGTTGGGCATGCAAATGGGCGTGGCGACATGGAACTCGTCGGCCACCCATCCGGCGTCGGCGAGGGCGTCGATATTCGGGGTGCGGACAATCGGGTTGCCGTAGCAGCCGAGGTGGTCGGCGCGGTGCTGGTCGGTGATAAACAGGATGAAATTCGGTTTTTCGCTCATACGCACACCCTGGGGGAAATTGTCAGCCAAAAGTCAGGAAGACCCGGCGCGCCGCTCAATCCATGATGCTAGCAGCATTCACCGGCCGGCGGCCCGGCCGCAACTTTGACCGGACTTGATCTTGATCAAATCCCCGCGACCGCATGCTGCCAAGCTACACCCATGCAAAGCTGGAATCCGCGACGCCCGCGGGGTTCGAGCGGCCACTCAAGGAGAATTCGATGAGCTACAAAAGCATGCTGGTGCATCTGGACGACGACAAGCGCTGTGGCGCGCGCATCGACATGGCCGCGCAACTGGCGCTGTCTTTCGACGCCCACCTGACCGGGCTTTGCGTGATGAGCCAGCCCGAACTGCCGCGTTACGCGCGCACCCGCATGGGCGCCGACCTGTTTCACGAAAAATACCGCGAAATCCAGCGCGAGCATGTCGAGGCGATGAAGACCATTTTTAACGACCACACCAAGCGCGCCGGCATGCCCAATGCCGAGATGCGCGTCGCCGAACATGACCCGGTGTATTCAGTCACGGTGCATGCGCGCTACGCCGACCTGCTGATCATGGGCCAGGCCGATCCGGACGAAGATCACGCCATGATGAACCCGGATTTCGTCGACCTGGTGCTGCTGGCCGCCGGCCGGCCGATGCTGGTCATCCCCTACGCCGGCGCCTTTCCCACCCTAGGCAAGAACATCCTGGTGGCATGGGACGCCAGCCGCGAAGCGGCGCGCGCGGTGGCCGATGCGCTGCCCCTGCTGCAGCGCGCGGAAAAAGTCACCGTATTTGCCGTCAACCCGGGCAAGACCGGGGACCATGGCAAGCAGCCGGGCGCGGACATTGCGCTGTTCCTCGCACGCCACGGCGTCAAGGTGGAAGCGGCGGCAAGTGAATCGGGCGGCATGGAAGTCGGCTCCTGGCTGCTGTCGCGCGCCGCCGACCTTGGCTCCGACCTCATTGTCATGGGTGGCTACGGCCACTCGCGCCTGCGCGAGCTGGCCCTGGGCGGGGTGACACGCACCATGCTGCAGCACATGACCGTGCCGGTGCTGATGTCGCACTGAGCGACGCGGGTGGGCTGGCAAAAAGGCGGACCGCGGTTCGCCTTTTTTTATCGCAATCAGGGAAGCGTTACCCAGGTCCGTCATTCCCGCGAAAGCGGGAATCCACCTTGACGTAAAACGTGGAATAAATAAGTCAAAATGGGTTCCCGCTCTAGTCCCCGGAGTGGGATTCGCGGGAATGACGAATTTTGGACTTGTTCAGCACTTCCCTAGAGCACCGCCGGCACGCTGAGAAAACCGCGAAAACGCGCCCTGCCGCCGCGCACCGGCGCAGCGGCCAGCCGGTATGCGGGAAAACGTGCGAGAAACCGCCCGATCGCCGTTTCCCCCTCGAGCCGCGCGAGGTGGTTGCCGACACACTGGTGCGGGCCGCTGGCAAAGGCAAGGTGGCGGTTGGGCGTGCGGCCGATGTCAAAGCGTTCGGGGTCGGCGAATTGCGCCGGGTCACGGTTGGCCCCACCTATGCACACATGGATGCGCGTGCCCGGCCCCATGGCTATTCCGTCCACACCGGCCACACCGCCGACCACGGTGTCGCAAGTGGTCATGCGGTTGCCGAGCTGGTTCGGGCTTTCGAAGCGCAACACCTCCTCCACCGCGGTCTTGATCAGCGCCGGCTCGGCGGTAAGCCGCGCCTTTTGTTCCGGCCACTGCGCCAACGCCACCAGGCCGTTACCGATGAGGTTGGTGGTGGTTTCGTGCCCGGCGTTGAGGATAAAAATGCAGTTTTGCAACAATTCGCTGTGGGTCAGTTTCTCGCCCCGCCCTTCGCCCTGGACTTCGCCCTGTATCAATCGCGTCAGCACGTCGCGCTCGGGGTCGAGCGGATGGCGCGTGCGCTCGGCCACCAGGCCTTCCAGGTAGGCAAGGAAGTCGCGCACCGAATCATTGCCACGCCGCAGTTGTTCGGCGCTCAGCGCCGGCTCGAGCGCACCGAGGATGGCGAGCGACCAGCCGCGCAAGGGGCCGCGCTCGGCGTGCGGCACGCCTAGCAGGTTGCCGATGATTTCGATCGGAATGGCAGAGGCAAAATCTTCTATCAGGTCGATCCCCCCCCCGGCGGCCTGCTTGCGCGCCATCGCGTCAAGCAGCCCGTCGACCAGTTTGACGAGGCCCGGGGCCATTTCAGCCGTCGCACGCGGCGTGATTGCGCCCATGATCAGGCGGCGAACCCGGGTGTGCAGCGGCGGATCGTTGAACACCAGGCTGGTGGTGTGGTGCTCATAGAGCGGCGAGTCGCCGTACTTGGGCTTGAACTCGACCTTCTTGTCCGAGCTGAAGGTCTTGATGTCCTTGTAGACCGCGGACACGTCGGCGTAGCGGGTAAGGAAATACGAACCGTCGGGCAGGCGCTTGACCGGCTCGTGCTCGCGCAGTGCGCGGTAGTAGCGGAACGGGTCGTCATAAAAATCCGGCGCAAGCTTTTGGATGTCGAAAGCGGCAGCAAGTTCACGTGTTCCGCTCATGCCGCGGCATCCGTTTTTAATTGGCGAACGGCTGGAAACCCGTACCAGCCGGGGCGAGACGGGGATTTCGCCGAGCATGCTCGGCGCCCGTCGAGCGGCTTTGGCCTACCGGTCGAAGCGCGCCCTGCAAGGGTTTCCAGCCGATGGCATGCCGCGCCGCAGTCATTTTTTCTTCAGTTCGCACTGCGGGTCATCGGTGCCGCTGTTGCCGCGCCAGGGTGAGGTAAAGGTCGAAACGCTTTCGAGGAACACCAGCAGGTCATTGGTCTCGTCGGCACTAAGGTGCAGCGGTTTGAGGATTTTCTGGCCGTCGGCGTGCAGGCGCTCCTCGTTGAGTTCGGAGTAATGGCGGATCACATCGCGCAGTGTGGCCAGGCTGCCGTCGTGCATATAGGGCGCGTTGAGCACGGTGTTGCGCAGCGTCGGAACCTTGAATTCACCGAAATTGCGCTGCTCCGGCTCGACATGGCGCGTGCTGGTGGCGGTGCTGCGCACCGGGTCGTCGCTCCAACGAGACAGCAGCGTGTACGGGCTCTGGTTGAGTTTCTGGATGCCGCCGTGACGGCCCGGATCGACACGCCCAGGCTCGATGAAATAAGACATCCCGGTGTCGGCGAATTCATTGTTGGTGAAATTGGGCCCGAAATGGCAGGTGTTGCAGGCGCCCTTGCCGATGAATATTTTCAGCCCGCGCTGGGCCGGCAGCGAATACTGCGCCGCCGCCTGGCGGTCGCCGCGCGCCAGCGCGTCACGAAAGCGGTCGAACGGCGTGCGCCCGCTGATGATGGTTTCCTGGAAGGCGGCGAGCAGCTTGCCCACGCCGACCAGCACCGCTTCATCATCGGCGGACGGTGCTTCGCCAAAAACATTCTGGTAGCGGCAGGCGAACTTGGCGTCGTTGCGCACCAGCCTTGCAACGTGCGCGGCGTCGGCGCCCATTTCGCGCGGGTCAACCACCGGCCGCATGCTTTGCGACCACAGGCTGTCGGCGGCGCCGTCGTGGCCGAACCAGCGCTGCAGGCGCACGTCGAGCAGGCTGGGGGTGTTGCGATCAACCCTGGCAAGGCCGATGCCGCGTTTTTCGCCGTCTATCCAGTTGCGTTCGGGTTCGTGGCAGCTGCCGCAGGACAGCTTGCCGTTGACCGACAGTCGCGGATCAAAAAACAGCCGCTCGCCAAGATGGATGGCTTCGGCATTGCCCGAAGCGCGGTTGCTCGGATCATGCGACCAGGGCTGCGGCCAGGGGCCGTGGCGCAGGATCGCCGCCGTCTCGTCCGCGCTAAAGGGCAGCAGAGCGTCGCCGCCGGCCCCCACCGTGGCGCCGAGGCCGGCGAGCAGCACCAGCGTGCCTGCAACGGTGCGCAACAGTCGCCGGGTCATTTGAGCGTCACCTCGGCAAGCAGGCGCTCGGTTTCCCGGCCGCGCAATTCAAACATCAGCTCCCAGCGCCCCGGCATGTGGAACATCAGGCCGTCGGCGCGGTAGCGTCCCGCCCCTTCACTCCTCACCGTGGCCTTGTAGTTCATGCCATGACGGTGTTCGGGCATTTGCGCATCTACTCGCAGGCTTTGCGGCAGCGGCGCACCGGTCTTCGGACAGACGACAAAGTCGAGCGAAAAATGGCCGCCTACCGGAATGGCCGCCGGATCCGTGCGCCAGGCCAGGGTGTAATGCGCCGATTCGGTGGTTGCCGCGCCCTTGAATGCGGGCGTACAGGCGTATGCGGGCACCGCCGCCACAAGCGCCGGCAGGGCGCAAAGCAGCCGCAGGCGGCGGTTCACGGTTTTAGCGTTCCAAAAAGGGCATCGCCGTTCTTAAAGGCGATACGCTCGGCGAGGTCCGGCGGCAGGTCGGCCAGCCAGGCGCGCGACCAGTTGGCGTGTTCGTTGATGTAGTGCCAGCGCTCAGGCACATAGGTATCGGTGCCGAGCAGGAAGCGGTCCGGGAATTCAACAAAAGCGGCGCGCCAGTCCGGGTTGACCTTGCCACCCGAGGCCTGGTCGCTGCGAAACGCCAGGTCACTCCACAGGTTCTTGTGCTTGCGCAACATCTCGCGCACCTGCGCCGGCTGCGCAAAGCCCGAATGCGCCCACAGGATGCGCGCCTCCGGCCACTGTTTGAACAGGCGCTCGATCGCGTCGACATCGGAGTGTGCATGCAGCAGCAGCTTGTGCTGCTTCGCCAGTTCGACCATGCGCCGCGGCACCGGCAGGTCGGCATCGGCGCCGTAAAGGTGGAACTCGCCCATCGCCACGTACTTGTGCCGCTTCAACCGGTCTTCGAGGTAGGTGATGATCGCCGGCTCGCGCGTCCAGCCGGCGGTGTCGGCGCGCGTGCGATAGGGACGCAGGGAAGAGAGCACGATCTCCGGCGCCTCGGCGATGAGTTTCTGGTTGCCCTCGTCGTTGGAGCTCGAAACCAGTGCGCGTTTGATGCCGGCCTTGCGCAGGATCGCGGCGGCGTCCTTGGGCGGCAATACCTCGACGGCATCGTGGCTGTAGTGGATATGCGCATCAAACACCGGCAGGTCGGCGGCGGGAACGGCCGGCCCCCAAGCGAGCGCAGCGGCACAACACACGCCGGCCACGCACCGCGACCGCAGTGCGGCGTGAACCATGTCACGCAAAAGTGTAAGCATCTGTTTCGTTCCTGTATCCATCAGTAAGCCGCGCAAGCGTTGGTAAATTACCTTGGGTTGCCGGTCGCTGCAGTATCCAATGTACCCACGACATTTTTTCGGGAGAATACCATGCACCTGCCGCTCATTTCCGCCATCGCCCTGCTGGTTATCACCGTCTGTGCGCTGGGCTTTTTCTGGCTGTTCCGCTCCGACAAACTGCGCCGCATGGCCTATACCAAGTCTCAGGCCAAATTCTACCGCTGGGACGATTAGCCGGCCAGGTCAACGCCGCGCCACCTGTGCCGTTAAGGAAACAGCAGTACCCCATTAATAAAGGAGGAAACATGAAGCGCACCCTGATGACCCTGGCACTGGTTCTTTCGTTTGGCACCGCATTCGCACAAGCGCCGGCGCCGGCACCCGCCGGCAAGGCGCCCAATGCGGCCATACAGGCAGACCAAAAGGCCTTAAAGGCCGACCGCGACAAGCTCAAGTCCGACAAGGACGTGGCCAAGGCGGACAAGGCGAAACTGCAGGCCGACAAGGCGACGGGCAACAAGGATGCGGTCAAGGCCGACCAGGCCAAGCTCAAGGCCGACAATGCCGCAATCAAAGGCGACAAAAAGAAAATCAAGCAGGACGAGAAACAGCTGAACCAGGATAAAAAAGCCGCCAAGGCGGCCAAAGCCGGGAAGTAAGCCCGCCGGCGGGTCGGGCAAGATGAAACGGGACGGTTCGCCGTCCCGTTTTTTTCCGGGCCGGCACCCGGCCCGCCGCCGTGAGCCTGCGGTAAAATAGCATCATAGTCACCGCCTGCCGCGGTCAACCGCAAACCACGCACACCGGGCAGCGTCCCGTTCGCACCATGCCCGATACCCAACTGATTGCCATCCGCCACGGTGAAACCGAGTGGAACCTGCAAGGCCGCTTTCAAGGGCACCAGGACAGCCCGCTTTCGCCGCGTGGCCGGACCCAGGCAGCGGCGCTCGGCCGACGCCTCGCCGGCGAGCCCTTTGACGTCATCTACTCAAGCGACCTGGGACGCGCACTCGACACGGCGGGCGCCATTGCCGGCCTCAGCGGCCACGCGGTAAAAGCCGATGTAGCTTTGCGCGAGCGCAACTTCGGCATTCTCGAGGGCCTCACCGAAACCGAGATCATCGCCGCGCACGGCGACACACTTGAGCGCCTGCGCCGGCCCGAGCCCGACTTTCGCATGCCCGGGGGCGAAAGCCTGCGCCAGGCCTATGACCGCTGCGTCACGGCGTTCACCCGGCTGGCCGGCCTGCATGCCGGCGGCACCATGGTGGTGGTCTGCCATGGCGGCGTGCTGGCGCACCTGTATCAGCACGCCACCGCCTCGCCGCTAGACACGCCGCGCAATTTCGGCGTGCTCAATGCCAGCATCAACCGCTTTCGCTATGCCGGCG
>CAMAWC010000006.1 GCA_945861875.1 Bordetella parapertussis
GCGCACGACGACTACAACGCCATCATGCTCAAGGCCCTGGCCGACCGCATGGCCGAGGCCTTTGCCGAACTATTGCACCAGCGTGTGCGCCGCGAATTCTGGGGCTATACCGCCGACGAATCGCTGTCGACCGAAGCGATGATCGCGGAACAATACCGCGGCATCCGCCCGGCCCCGGGCTATCCGGCCTGCCCGGAACACACCGAAAAAGGCACGCTGTTCAGCCTGCTCGATGCGCCGGCGCTGAACATCACGCTGACCGAAAGCTTTGCCATGTGGCCGGCCGCGGCGGTCAGCGGATTTTATTTCTCGCATCCGCAGTCGCAGTACTTCGCCCTCGGCAAAATCGGCCACGACCAGGTCGCCGACTACGCCCGGCGCAAGGGCATGAGCCTTGCCGAAGCGGAACGCTGGCTTGCACCCAACCTCGGTTACGAGCCGCAAAAGCGCAAGGCCAGCGAGACCGCGGCGGCGTAAACAGGCTGGAAAGCCGCGCCTGGCCTGCCTTTCCAGCTGATTTGCCATAGCCAAACCATGCGTAGCGAAGGCAAATCAGCGATAATCGCCACGCCTTTTTAAGCCAATCAAACCACTTAACCAAGGGAGAATCCCGCATGAACATCGTCCGTCAGAACCCGCACAAAATCCTGTCCGATGCCGTCGAGTACGGCAACCTGGTATTCCTTGCCGGCCAGGTTGCGACCGACCTCGGTCAAGACATCAACGGCCAGACCCGGCAGGTGCTCAAGACCATCGACGAGGTACTGGCCAAGGCCGGCAGCAATAAATCGAAAATCCTCTCCGCCAATATCTGGCTGACCGACATACGCAACCGCGACGGCATGAACGTCGAGTGGCTGGCCTGGGTTGATCCGGCGAACCTGCCGGCGCGCGCCACGGTCGAAGCCAAGCTGGCCGACCCGAAAATGCTGGTGGAGATCGCGGTCATCGCCGCCAAGTAAGGCCGCATCCGGCGCGCACGTGGCAAGAGTACGGGGCAGGGCATGGGTCAAGGCCGCCGTCACGGCGCTGGCCTGCCTGACCCTGACTTTAGCCGGCTGCTATAGCGAACTTGACTGGCGTGAAGTCCCCTCGGCGCAAGGCCGGTATAGCATCACCCTGCCGGCCAAGCCGCAGGAACACACGCGCACGCTCAACAGCAGCGCCGGCGAAGTAAGCATGACCATGACTTCGGCGCAGGCGGCGGGCTGGGTCTTCGGCGTCGGCTATGCCGACTACCCGTCCGGCACGAATACGGACAAGCACATTGACGAACAGCGCGACGCACTGCTGCGCAACATCTCGGGCCGTGTCACCATCGAGAAACCGCTTGGCGTCGGCGGCAGGCCGGGACGCATGATCTTGGCGGAGGGCCGTCGCGGCGACAGCGTGATGGTGCTGCAGGTGCGCTTTGTCACCGACGGCCGCCGCCTCTACCAGATCGCCGCCGTGGGCAACCAGGGCGGGGTTGGCCAAACCGAACTCGATACCTTTCTCGACTCCTTCAAATTGCAAAACTGAAGTATCCCGCCGGTAGTAGACTGGTCGGGGTTGTGCGCATAGAGCGCCCGGCCTTTTCGACAACCGCGCTGCTTTGTCGGCACGCGCCGCATACTAGGAGCAGCAACATGGCCAAAGGTCAGCTACGCAGCAACCGCGAACAAAAAAAACCCAAGCAACCGAAAAAGCCGGAGGTCCCCGCCTCGGGCCGTTCGGGCCTGGGCAAGATCATGACCCCACCGCCAGTAAAAAAATAGCGGCGAACGGTCCCGCTGGCGAGGCCGGCCGTGCCGCGGGAAAAGTGACAATTTAGTCACCCAAATCGACTCCAAAGCCTTGTCTGGCGCGGGTTTCCCATTTTGCTTTGATGGAAAATCAGGAGAAAGACCGGGGCCCGCTACGCCTCAGTCCGGGCGCGCCTCGCGCCACCACCAAAACATGAACCAGAGTACGCCGAGGCCAAAACCAAACGGGCCGCCAAGCAAGGCTTCGCCCGGTACGCAAGCGACACCGGGGACAAAATAACACCACGCGCCGCCGAGCAGGCCGCCCATCGTTCCGACCAGCACGCCGAACACGAATGCACCGGATAAAATTTCCGGCAGCGAGCGCCGCCCCTGGTGTACCAGCAAAGCCAGCAACAGAACCAGGGCGAGCGCAACGATTACCGCGGTGAGCATTGCGAATGGGTGCGTCAGCATAGTGATGTGTTCTCCGGCCCGGGCCGGGGTTGTGGTCGGTACGGCAGCCGTCTAGCGGCGCCAGAAACCCGGCGTGAATACAACGATAAGCGTGAATAATTCCAGCCGACCGAGCAGCATGGCGATGGTACAGACCCAGGTTTGGAAGTCCGTGAGCACGGCATAGGTTGTCGCCGGCCCGACCAGGTTGAGGCCGGGACCGGTGTTATTGATACAGGCGATCACCGCGGTAAAGGCGGTGATGATGTCGAGCCCGGATGCGGCCAGCAGCATGGTCATGGCAATTACGCTGCCGCCGTAAACCAGCATGAAGGCGAGGACGGCGAAAATAATCTTGTTTTCCACCGTTTCGCCACCCAGTTTGACCGACACCACCGCACGCGGGTGGATGATGCGCGTCAGTTCGCGCACCGCCTGGCGCGCCATCAGTTCCGCGCGGATCATTTTTATGCCGCCACCGGTGGAGCCGGAGCAACTGGCAAAACAGCACAGGAACAACATCCACACCGGCGCGAATATCGGCCACAGGTTGTAATCGGTGCTGGCAAAGCCAGTGGTGGTGGCAATCGAGACAAGGTTGAAGCTGGCAAAGCGCAAAGCCGTCCAGAAACTCGCGTAGACGCCGTGAAACCACAGGTAGAGCGCAATGCCGACACAACTGCCAAGCACCACCAGCAGGAACAATCCGGCTTCCGGATCGCGCACATACGGCGCGGTGCTGCGCCGGCGCAAGGCGATAAAGTGGGTGGCGAAATTGATGCCGGCGATCAACATGAACACAATCGTCACGCCTTCGATGGCCGGGGAATTCCAGAAACCAAAACTGTCGTCGTGGGAGGAAAAGCCGCCCAGCCCCATGGTCGAAAAGGTGTGCATCATGGCGTCAAGCCAGCTCATGCCGGCCATGCGCAGGCACAGAAAACAGGCGACGGTGATGAGCAAATACACCACCCACAGGCCCTTGGCGGTTTCGGTGATGCGCGGGGTCAGCTTGGTGTCCTTCATTGGTCCCGGCGTTTCAGCCTTGTAAATCTGGCTGCCGCCCACGCCCAACAACGGCAGGATGGCCACCGCCAGGACGATGATGCCCATGCCACCCAGCCACACCAGGAAAGTGCGCCATATATTGATCGAATGGGGCAACTGGTCGAGGCCGCTCAACACCGTCGCGCCGGTGGTGGTCAGCCCCGACACCGTTTCAAAATAGGCGTCGGTAAAGGACAGGGTGTCGAGATAGAGCATCAGCGGCAGCGTGGCAAAAGCCGGCAACACGGTCCAGACAAGCGCTACCAGCAAGAAGCCGTCGCGCGTCTGCAGTTCGCGCCGCTGCCCCTTGGTGGCGACGCGCAACAGCGCCCCGGCCGCGGCCGTGATCAGCATGCTCTGCTCGAACACCAGCCGGGTGCCATCGTCAAGGTACACGGCAAACGCGAGGGGGAAAGCCATGCACAACGCGAACAGCATGATGACCACGCTGAGGACGTTAAGGACGGCAGGCAGGCGGACCACGTTCCCTCGTCGCCCCGGTCAGAGAAAGCCGGCGCTGACCTGGAACAGCTTTTCGACCTTGGGCACCATTTTCTTCTCGGTCACGAACACAATCACATGGTCCCCGGTCTCCACAACGGTGTCGTGGTGGGCCATGATCACCTCCTCGCCGCGCACCAGCGCAGCGATGGTGGCGCCTTTGGGCAATTCGATGTCCTCGAGCTTACGCCCGACCATGCGACAGGAACCGGCATCGCCGTGCACCACCGCCTCCAGCGCCTCGGCCGCGCCGCGCCGCAGGCTGTGCACCTGCGCCACGTCGCCACGGCGCACATGGGCGAGCAGCGATCCTATGGTGGCCAGGGCCGGCGATATGGCAATATCAATGCGCCCGTCCTGCAGCAGATCGACGTAGGCACGCCGGTTGATCAGGGCCACCACGCGGCGCGCGCCCATGCGCTTGGCCAGCAGCGTCGACATGATGTTGTTCTCGTCATCGTTGGTCACCGCGATGAAAAGGTCCATCTCGTCGACGTTTTCCGATTCGAGCAATGTCTCGTCGGTAACATCACCGTTGAGCACCAGCGCATTGTCGAGAACGTTTGACAGCCGCTCGCAGCGCGGTTTGTTGCGGTCGATGATTTTTACCAGGTAATCCCCGTCCAGGGCGCGCGCCAGGCGTTCACCGATGTTGCCGCCGCCGGCGATCATCACGCGCTTGACCGGCCGGTCCATGCGGCGCAATTCCTGCATCACGGTGCGGATATCCTTGGTCGCCGCCATGCAAAATACTTCGTCGCCCGCCTGCACCACGGTGTCGCCCTCGGGCACGATCGGGCTGTCACCGCGGAATATGGCGGCGATGCGCGCATCGACATTCGGAATGTGCTTGCGAAGGTCCTTCAGCGGGTGGCCGACCAGCGGTCCGCCCTTGAACGCGCGCACCGCAATCAGGCTCACCAAGCCGCCGGCAAACTCCACCACCTGCAGCGCTTCGGGAAATTCGACCAGTTTGACGATGTAGTCGGTGAGTATCTGTTCGGGGCAGATGGCGTGATCGACGGCAAAACACTCGGGGGAAAACACCGCCTCGTTATTGAGGTAGGAGCTCGAGCGGATGCGCGCGATGCGCGTCGGCAGGTTGAACATCTGCGCCGCGATCTTGCAAGCGACCAGGTTAACCTCGTCACTCTGGGTGACCGCAATCAGCAGGTCGGCGTCCTCGACGCCGGCCTCGACCAGCGTCGCCGGATGGGCGGCGCTGCCGACCAGCGTGCGCAGGTCCAGACGGTCCTGCAGCGCGTGCAGTCGCGGACCGTCGGTATCGACAACGGTAATGTCGTTGGCCTCGGAGACCAGGCTTTCGGCGACCGTGCTGCCGACCTGTCCCGCGCCGAGAATGATTATTTTCAAAAGGCAGTTTCGTTATTGTTCGGGTTCGCCCGATATTGTATGCCTTTTGGCGGCGCACGGACCGGGCTAATCCTTGTCATCCTTGCGCGAGGCGGCGATACCGAGGGTCTTCAACTTGCGGTAAAGATGGGTGCGTTCCAGTCCGCTTTTTTCGGCCACGCGGATGATTGAGCCTTGTTCGCGGCCGAGGTGGTGCTCAAAATAGGCGCGCTCGAACGCTTCGCGCGCCTCACGCAGGGGAAGGTCGAGAAAGAGGGTCGCGGAGTCTGGCGCATCACCATTTAGCTGGGCCAGTGCCTGTTCCACTTCGTCGGGGCCGATTTCGTCGCCAAGCGCGGTAATGGCGATGCTTTTCACCGCCTGCTGCAACTCTTCAAGGTTACGTGGCCAGGCAAAATTACGCAGAGAGTTGAGCGCGGCGGTGGAAAAGCGGCGCGGCGGGCAAAACTTCGTCTCAACCAGCTGCGCCAGCACCACGGCGGCGATGTCGGGAATGTCTTCGGCGTGCTGGCGCAGCGCCGGCAGCGCAAAACTGAGCTCGCCCAGCCGTGCCAGCAGGCCGGCATCGAAAGCATGCCCGCCAACCAGCACCGCCGGATCGACGGCGGTAAACGATACCAGCCGGACATTATGGCGATCTGAGCGCGTGGCCAGGGTTGCCAAATGTTTTTGCTGGTTGCGGTTAAGCAGCAACAGCTCCTCGACAAAAAGTATGCCGCCCGCGGCCTCTTGCAGCAGGTCATGCGCGGGATCGTCGAGCCGTGCCGTCGCAACGACAAAGGGCGCATTACCCGCAAGCAGCGCCCTGGCGTACAACTCGGGCATGGCGCCGGCTTCACCGCGCAACAGCAGCGGCGCACCCACCCCGGCAAGTTGTGCCAGGCGGCGCCGCAAATCGTTGATCAGGGTCGAGCGGCCGAGGTTGGCCAGTACGAGGCCCGCCCCGGGCAGCGCTGTGCCTTCCTGCAGGCGCAGCGCGCGCTTTACCGTGGCCAGCAGTTTTTGCAGGGCGATGGGTTTTTCCAGGAAATCGAGGGCGCCGATGCGCGTGGCCTCGACCGCAGTGTCTATGGTGGCGTGTCCGGACATCATCACCACCGGCATGGTGAGCTGGCCGCCAGCGGCCCATTCCTTGAGCAGCGAAATACCATCGGTATCGGGCATCCAGATATCGAGCAGGACCAGGTCGGGCCGCGCTTTTGCCCGCTGCGCGCGCGCGACGGTGGCGTTCTCGGCAAGGCACACGTCATGGCCCTCGTCGGAGAGAATCTCCGAGAGCAGTTCGCGTATGCCCATTTCGTCGTCAACTACCAGTATTTGTGCCATGTTTTTGCGTCAGCTTTGGTGTGCCCGGATCACGCCGCCTGAGCCAGCGGCAGCACAATCCGTATTTGTGCGCCAAGGACGGTCGCGCCCTCGGTGCGGTTTTCGATGCTGATGGTGCCGTGGTGCTCATCGACGATCTTTTTAACGATCGCCAGGCCAAGCCCGGTACCTTTGGGCTTGGTCGTCACATAGGGCTCAAAGGCGCGTTGCATGATGTTCTCGGGGAAGCCGCTGCCGTTGTCGCCGATCACCAGCAACACCTTGTTGCCTACGAGTTCGGTGCGCAGCTCGATGCGGGCGTCGGGTATGCCGACCAGCGCGTCCTGGGCGTTTTGCAGCAGGTTGTGGATCACCTGGCGCATCTGGTTGGTGTCGCCGGACACCGCCGGCAGTCCCAGCGCAAGACGCGCGTCTATGGCCGGACCGGTGTGGCCGTACAAGCCCAGCACTTCGCCGACAAGGCGGTTGAGGTCGAGCGGGCCGAGCACCGGTGTGGGCATGCGCGCATAGTCGCGAAAATCGTCGACCATGTTCTTCATCGAGGTGACCTGGTTGACGATGGTCTCGGTGGCGCGGTCGAGCACGGCCATGTCATCGGGCGCCAGTTTGCCGGCAAGCTTCATCTGCAACCGTTCCGCCGAGAGCTGGATCGGCGTGAGCGGATTCTTGATTTCGTGCGCGAGGCGGCGCGCCACCTCGCCCCAGGCCGAGGCGCGCTGCGCCTGCACCAGCTGCGAAATATCGTCGAACACCACGATATAGCCGCCGCCCGCAGTGGGCAGTTGCGATCCGCGCAACAGCAACACCTGGCCGCGCCCGGGCAGTTCGAGCTGCTGCTGCCAGGCTGCCTCGCCGCGCTTGCGAAACTCATCGCGTATGGTCGCGGCCAGCTCGGGGTGTTGGGTCCACTCGTCCAGAGTGCGACCGGATAACTGGCTGATGTCCTGTCCGAGAATGGTCCCGGCGCTGTGATTAGCGGTTGCAAGAGCGAATGCGGCGTCAAATACCAGCACCCCGGCGGAAAGGTTGGCGAGGATGTTTTCAAGATAGGTCTTGGTCGTTTCCAGCTCGGCACGGCTCGCCTCGGTAACGGTACGCGCGTCCTCAAGCTGGCTGGTCATGCTGTTGAATGATTTGGTGAGGATGCCCAGTTCGTCCCGGCTTTGCACCAGCACGCGCCGGCTGAAGTCGCCGCGCGCCACGGCCTGGGTGCCCTGCGCCAGTTCGGCCAGCGGCCCGGACAGCCGGCGCGACAGCACAAAGGCCAGTGCAATGGCCGAAAAAAGCGCCAGCAGCAGCGTCAGCGTCAGGGTAAGCAGATAGATATCGCGCAGCCCGTCGCGCGACAAGGACAGTTCCTTGTAGGCGCGGTACACGCTTTGCACGCTCTCGGCATTGGCGGCGAGCGCTCCGGGCACCGGCTGCGTGAGTTGCAAAAAGCGCAATTCCTCGCCGAGACTGCCCGGCGCAAGGGGCACGATTACGCGCAATGAAAGGGCGCGCTCGGCGCCCTCGACCGCACCGTAGCTGCGCGCCTGGCGCGCCTGGCGCAATTGCGCCTGGGTGGGCAGCTCGGGCAGCAGTTTGCCCAGGTCGCGGCTGGAAGTGGCGATCACTTTCCCGCTGCCGCTGACCAGCAGCGCGTCGCTGACGCCCGATTGCTCGCGCATGCGATTGAGCATGAACGACTGCTGCGGCAAAGGTTGGTCAGACAGTTCAAGGGCCATGCTGGTGGCTTTGCCGCGCAAATCGACCAGCAGGTTATCGAGCGCGGCGCGGCCAAGATTTATGCCACCTTCAAGCGCGTTTTCCACGCGCACGTCAAACCAGGACTCAATGCTCTTGGCGAGGAACTGCAGCGACACGGTGTAGACCAGGGCGCCGGGGACCAGCGCGACCAGGGCAAACATCAGCACCAGCCGGAAGGTAAGCAGCGAACCGAACACCTTGGCGCGACGCGCGTGCCAGAGCGTAACCAGCTGGTAGCCGACCAGGGCCAGCAATCCGAGCACCAGCACCGCATTGAGGCCCAGCAACAGCGGGTAATGCTGCGCGAACAACGGCGTATTGGCGCTCGCCGCCGCCAAAAGAAACAGCAGCACCGCGCCGACGCCGACACTGACCAGCAGCAGGTAGCTCATCGCGCGACACCCCCGGTCGGCTTGCCCACCGCTTCCTCGACCGGCGCGGACAAGGTAAACGGCCAACGCTTCCAGTCAGACGAAAGATTCCAGTCGCGGCTGGTAAGCGCATCGACCTGAAACGGCTTGGGCAGCTGCGTCAGGTCAAGCCGCATGCGCAAGGCGCCGGTATAGCTGTCGCCGGTCTTGAACTGGGGGGTGCCGGAAATAAGCCAGCTGCGCACGCGCGAAAGCGCGCGCATCGCCTCGTCCAGTGAAGTGAAGTTCTGGTGCAGGACTCCGCTGGACAAGCGGTACTGCCTTGTCAACGGCTGGTAGGTAAGGCGCAGCCTTTGTTGTTGTGAAACGACTTTTTCGTCCAGCCAGTACCAGCGCGCGCGGGTGGCTTCAAATTCAACCAAAAAATACAGCGACAAGCCCTTGTCGATGGCCTCTTCCTGTCGCGGCCGCAATTCAATGTCGAAATCGGCGTTGACCACATAGCCTTCGTCGCCAAGGTCGACGCTGGCGCGGCGCACCTCGATGCCCTCGGCGACGGCGACTGCGGCGTGCGTGACAAGCACCAGCAGCAACAGAATGCGTTTGAGCATCAGTTGGTCTTTTCCAGCGTGGCGTAAAAAAATCCGTCGTGCTGCTCGTCCGGCAGCAACTGGCCGTCCGCGGGCAATGCCATTTCCGGTGCAAACGGACTACGCTTCGCATCCGCATGCCGCGCAAGGAAAGCGGTGACCTGCCCGCTGTTTTCCTCGGGAAACACCGAACAAGTAGCGTAAAGCAGTTTTCCGCCCGGGGCGAGCAGCGGCCACAATGCGTCCAGCATGTCGCGCTGTACGGCGGCAAACCCGCCAATGTCCTTGGCGCGGCGCAGCCACTTGATATCCGGGTGGCGGCGCACCACACCCGAGGCGGAGCACGGAGCATCGAGCAGTATCCGCTCAAACAGCCTGCCATCCCACCAGGCTTGCGGGACCAGGCAGTCGCCCGTCACCACCTCTGCGGCAAGCCCCAGGCGGGCAAGATTCTGTCCAATCCTGACTGCGCGCAGGCCGTCGTTCTCGAGCGCGACAAGCGCGCAATCGGCATTTTCAAGAATATGCCCGGTCTTGCCGCCGGGGGCCGCACAGGCATCGAGCACGCGCATGCCCTGGCGCACATCCAGGAGCAGCGCCGCCAGTTGTGCGCCGGCATCCTGCACCGAGGCCTCGCCCTGCGCGAATCCGGGGATCTGGCCCACCGGTACGGGACGCTCGAGTAGCAGCGCAGTTGCGGAGAGCACTGTTGCCGGGATGCCGCTGGCGCGCAGCCTGTCGGCAAAATCGGGCAGCGTCGTCTTGCGCAGGTTGACGCGCAGGCACATTGGCGGATGGTTGTTCGATTGCGCCAGCACCCCCCGCCACTGGTCGGGGTAGGCTCGCCGCAACCGGTCGACCCACCATTGTGGATGGCGCCAAAGAACGGCCTCGCTCTCCTCAGCCGTGCGCTGCAGGGATTCGCTATTGCGCAAAAAATTCCGCAGTACCGCATTGGCCAGCCCGACCGCGGCATCAAGGCCCGCCTGACGCGCCGCCTCTACCGCCTGGTCTACGGTGGTGTGGGCAAACTGGGGAGCAGAGCGCAGCTCGTTCAGGGCAACCAGCAACAAGGCGCGCAGCTCCGGACTGGCGAGGGGTTTATGCAGCAGGGCATCAAGCAGCGCTGCGTTTATGCCGTACTCGCGCAAGGTGCGGTAGGACAGATCGCGGATCGCCGCCCTCAGCGCCTCACCATTCTCCGGGCGGTCGGCGATACGCAGCAAAGCTTTGCCAAGACTCTCGCCGCCGGCCACGGCCGCAACCACGCTGGCGGAAGCGCGCATGGATTGGGCAAGGGAGTGGGCGAAAACGGGCGGGGCTGACATGGCGCGCCCATTCTATCCGCTTGGCCGCCGCTGTTGCGCCGCGCCGGCACAAGAACCCACCGTAAGCCGGGTCGTGCGGCGGCTAGCCCCCCTTTTTTGCTCCGGTGCTAGCCCGGTGAAGGCGCTTCGAAGCGATCGCCGCTTTGTAGCACGATACCGCGCACGAATTCGTCTGCCCCCTGGCGCTTGCCACCAGCCCGTTGCAGTTCAAGTAATTGCAACGCGCCTTGCCCGCAGGCCACGCGCACCACACCATTGCCGAGCGACAGAATCTCGCCGGGAACGCCGGCGCCGTCGCACGACAGGGCGCGCCAGATTTTTACCTCGGCACCCTTGATGCGCGTCACCGCGCCGGGGGCTGGATTGAAGGCGCGGATTTTACGCGCGACAAGCTGTGCCGGCTCATCCCAATCGAGTCTTGCTTCGTGCTTCTGAACCTTGGCCGCATAGGTAACGCCCTCCACCGGCTGCGCCAAAGCAATGACGGGATTTTTCCCGGGAATATTGAGGGTGGCGATCACTTCGACGATGAGACGCGCGCCCATCGCCGTCAACCGCTCGAGCAGGGTTCCTGCGGTGTCGGCTGTCGCAATCGGCAGAGACTGGCTTTTCAGCACCGCCCCGGTATCAAGGCCGGCGTCCATTTGCATGATGCAAACGCCGGTTTCGCTGTCCCCGGCGAGGATAGCGCGCTGCACCGGTGCCGCGCCGCGCCAGCGCGGCAGCAGCGAGGCATGGATATTGAGCGCGCCGCGCGGCGCGATATCAAGAACGTTTTGCGGCAGGATAAGACCGTATGCGGCGACCACCAGAAGCTCCGGTACGGTCTCCGTAATCCGCGCCACAACTGCCGTATCTTTGAGGGTTTCAGGCTGGAATATTGGCAGGCCATGCGCCAAAGCAATCGACTTCACGGGGCTTGGCTTTACCTGCAACCCTCGTCCACTAGCGCGATCAGGCTGAGTGAGCACTAACACAATTTCGTGCCCGGCGGCCAGCAGCGCAGCCAGTGCGGCGGCCGCAAACTGCGGTGTCCCGGCAAATACAATTTTCATGAAATCCTGCGAATCAGACTGCGGTTTTTCGCTGCTTTTCAAGCTTGGCGCGGATACGGGCCTGCTTTAGCCGCGACAGGTATTCGACGAACACCTTGCCCATGAGATGATCCATCTCATGCTGCACGCAAACCGCCAGCAAACCGCTGGCTTCGAGGACAAACGGCTTGCCCTCGCGATCGAGCGCACGCACCGCGACGGTTTCGGCGCGTTCCACCGGCTCGTAAAATCCCGGCACGGATAGACAACCTTCTTCACAAAACTGCACGCCGGAACGGGCGGTAATTACCGGATTTATCAGGGTAAGCAACCGATCACGCGATTCGGAAACGTCGATCACGATAACTTGCTTGTGTGCGTTGACCTGAGTTGCTGCAAGACCGATTCCCGGCGCCGCGTAGATAGTCTCCGCCATGTCGCTGACCAGGCGGCGAATGGCCTCGTCCACACGCTCCACGGGTTGGGCGACCGTGTGCAGGCGGGGGTCGGGATAGCGGAGAATCTCTAGAAGCATAAAAACTTGCTAATTGAATGTATTAGGTGCTAAATTTAACCTAGACTGTAAGATCTTGCCAGTCATCCGTTATGGTCTCACCGTGGCCGCGTCGCCGATCTTTGTCGATGATGTGCGCGAAATCACGTGAATTGAGCCTGCCGGGTGCGAAAATGGGGGCCGATAATTCTATGCACAAGCCAATTATGCCGCGTTCGACCATAGCCGCGCTGATATTCGCGCTGTGCATGCCGGCCTTTGCCCAACAAGCCCCACCGATTCAGGTCAAGGAAAACGCCCCGGACCGTTACATTGTTGAAAAGGGTGACACGCTCTGGGGTATTTCCGGAAAATTCCTCAAGGAACCCTGGCGCTGGGCGGAAATCTGGAAATTAAACCAGGATCAGATCAAGAACCCGAATCGCATCTATCCGGGCGATGTAATCGTGCTCGATCGCTCCGGCGCCGAGGCACGACTCAGGCTCGCCGGCGCGGGCGAAACCGTGCGGCTGCTGCCGCGCGTACGCGGCGAAGTGATCAGCGCCGCCATCCCGTCGATTCCTGCGCTGGCAATCGAGCCCTTCCTGTCAAAACCCCTGGTGATAGAACAGGACGGCTTAGACCGCGCACCACGGGTTATCTCCACCGGGCTCACCAACGTCTACCTCGGTGCCGGCGACATCGCTTATGTGCGCGGCATTGGCGACAGCAAGGCCAGCACCTGGCTGTTGTATCGTCCCGGCAAGGCCCTGATTGATCCGGAGAGCAAAAAGACGCTCGGCTACGAAGCGGTCTATCTCGGAACCGGAACCATTGAACAGCCCGGCGAACCGGCGATCTTGCGCATTACCACGTCTACACAGGAAATCGGTTTGAGCGCCCGCCTAGTCGCCGCCGGCGCTCCGCCATCGAATGATTATCTTCCGCACCCGCCGAAAACTGCGGTAAGCGGGCGCGTGATGGGCGTATACGGCGGACTGACCTCGGCCGGGCGTAACTCGATCATCATCCTCAACCGGGGTGCGCGCGATGGCATTGATAACGGCGCCGTCCTCGCCGTTTACCGTCTTGGCGAGACGGTGATTGAAAAAGCACCGGAACTGGGCGGCGAGCGTGTCGTCGCGACCACCAAGCTGCCTGATGTGCGCTATGGGCTGGTTTTCGTTTTTCGTACTTTCGACCAGGTGTCGTACGCGCTGGTAATGGAAAGTTCGCGGGCGGTAGATATCAACGACGTCGTGAAATCCCCCTGATTACCCGCGCATGAAGCCCGATCCCGGACTGGCTTCCTGGGTCCGGCTCAGTCTGGTCGACGGACTGGGGCCGGCAACGTTTCGCAAACTGCTTTCCGCTTTCGGCCTGCCCGAGCACATTCTTGGCGCAAGTCACGCCAGCCTGTGCCGTGCCGTACCCTCGGACATGGCCAGGCGCATCCTCGACCAACACCGCAACACTGAAGTCGCCGCAGCTCTCGAATGGGCGGCGCACGAGGGCAACACCATTCTCTCCCTGGCTGATGCAGCCTATCCGCGCCTGCTGCTGGAAATTGCCGATCCGCCGCCGCTGCTTTACCTGCGCGGCCGCCTTGAATTGCTCGAATCGCAAGCCCTGGCGATCGTCGGCAGCCGCAACGCCACGCCGCAAGGCCTCGCCAATGCGGAGAGTTTCGCGCGCGCGTTCAGCGACGCCGGCCTGACCATAGTGAGCGGTCTCGCCCTGGGCATTGACGCCGCAGCACATCGCGGCGGACTGGCAGGCCGCGGTTCAACCGTTGCGGTGCTTGGAACCGGTGCCGATGCCTTGTATCCAGCCAGCAACCGCGCCTTGGGCGAGGATATTGCCACCCGCGGATTGCTGGTTTCTGAATTTCCAGTCGCTACTCCGCCCAATGCCGGCAACTTTCCACGGCGCAACCGCCTTATTGCCGGGCTCACGCGGGGTTGCCTCGTCATTGAGGCCGCGGTCTCCAGCGGCTCGCTCATTACCGCCCGCCAGGCAGCAGAGCAGGGGCGCGAGGTGTTTGCCATCCCCGGCTCCATCCATTCACCGCTATCGCGCGGCTGCCACCGGCTGATAAAACAGGGGGCGAAACTGGTCGAAAGCGCCGCCGACGTGCTTGAGGAGCTCGGCGCCTCACTGCCGGCGCGCAATGCCCCAATCCCCAAAATATCGGGGCAGGAAAGCGGTCTGCTACTACATATGGGGTACGATAGCTGCGGCATCAATACCCTGGTAGAGCGTTCGGGCTTGACGGCGGCGGTAGTATCGGCGATGCTGCTCGAACTGGAGCTCGAAGGAAAAATAGCCAGCCTCCCCGGAGGCCGTTATCAACGACTATCCTAAGACTTGAGGTCCTACGCACGCCATGTATGAAGTCCTCGTTTATCTGTTTGAAAATTTTTATCAGGCCGATCTCTCGCCCGATCACGGTTCTCTACAGCGCAAACTGGCGGCGGCGGGATTCGAAAACGAGGATGTGCACGACGCCCTCGACTGGCTGAAAAGCCTTACCGACGTTCCACAGACGGCGCTCCCCGAAGCAATCGACCTTTCGGACGCCTTTCGCGGCTATTCCCCAAAGGAGCTGGACAAGCTGTCCGCCGATAGCCGCGGCTTCATCGTATTCCTTGAAAGCGCCGGCGTGCTCACGCCCATCTTGCGCGAAATCATCATTGAGCGCGCCATGGCGGTCGCCGATGATTCAGTCGGTCTCGACAAGCTCCGGGTAATCGTGTTGATGGTGCTGTGGACGCAGCACGGCAACGTCGACACGCTTGTTCTGGATGAACTTCTGCCCGACGGATCCCAGCGGCAAGTACACTAAACCGGTACTTAGCCTCGCCGGTAAATAACCAGCGTTTGAGCATTTCGCTTGCCTTTTGGTGCGGGCCGCTCTTATCATGCTGCGCTTTTACCGTGCCGCCGGTTCTCTGGCGGGCGTATCCCCCCTGGCATGACCATCATAACCCTTTGCGGCCCATGCATTCATGAGTAAGAAACTCATCATCGCCGAGAAACCATCGGTAGCCGGAGACATCGCCAAGGCGCTGGGCGGATTTACCCGCCACGGCGACTACTACGAAAGCGACGATATGGTCCTTTCCTCGGCGGTGGGGCATCTGCTTGAACTGGTGGCACCGGAAACACATGAGGTCAAGCGTGGCAAATGGTCTTTTGCCAACCTGCCGGTAATCCCGCCGCATTTCGACCTGAAACCGATCGAACGCTCGGAAGACCGCCTCAAGGTGCTGGTAAAACTGCTCAAGCGCAAGGACGTAAGTGGCATCGTCAATGCCTGCGACGCGGGCCGCGAAGGCGAGCTGATTTTCCGTTACATCATTCAGCACGCCGGGGTAAAAAAGCCGATTGAGCGCCTGTGGCTGCAGTCCATGACCCAGGCGTCGATTTGCGCTGGTTTTGACGCCTTGCGCAAGGACAAGGACATGCTCCCGCTTGCCGACGCCGCAGTGTGCCGCTCCGAATCGGACTGGCTTATAGGCATCAACGGCACACGGGCGATGACCGCCTTCAATTCCAAGGAGGGCGGTTTTTACAAGACCACGGTGGGTCGCGTACAAACGCCGACGCTTGCGGTGCTGGTGGAGCGTGAGCAGCGCATCCGCAGTTTCGTGCCGCGCGACTACTGGGAAGTGCACGGCACCTTCAACGGCAAGGGCGGTGAGTACAAAGGCCGCTGGCTCGACGAATCCTTTTCCAAGGAGGCCAAGGCCGAGAACGCCGAACTGCGGCCCGAACGCATCTGGGAGGCTTCGCGGGCCGAGGAATTGCGCGCCAATTGCGAGGGCCAGCCGGGCATTGTCGAGGAAGACAGCAAACCCACAACCCAGGCGGCTCCGGCGTTGTTCGACCTGACCAGCCTGCAACGCGAAGCCAACGGCCGCTTCGGCTTTTCGGCCAAGACCACCTTGTCGCTCGCCCAAGCGCTTTACGAGAAACACAAGGTGCTGACCTACCCGCGAACCGATTCCAAGGCGCTGCCCGAGGACTACATCCCGACGGTCATGGGCACGATGAAGATGCTCAGCAGCGGTGCTTACGCGCCCTTCGCCAAGGAAGTGATCAAGAGCAAGTGGGTAAAACCGAACAAGCGGATTTTTAACAACGCCAAGATTTCCGACCACCACGCAATCATCCCGACGCTGCAGGCGCCCAAGGCGTTGTCGGAAATTGAAACCAAGCTCTACGACCTGGTGGTCAAGCGTTTTCTCGCGGTGTTTTTCCCGTCGGCCGAGTTTCTGGTCACCACGCGCATTACCCGGGTCAAGGGCGAGCCCTTCCGCAGCGAAGGTCGGGTGATGGTCGCGGCCGGTTGGCTGGCCATTTACGGCAAGGAGGCCGATACGGGCGAGGCTCCCATGCTTGCCGCCGTGCCCGAGGGCAAGGTATCAACGAGCGCCGTCGAGGTGCTGGCGACACAGACCAAACCGCCGGCACGCTTCAGTGAAGCCACCCTGCTGTCGGCGATGGAGGGCGCGGGAAAGTTGATCGACGACGAGGAGTTGCGCGAAGCCATGAGCGAAAAAGGCCTTGGTACGCCGGCGACGCGCGCTTCAATTATTGAGGGCCTTATTTACGAGGATTACGTCCACCGCAACGGCCGTGAGTTGGTGCCATCGCCCAAGGCGTTCTCGCTGTTGTTTGCGCTCGGACACCTGGGTATTACCGAGCTGGCCTCACCCGAACTGACCGGCGATTGGGAATTCAAGCTGCGGCAGATCGAGCAGGGCAAGCTGGACCGCTCCGAGTTCATGGAACATATCGTCGACACGGCGCGCGACATGGTCGCGCGCATCAAGGGCGGCAATATTCCCGACGATGCGTTTCTGACGCTCACGGCGCCCTGCCCGAAGTGCGGCGGCAAGGTGGTGGAAAATTACCGCAAATTCCAATGCCAGAAATGCGACTTCACCATCTGGAAGGTGATGTCCAGCCGCGAGTTCGCGCCCGAAGAAATCGAAACCCTTATAACCGAAAAAGCGGTCGGCCCGCTACAGGGCTTCCGCAGCCGCCTCGGTCGTCCCTTTGCCGCCGCAATGAAACTGTCGCCGGAATTCAAGGCGGAGTTCGATTTCGGCTCGGATGGCGCCGACGGCGAGGAGGTGGATTTTTCCGGAATGGAGCCCCTCGGCGCGTGCCCGAAGTGCAGCAACCGCGTGTTCGAACTTCCGATGGCTTACGCCTGCGAGAAAAGCACGGGACCGGCGAAGAATTGTGATTTCCGCTCAGGCAAGATCATCCTGCAACAAACGGTAAGCCGCGAACAAATGCAAAAACTACTGGAGACGGGCGGCACGGATTTGTTGACGGATTTTATCTCCAACAAGAACCGCCGCAAGTTTTCCGCCTTCCTGGTGCGTGACCCCTCGGGAAAGGTGGTATTCAAGTTCCAGGACAAGAAACCCAAAGTGATCGAGACACCGGCAAAAGCAGTAGGCGCCAAGGCGCCACCAGCCAAAAAAACGCCGGCTGCGGCAAAGAAAAAACCGTCCCGCCCGAGCGCCACAGCGAAACGCAAGGCCGCGTGATCCGGTCGGAACAGGAATCCCCGGCCAGATGCAAATCGCCCGGAAAGCCGCTACTGGTGCGGCTTTCCGGGCGATTTGCATCTGGCGATAAGTTAATTCAGCGGTAGCGATGCCCCGCTTTAAACGTCGAGCCGCGCAACCAGCGCGTTCTGCTCAATAAAGGCCCGCCGCGGTTCAACCTCGTCGCCCATTAGCTTGGTAAAAATCTCGTCTGCAGCGATGCCGTCGTCGATCTGCACCCTCATCAGGCGCCGCACCGTGGGATCCATCGTCGTCTCCCACAGTTGGCTGGGGTTCATTTCCCCAAGGCCCTTGTAGCGCTGGATCGTCGCGCTGCGCTCGACCTCGGCCAGCAACCAGCGCATTGCCTGCTGAAACTCCGGCACCGCCTGTTGTTTGTCGCCGCGGCGCACGACTGCGCCATCACCGACGAGACCCTCAAGCATTTTCGCTGTGCTTTCGATTTGCCGGTAATCACCGGAAACCAGAAAATCCTCGTCTATCGCCGAACTGCGAAGATTGCCGTGGTGGTTACGTTCAAGAAGGATCTGCTGGCGCTCGTGTTTCTCGTCGTAGCGCGCCCGTACCGCAATGTCCGCGCCGTTGAGCGCCGCCTTGATGCGCAGGGCTGATTCTTCGGCGCTTTGCTGGTTTGACAGGTCCACCTTCACACCGCGCATCAGAGCGTGCAATACGTCTGCGTCAATCATGCGGGCGAGGCGGTTGACCACAGCCTCCGCCAGTAAATAGGCGCGCGCCAGTTGCGCCAATGCCTCGCCCTCGATGGGCTTTGCATCGGTCCGCGGTACCAGCGACGCGCCGACCAGCGCCTGCCTGAGCATGAACTGGTCGCGTTCGTGGTCGTCCTTGAGATAGCGCTCTTCCTTACCCAGTTTTACCTTGTAGAGCGGCGGTTGTGCGATATAGATATGACCCTTTTCCACCAGGTCCGGCATTTGCCGGTAAAAGAAGGTGAGTAGCAGGGTGCGGATATGCGCGCCGTCGACGTCCGCGTCGGTCATGATGATGATGCGGTGATAGCGCAGCTTGCCCAGGTTGTAATCGTCTTTTATCCCGGTCCCCAGCGCGGTAATAAGCGTGGCAATTTCGGCAAAGGCAATCAGTTTGTCAAAGCGCGCCTTCTCGACATTGAGGATTTTTCCCTTCAGCGGCAGGATGGCCTGAAATTTCCGGTCCCGCCCCTGCTTGGCCGAGCCGCCCGCCGAGTCACCCTCGACGAGATAAAGTTCGCACAAGGTTGGATCTTTTTCCTGGCAATCCGCCAGCTTTCCTGGCAGGCCCATGCCATCGAGCACGCCTTTTCTTCGCGTCATCTCGCGCGCCTTGCGCGCAGCCTCTCTCGCGCGCGCCGCGTCGACAATCTTGCCGCAAATGATCTTCGCGTCATTGGGCCGCTCCAGCAAAAATTCCGCCAACTTTTGCGATACGACCTCCTGCACCACCGGCTGCACCTCGGAGGAAACCAGCTTGTCCTTGGTCTGCGATGAAAACTTGGGCTCCGGCACCTTAACCGACAGCACGCATGAAAGTCCTTCGCGCATGTCGTCGCCCGAGGTTTCGACCTTGGCCTTTTTCGCCACCTCACTGCTGTCGATGTAATTGTTAAGGGTTCGCGTCATGGCCATACGCAAACCGGTCAGGTGCGAACCACCGTCGCGTTGCGGGATGTTGTTGGTAAAACACAGCACTTGCTCCTGGTAGGAGTCGTTCCACTGCATCGATACTTCCACAATGATGCCGTCCTTCTGGCCGACGGCATGAAAAGCTGTGTTGTGCAAAACAGCCTTGCTGCGATTGATGTACTCGACGAACCCCTTTACACCACCCGAATGTTCGAAGCTTTCTTCCTTGCCGCTTCTTTGGTCTACCAGGAGAATTTTTACACCGTTATTCAAGAACGAAAGTTCGCGCAGGCGCTTGGCTAGTATGTCGTAATGAAATTCGACTACACCAAAAGTATCCTTGCTGGCGTAAAAATGAACCTCCGTCCCCTTGCGCTCGCTTTTTCCCGTTACCTTAAGCGGCGCCACAGCGACACCACGGTGAAACTCCATGAAGTTGGTCTGCCCGTCGCGCTTGATGGTCAGGCGCAGCCAGTCTGAAAGCGCGTTAACCACCGATACGCCAACACCGTGCAGGCCGCCTGAAATCTTGTAGGAATTGTCGTCGAACTTTCCGCCGGCATGCAGTTCGGTCATCACTATTTCTGCGGCCGAGCGCTTGAATTCGTCATCCTCCTTTATCCCGGTGGGAATGCCGCGGCCGTTGTCGACGACGCTGATCGAATTATCACCGTGAATGGTTACCGTAATCTCGTCGCAATGCCCGGCCAACGCTTCGTCGATCGCGTTATCCACCACCTCAAACACCATGTGGTGCAAGCCGGTGCCATCCGTGGTGTCGCCGATGTACATGCCTGGGCGCTTACGCACCGCATCAAGGCCTTTCAGTATTTTGATACTGTCAGAATCGTATGCATTGTTTCCGTTACCGCTGGTTTCGCTCATTGCTATCCTGGTTTTTTTTGTTGGTTGTTCAGATACGCATTGGCATGACGACATACTTGAAATCGTCCTTGCCCGGTTCCGTTATCAAGGCGCTGGAGTTCGCGTCGCCAAGCGCGCATTCAATATCCGATACCTGTAGATTATTTAAAACATCGAGCAGGTACTGAACATTGAAACCTATATCGAGGGCCTCCCCTTTGTAATCCACGTCCAGTTCTTCTTGCGCCTCCTCTTGCTCATTGTTGCTGCAACTTATTTTCAAGCTGCCGTCAGCGAGTATCCAGCGCACCCCTTTGAATTTGTCGCTGGTCAGAATCGCCGCTCGTTGCAGAGCATCCTGCAGGACCGTTCTGTTGAGTTTGATCATCTTTGGGTGATTTTTCGGGATGACCCGGGTGTAATCGGGAAACTTCCCATCAACCAGTTTCGACTGGATCACTACCCCGTTAAAGGAGAAACGTGCCTGCCCGGCTCCTATCTCTACCGTCACCGGGGCATCGCTATCCTCGAGCAACCGCGCCAATTCAAGCACGGTTTTTCGCGGCAGTATCACCTCTTGTTTGGCCGCTGCCGCACCCGATTGCGGACTTGACGCATACGCAAGACGGTGGCCGTCGGTTGCCACAACCTTGAGGCCCTCCTCATCAATGACCAGCAGTAGGCCGTTAAGGTAATAGCGAATGTCCTGTTGTGCCATGGAATACAAAACCAAGCCTACCAGGCGTTTTAGTATTTTTTGTGAAATCGAAAGCGTCGTCGTCACGCTTCCCGATGACATCCGGGGAAAGTCCTCTGGGGCAAGCGTTTGCAGGTTAAACCTGCTCTTGCCGGCCTTAACCTGCAGCCTCTTCTCCGCGAGCGATAGAACGACATCGGCCTGGTCTGGGAGAGCCCTGAGAATATCCAGAAGCTTCCTCGCCCCAACGGTTACAGCCTTATCGTCACCGTCACAGGGCATGTCCGCCGATACTTCAATTTCGATGTCCGTTGCGACAAAAGCCAGTTTCCCGCCTTTTCTGGATAAAAGAACATTGGAAAGAATGGGCAGTGTGTGCCGACGTTCGATAATTCCAGACACCGCTTGCAACGGTTTGAGTAACGTTTCCCTGCTGGTTTTAATTAGATTCATGTCTTTATTTACCCCTGGTAATGATGATAAAGGGCGCTCTTTTTCGGGATAACCCCGAATTATTCTTTTAACTTAGTGGTTTGCGTTGCATAAACCATGTGCGTGTTCGGTTTGAGTACTCTGTATGAATGGGGAGAAAAAGTGTTTTTTTTGGTGCCCGGTTGGTTTATCCACAATCCACTCACACCTGTTCAACCTTTTAATACCTGCTCCAATACGTGAAAGTCGCGATTTATCATGGTGTCTTTCTCCCGTAAGGAGGCAATCGTTCTGCAGGCATGCAGAACGGTCGTATGGTCGCGGTTGCCAAAAGCCTCTCCGATCTCGGGAAAGCTCATTGAGGTGAGTTCCTTTGCCAGGGCCATGGCCACCTGTCGCGGGCGCGCAATATTGCGGCTGCGTTTTTTTGAGTGCATGTCCGACATTTTGAGTTTGTAATAGTCGGCGACGGTTTTCTGAATATTCTCGATGGAGATCTGTCTGTGCTGCAGGGACAGCAAATCCTTGAGCGCCTCCTTGGCAAGCTCGAGGGTTATGTCCTTGCCGGTAAATCGGGAGAAAGCGATGACACTCTTTAGCGCTCCCTCCAGTTCGCGCACGTTGGAGCGGATGTGCTTGGCGACGAAGAAGGCCACCTCCTCGGGCAGGGATAACCCAACGACCTCGGCTTTTTTTAGGATGATGGCAACGCGCATTTCCTGTTCGGGCGGTTCTATTGCAACCGTAAGCCCCCATGAAAAGCGCGATTTGAGCCGTTCGCCCAGCCCGGCGATGTCGCGCGGGTAGGTGTCGCAGGTGATGATGACTTGCTTGCGCGACTCTATTAGCGCGTTAAACGCGTAGAAAAACTCCTCCTGTGTGCGGTCCTTGCCGGTAAAAAACTGGATGTCGTCGATCAATAACACGTCAAGCGAGTGGTAATAGCGTTTGAATTCGTCAAACGATTTTTGCTGATAGGCTTTTACAACATCGGAGATGTATTGCGCGGCATGCAGATAGCGTACACGCGATCCCGGAAAGCGAGCTGAAACATGGTTGCCGACCGCGTGCATCAGGTGGGTTTTACCCAGGCCCACGCCGCCGTAAATGAATAAGGGGTTATAGGAAGTTCCCGGGTTGTCCGCGACCTGCATGGCCGCCGCGCGGGCGAGTTGGTTGGCTTTGCCCGGAACAAAGTTGTCGAATGTAAATTCGCCTATCAGGCTGGACCGCTCGGGGGCCGGCTTTGTCGCCGGCGCCCGCGTCGTTGCGGGAAGGGCGCTGTTTGGGGATGGGGCCGGCGTCGTCGGGGTTGTGGTGCCGGTTTCTTCGGCGGGGGGAAGCGTCATGCAAAGACGCATTGGCGCGCCAAAAAACTCTCCCGCGAGTTGTTCAATTCTGGCCGCGACGCGCTCATTAATCCACTGCAACACATAACGGTTTGGCGCGAGCAGCGTCAGCTCTCCGCCGGCGGGGTTTGCCACCCCCTCGCGCAGCGGCCGGATCCAGGTATTAAACTGTTGATTTGGAAGCTCTTTTTCAAGCTGGGCAACGCAGGAGGACCAGAAACCATCAATCATTTTTTTGGGCAATGTGCGGCGGCAAAAGAGGCATCAAACAGAGTATGGATTTTACCCCTTCCGGGGTAAGTTATCCACAGGGTTGGTTAAAAATTAACCTTGACGCGACGGGGGCTTAGCACGTCTAATAACGGGTTTGATTCAGGTAAGAAAGCAGAATTATGAAACGCACCTACCAACCCTCAGTTGTGCGCCGCAAGCGTACCCACGGTTTTCTCGTTCGCATGAAGACCAAAAGTGGTCGCGCGGTAATTCGCGCCCGCCGCGCCAAAGGCCGAGCCAGCCTGGCTGTTTGAACGGGCGGCTGTTCTATCCCAAGAGCAGACGGCTCGATGAGGCGCGCGTAGCCGCTGCGTTTCGTAACAAGCCGGTAGCACGGTCACGGTATTTTCTCGCGTATCGAAGCGGTAACGGACGGATGTACGCACGCCTTGGCATGGTCGTTCCCAAACGCTTGCTGGGTCGCGCCGTGGATCGCAATCGCGTCAAGCGCCTGGTCAGGGAGCGGTTCCGCATCGCCCAGGCCGCCATCGCGGGACACGATTGGCTGATTAGGCTGGTCAAAGCCCCGGTCGGGCGCGCCGAAGTTCCCGCCGACGTAGACGCACTGTTTCGTGAAGCCAATGCTGACTAAGTTCTTGGTGCTACTTATTCGCGCCTACCAATACACGATCAGCCCGATGCTGGGAAATCGCTGCCGTTTTGCACCATCCTGCTCGGCGTATGCCGAGGAGGCGATCGTACGTTATGGCTTGGCGAGGGGCGTCTGGTTCGCCTTGCGCCGCATTGCACGATGCCATCCCTGGAACCCCGGCGGCTACGACCCCGTCCCGTAAGAAGACTGCTCCCGCAATGGATACCCAGAGACTGATTCTGTTTTTTGTTTTCTCCTTCTCGCTCCTGATGCTTTGGGAGGCGTGGCAAAAGGAGAATCGTCCGGTTGTACAGGCGGTGTCGCAAAGCGCGACCTCGGCCGTGCCGAGCGCCGCTCCCGTGGCGAGTCCTGCTGTCGGCGGGACGGCGGCAACGGTGCCTTCGGCGTCGGCGATTGCGCCTGCAGCGCGGCCGGAAACCGTACCCGGCGCTGTTGCCGCCCCCGCATCTGCGACGCGCGAAAAGCTGCGCGTGCGCACCGACGTGCTGGTTGCGGAGATCGACTCGCAAGGCGGCGATCTGGTTTATCTGGAATTCCTCGACCAAAAGGACATCGTCGACCCGAAAAAGAACCTTGTTCTTCTTTCGCCGGCGTACCAGTACGCGGTGCAAAGCGGGCTGATCGGGATCAACCTGCCCAATCACCGCACGCTGTTTTCAGCACAGGCGAAAAGCGTTGAACTGGCGGATGGCCAGGAAAAAGCAGAATTGAAACTGGAGGCCACCTCCCCCGACGGAGTAAAGGTCACTAAGACGTATGTTTTTCATCGCGCCAGCCACCTGATCGAAATACGCCAGGACATCACCAATGGCAGCGCCAATCCGTTGCTGAGCCAGGCTTATTTTCAGATTACGCGTGACAGCAATTCGCCCCCCGGCGACTCGGCGATGATGCAGACCTACACCGGTGCGGCCGTCTACACCGAGAAGGAAAAATTCCAGAAAATTGCCTTCAGCGATATCGAGAAGGGCAAGGCGGCCTTTCCCAAAACGCCCGACAACGGCTGGATTGCGATCATCCAGCACTATTTCACGACGGCCTTGTTGCCGAGCCAAAAGCAGCGTGAAATCTATATGGACAAGCTGGATGGCAATCTTTACCGTATAGGCGTAAAACTGCCGCTTCCGGTCATTGCGCCCGGCACCGCGGCAAGCGTGACAGTCCCGCTGTATTCCGGCCCCAATGACCAGGACAAGCTCATGGCCATAGCCCCGGGACTCGAGTTGGTGGTTGATTACGGCTGGTTGACGGTCATTGCTGCGCCGCTGTTCTGGGTGTTGCAGCTTTTCCACGGTTGGGTCGGCAACTGGGGTGTGGCGATTATCCTGCTCACCCTTGCGCTCAAGCTGTTGTTCTACCCGCTGTCGGCTGCCAGCTACCGTTCCATGGCCAAGATGAAAATGGTCACGCCGCGCCTGACGAAACTGCGCGAACAATACGGCGACGATCGCATGAAGCTCAATCAGGCGATGATGGAAATGTACAAGCAGGAGAAGATCAATCCGCTGGGCGGTTGTTTGCCCATCGTCGTGCAGATTCCAGTGTTCATTTCGCTCTACTGGGTGCTGCTGGCGAGCGTGGAGCTGCGCCAGGCGCCGTTCTACGGCTGGATCCAGGACCTGTCGGCGCAGGACCCGTATTACGTCCTGCCGGTGCTGATGATGATTTCGATGGTATTCCAGACCAAGATGAATCCGGTGCCGCCCGACCCCGTCCAGGCCAAGGTGATGATGATCATGCCGTTCGTATTTGGCGTGATGTTCTTCTTTTTTCCCGCCGGCCTGGTGTTGTACTGGCTGGTCAACAACGTTCTTTCCATCGCCCAGCAATACCAGATCACCCGCATGGTCGAGGGCGCGAAGAAACCCACGGTCGCCAAGCGCTGACCGGGACACCTGATGTCGCCATGACGCGCGCCGACATCATCGCGGCAGTGGCGACGGCACCGGGTCGCGGCGGCATTGGTGTGGTGCGGGTTTCCGGCCCGGAATTGGGCGCGTACGCTTTTGCGCTCCTGGGGAAAGAGCCGGTGCCGCGTCACGTTATGCGGACGGCGTTTCTTGCCGCAGACAAAAAACGCATCGATGACGGCGTCGCTCTTTATTTTCCGGGCCCCGCATCCTTTACCGGTGAAGACGTGCTTGAATTGCACGGGCACGGCGGGCAGGTGGTGCTGAACATGCTGCTAAAGCGCTGCCTGGAACTCGGGGCGCGCCTGGCGGAACCGGGTGAATTTACCCGCCGCGCCTTTCTCAATGACAAAATCGACTTGGCGCAGGCTGAGGCGGTCGCAGACCTCATTGATGCCTCATCGGAGCGTGCGGTTCGCAGTGCGCAACGCTCTTTGAGCGGGGAGTTTTCTGCGCAGATCATGGCGCTGTCGCGCCAGATCGTGGATTCGCGCATGCTGGTGGAGGCGATGCTCGACTTTCCGGAAGAGGAAATCGACGGACTCGACCGGGGAAGGGCGGCGGAACAACTCGCGGCATTACGCCAAGGCCTTGCGGCCATTCTTGCAAAAGCACGGCAGGGCAGTGTTTTGCGCAGGGGTCTCAAGGTGGTGCTGGCGGGCCGGCCAAACGTGGGCAAATCAAGCCTGCTCAATATCCTGGCAGGCCAGGATCTGGCTATTGTCACGGCCATTCCGGGTACTACACGGGACAGCGTGCGCGAAACAATTGTTATCGATGGCATCCCGCTCGACATAGTCGACACCGCCGGCCTGCGGGAAACCGATGACGAAGTGGAAAAACTCGGCATAGCACGCAGCTGGAAGGAGATTGGCGAAGCCGATATGCTTCTCCTGGTGTGCGATGCGCGCGACGGTCTTACTGAACAGGACCGGACCATACTGGCACAGGCGCCCCAGCGTTTGAAACGGGTTGTTGTGCATAACAAGATTGACCTTGCCGGGCTCTGCGCAAAGGCAGAGCAGATGGAGGATTGCAAGCAGATATGGTTGTCGGCCAAAACGGCCGAAGGTGTGGCGCAATTGCGCCAGGCGATGCTCGCCATTGCCGGCTGGGAAATACCCGGCGAGGATATTTTTCTTGCCCGTGAGCGGCATATTTCGGCCTTACTGGCGGCGCAAACTTGTCTGGGTGCTGCCGCGGACCAGCTGTCACGGCCGGAGTTGTTTGCCGAAGAGTTGCGGCTCGCGCACAATCAACTTGCCAGTATTACGGGCGAATTTACCGCCGATGACTTGCTGGGCGAAATCTTTGCCCGCTTTTGCATCGGCAAGTAGACTGGGGTTCCAGGTTTAAAGTTGCAGTCCCGAAATGTTCAAATCAGGGGTTAACGAATGAAACAGACACTGCGTTGCGCACTCTTCGCGTTTATTGCGCTCGCGGCCGGGTTCGCGCAAGGCCAGCAATACCCGACCAAGCCCATCCGCATCATCGTGCCGTTTGCACCCGGTGGCGGCAGCGACTTGATCGGCCGCTTGATTGCACAAAAACTTACCGGGCGGCTGGGTCAACAAGTCATTGTCGAGAACAAGCCGGGCGCGGGCGGCAATCTGGGCGCTGAACAGGCCGTCAAGGCGCCAGCAGACGGCTATACCTTGTTGTTGGTCGCTGGTAGCTACACGGTAAACCCCAGCCTCTACAAGTTGTCCTGGGATTCGGCCAATGACATTTCCCCGATCATTCAGCTGTCTCAAGGACCGTTTCTTGTCGCCGTTCATCCCTCAGTCCCGGCAAAAACTTTGAAGGAATTTATCGAGCTGGCGAAAAAGCAACCGGACAAATTCTCCTATGCCTCTTCAGGCTCGGGCAGCATTACCCATCTGGCAACCGAGTTGTTTCTCGACATGGCAAAAATAAAAGCGGTGCATGTGCCTTACAAGGGAACCGGGCCGGCGCTTAACGACGCGATTGCGGGCAATGTACAGCTGATTTTTGGCAGTGTCTCGACCACGCTCCAGCACGTAAAGTCCGGCCGCTTGCGCGCCCTCGCGGTGACCACCGCCAAGCGCATTCCTGCCGCGCCTGAGGTGCCAACGGTCGCCGAGGCCGGTGTGCCAGGTTACGATGTGGTGTTGTGGCACGGATTGGTGGCGCCCAAAGGGGTTCCGAAGGCGATCATCGACAAGCTGAACGCGGCGGCGAATGAAGCGCTCACCGCCAAGGATACGGCCGACCTGCTTGCCTCGGATGGCGTTTCCCCCGCAGGCGGTACGCCGGAGCAGTTCCAAGCAACCATCAAGACTGATATAGAGCGCTGGCGCAAAGTGGTGCAGCAAGCCAACGTCAAAGTCGAATAGCACCGACAGCAAATGCAAGCGGCCAGAAATCTCCACCACGGAGCCTGTGTCAAGGGTCTTATCCGTCTTCGCCCCGCCCAGGCCGCGTGAAGCGCGCCTTCGCGGCCCCGCTCAAGGCGCTGTTTGCCTGTGCCGCAGGCGGGGCACTTTGTCAGGTATTGCATACGCCCCTGCCGTGGATGATCGGCCCGCTGCTGGCTATGGCGATTCTGAAGTTTCGCGGTGTTGATTTGGCTGCCCCAGCGGGAGGGCGCGAGGCCGGGCAGGTGATCATCGGCAGTGCGCTGGGCTTGTACTTTACCCCTGTGGTGGCGCATGAAGTGCTGGCCAGCTGGTACCTGTTGGTGGCGGCGGCGGTATTTGCTACCGCACTGGCCTACGGCGGGGCTTTTTTCCTTTGGCGGTTTGCCGGGGTCGACCGTACCACGGCATTTTTTGCCAGCGTTCCCGGTGGCGCGGCGGAAATGTCGAACCTCGGAGAGCGCTATGGCGCCAAGATCGACCGCATCGTGGTTGCGCAGTCCTTGCGCATAGTTTTCGTCGTGGTACTTGTGCCCGTTGCGATGACGCTGCTCGACAGCCATGGCAGCGATATTTACCAACCATCGACCCAGGCTGTCGATTTACGCGGATTGCTCATGCTGATCGCGTGTGGTGCGGCCGGCGGATTGGCAATGCGCGTGTTGCGGATGCCGAGCCCGTGGTTTCTGGGCGCACTTGCGCCGGCCATCGCGCTTACGGTGCAGGAGGTGCATCTGTCCGCCATGCCCGGGCCGTTAAGCAATCTGGCGCAGTTGTTAATCGGTTGCTCACTGGGCGCGCGTTTCGACCCTCGGTTTTTGCGCAGTGCCCCGCGATTTGTTCTTGTGGTCAGTGCAAGCATCCTCGGGGCAATTTGCGTTTCCGCGTTGTTCGGGGTGCTGCTGGCCAAGTTCGGCGGTTTGTCGCTGCCGACCATGGTGCTGGCGACCGCACCCGGCGGGGTCGCGGAAATGTGCATAACGGCGAAGGTGTTGCAATTGGGCGTACCACTGGTCACCGCAGCACAGGTCACGCGGGTAATCATTCTTGTCACCACAACGGGGCCGTTATTTCGCCTTGCACGCCATATCACGGCCCGGCTGCCTTCACGTTAGGCAATGATATTCAGGTAGTTAGCGACATGTGCGATGTCGTATTTCCGTGCCCTGACCTTCGGCGTAAAATAGCCTCCACAATAAAGCGGCTCTTGCGCAGGTAGCGTATCCATCAGTAGGGCCGAACAAATTCCCTTTCAAGCGAGGATCCATGAATCAGCCACGTACTCCCCACGCCATCGATGTCGCCGCGCCGACGTATGTTCGTCACCGGCGTCTCAAGGAATGGGTGGCGCAGATTGCCTCGCTTACCAAACCGGAGCGCATCGTCTGGTGTGACGGTAGCGACGCCGAGTACGACCGCTTGTGTGCGGAAATGGTCGCGACCGGGATGATGAAGAGGCTCAATCCGAAATTACGCCCGAACAGTTATCTTGCGCTGTCTGATCCTGCGGACGTGGCGCGCGTCGAAGAGCGGACATTTATAAGTTGTGAAAACCAAGACGACGCCGGCCCGACCAATAACTGGGTGGCCCCGGTCGAGATGCGTGCCACCATGAGCCGTTTGTTCGACGGGTGCATGCGCGGCCGTACGCTTTATGTGATCCCGTTTTCGATGGGGCCGCTGGGTTCCCACATCGCGCACGTGGGTGTTGAACTGACAGACTCGCCCTATGTGGTGGTGAGTATGAAAATCATGACCCGCATGGGCAAGGCTGTTTATGACGTTCTTGGCGCAGACGGCTATTTTGTCCCTTGCGTGCATTCGGTTGGCATGCCGCTGAAGCCGGGGCAGGCCGATGTGCGCTGGCCCTCCAACAAGGAAGAAAAATGGATTGTCCATTTTCCTGAAACGCGCGAAATCTGGTCCTATGGATCCGGCTACGGCGGTAATGCCTTGCTGGGCAAGAAATGCCTGGCCTTGCGAATTGCTTCGATCATGGCCAGGGACGAAGGTTGGTTGGCCGAGCACATGCTGATCCTTGGCATCACCAGCCCGCAGGGTAAAAAGGCCTATGTGGCGGCGGCATTCCCCAGTGCCTGCGGCAAGACCAATCTGGCCATGCTGGTGCCGCCCAAGGGCTTTGACGGCTGGAAGGTCGAGACCGTCGGCGAGGATATCGCCTGGATCAAACCAAGCAAGGACGGTCATTTTTATGCCATCAATCCCGAGGCCGGATACTTTGGTGTCGCGCCGGGGACCAGCATCAAGTCCAACCCCAATTGCATGAAGGCGATCGAGAGCAATACGATTTTCACCAACGTTGCTGAAACGCCGGATGGCGACGTCTGGTGGGAGGGCATGACCGATGTGCCGCCGGCCAGGCTTACCGACTGGACGGGGCAGGCGTGGACCCCCGACTGCGGACGCAACGCGGCGCACGCCAACGCACGCTTTACCGTGGCTTCGACACAATGTCCCTCGCTTGACCCCAAATGGGATGACCCGAACGGCGTTCCCATTGCGGCGTTTTTGTTCGGTGGCAGGCGTACCAATACTGTACCGTTGGTGGTGGAAGCATTCAATTGGGAGGACGGTGTTTACAAGGCGGCGACCATGGGATCCGAGACGACGGCGGCAATCGTCGGCCAGGTCGGTGTGGTGCGGCGCGACCCGTTTGCGATGATCGCGTTTTGCGGCTACAACATCGGCGACTATTTCAAGCACTGGCTGAATATGGGCAAGACGGTGAAACACGCGCCGCATATTTTCCAGGTCAACTGGTTTCGCAAGGACGCCAACGGAAAGTTTGTCTGGCCGGGTTTTGGCGAGAACATGCGGGTCCTGCGCTGGGTGGTGGAGCGTTGCCAGGGTCAGGCGCACGCGCGCGAAACGGCCATTGGCTGGGTACCGGAATTCGACGACATGTCCTGGCAGGGGCTGGATTTCGGTTCCGATAAATACGCGGCCGTCAGCGACATTAACGCTGCAGACTGGGCGAAAGAGCTGAGCTTGCACGACGAGCTGTTTGCGAAAATCAAGGATCGTTTGCCCAAGCAGCTTGCGCTTAGCCGGCAATTGCTGGGAATGCGTCTCGACAGCTGAATGGGTTGAAACGCTGCACAAAGGCCGCCGCAGGGCGGCCTTTGCGTTTGTACTCCTTGACGTGGCAGGGCAAGGCTCCCGCCTTGGTTAGAATGCGCGTATGAGCCACGTATTTCACCGCAATCCCGCGCATGTCTATCCGATGGCGGTAGCCGGCGACGGCGCATATCTGATTGACAGCAGCGGCAGGCGTTACCTCGATGCCTCCGGCGGGGCTGCCGTCTCGTGTCTCGGCCATAGCGATCACGACGTCACGGCGGCGATCAAGGCGCAACTTGACCGGCTAGCGTTTGCGCACACCTCGTTTTTCACCAATTCGCCTATGGAGATGCTCGCCACCGAGCTGGTAGGGCGGGCGCCCAAAGGCATCGGTTACGCCTATTTTGTTTCCGGCGGCTCCGAGGCCGTCGAGTCGGCGCTGAAACTCGCGCGCCAGTACTTCCTGGAATTGGGCGAACCGCAGCGTGACCGGGTGATTGCGCGACGGCAGAGTTATCACGGCAATACGCTTGGCGCTCTTGCTGCCGGGGGAAACCCGTTCCGTCGCAAGCAATATGAACCACTCCTTGTCGACGTCAGCCATGTGTCTCCCTGTTATCCATATCGTGACCAGCGCGCGGACGAATCACCCAACACCTACGGCGCACGACTCGCAGTCGAACTCGAGGACGAGATTCTCCGTCTTGGCGCTGATCGGGTTATCGCCTTCATTGCCGAGACCGTGTGCGGCGCCACGCTTGGCGCGGTTCCGCCGGTGCCCGGGTATTTCGCCAGGGTCAGGGAAGTCTGTGACCGCCATGGTGTATTGCTGATCCTCGATGAGGTGATGTGCGGCATGGGGCGCACCGGAACGCTATTCGCGAGCGAGCAGGAAGGGGTTATCCCGGACATTATTACGATTGGAAAAGGCCTGGGGGCAGGCTACCAGCCGATAGGTGCGATGTTGTGCCAAAGGAAAATTTATGATGTTGTCATAAATGGTTCGGGTTATTTCCAGCACGGCCATACCTACAGCGGGCACGCGGTGGCGTGTGCAGCAGCGCTTGCGGTCCAGCAAGTCATCAGCAAGCGGGGGCTGCTGGAGCATGTCCAGATTCTTGGACGGGACATGGGTGCGCGGCTGAGTGAGCGATTTGGCGATCATCCTCATGTGGGCGATATTCGCGGGCGCGGTTTCTTTTGGGCAATAGAGATGGTTGCGGATCGCGCCAGCAAGAAGCCGTTCCCTCCGGAACGGCGATTGCACGCAGCGATCAAGCAACGGGCGCTGGACAATGGCTTGCTCTGTTACCCGATGGGCGGGACCATAGATGGGCGGCTGGGCGATCATGTCCTGCTTGCGCCGCCATATATCCTGACATCCGCCCAACTCGACGAAATGCTGGAAAAGCTGGGACGAAGTTTGGATGAGGTCCTCGGCTAGCATCGTTCTGTGGGGTGTTTCACGTGGAACATCCAACCCGGGGCCTAAGCACCTGTTTCACGTGAAACATTGGTCTGGCCAGACGAAACCGGCTAAACTTCGCCTCCTCTCCGGATTGCATTTTTCGAGAAGCGATGCAGTTTCCAACCCATTTTGAAGTCATTGTGATCGGTGGCGGCCACGCTGGTACCGAGGCCGCCCTTGCGGCTGCCCGTGCCGGTTGCCGCACCCTGCTGCTGACGCACAATTTGGAAACGCTGGGACAGATGTCCTGCAATCCCTCGATTGGCGGCATCGGCAAGGGCCACTTGGTGCGCGAGGTCGACGCCTTGGGCGGAGCGATGGCCATTGCCACGGATGAGGCTGGAATCCAGTTTCGCACCCTCAACGGCAGCAAAGGTCCGGCGGTTCGCGCCACTCGTGCCCAGGCCGACCGCGTGCTTTACCGCAAGGCCATTCGCCGGCGCCTCGAAAACCAGCCGAATCTGACCCTGTTCCAGCAAGCGGTAGATGACCTTGTTTTGGAGGGCGACCGCGTTGTCGGGGTGCTGACCCAGCTCGGAATTCGATTCTCCGGAAGCACGGTGATCCTGACTGCGGGGACTTTCCTTGCCGGGCTCGTACATGTCGGCCTGTCGAACTACCAGGCGGGCAGGGCGGGTGATCCTCCGGCGACCAGCCTTGCGGCCCGATTGCGCGAACTGAAGCTGCCGGTTGGACGCTTGAAAACGGGAACACCGCCGCGCATTGACGGACGGACCATTGATTTTTCCGTGATGGAGCAGCAACTGGGAGATGTCCCCGAGCCGGTGTTTTCCTTTGTTGGCCGTCGGGAAATGCACCCCAGGCAACTGCCGTGCTGGATTACCCACACCAACGCGCGGACGCACGAGATCATCCGCGGCGGACTGGACCGCTCGCCGATGTACACCGGTGTTATTGAGGGTATCGGTCCGCGCTACTGTCCTTCGATCGAAGACAAGATCCACCGCTTTGCGGCCAAGTCCAGCCATCAGATCTTTCTTGAGCCTGAGGGTCTGGATACGCACGAAATCTATCCCAACGGCATATCCACCAGCCTGCCCTTTGATGTGCAGCTTGAACTGGTGCGCAGCATTCGCGGCATGGAAAATGCGCATATCCTGCGCCCGGGCTATGCCATCGAATACGACTATTTTGACCCGCGCGAACTGAAATCCTCGCTTGAGACCAAATCTATCCGTGGCTTGTTCTTTGCCGGCCAGATCAACGGCACTACCGGCTACGAGGAGGCGGCGGCCCAGGGCTTGCTCGCCGGGATCAACGCGGCATTGCAGGTTCGTGGACAGCCGGCGTGGTGCCCACGCCGCGACGAAGCCTATCTTGGCGTCCTGGTCGATGACTTGATTACCCGCGGCGTGACCGAACCCTATCGGATGTTTACCAGCCGCGCCGAATACCGGCTGATGCTGCGCGAGGACAACGCCGATCTTCGGCTGACCGAAATTGGCTTCAAGCTCGGCCTTATTGATGCTGCACGCTGGGAGATGTTTGCTTGCAAGCGCGATGCCATTGCCAGTGAAATGGAGCGTCTAAAGTCCACCTGGGTCAACCCCAAAACGCTTTTGGCTGCAGACTCGGAACGGCTTCTTGGCAAGGCGATTGAGCGCGAATACTCGCTCGCCGATCTTCTACGGCGCCCGGCCGTGTCGTACGAGGCTTTGATGACCTTGCCAGGTCTGGCCGCAGGCGTCGCTGATGCGGAGGTTTCGCAGCAGGTTGAAATCCAGACCAAGTACCAAGGCTATATTGATCGCCAGCATGACGAGGTGGCGCGACACGAACACAACGAGACGACCCGGCTCCCGCAAGACCTTGACTATCGCGCGGTGCACGGGCTTTCGGTCGAGGTGCAACAAAAGCTCAATCAACACAAACCCGAAACCGTGGGCCAGGCATCGCGCATCCAGGGAATGACCCCGGCGGCCATTTCCCTGCTGCTTGTCCATCTCAAACGCGGCCTGAAAAACCCACAACAAAAATCTGCCGCATGAATACGCCTTCCGCGCAATCCTCGCCTGATCTCGGCAGCGCTCTTGCCAACGGCCTGTCCGAAATGGGCATGGTGCTTGACGCCACGACCCAGACACGCCTGCTGCAATACCTCGACCTGCTGGAGAAATGGAACCGCGTCTACAACTTGACGGCGATTCGCGACCGAGAACAAATGGTGAGCAATCACTTGCTAGATAGCCTAGTATTGGCGCCATATATCACGGGCCAACAGATTCTTGATGTGGGCAGCGGAGCAGGACTACCAGGGATTCCGCTGGCGCTTGCGCGGCCGCAACTTGAGGTAACTCTGCTGGACAGTAATCACAAGAAGACCGCCTTTTTACGTCAGGCGGCAGCAGAGTTAGCGCTGGCTAACATCACTGTTGCTGCGGAACGGGTGGAAACCTGGCAACCAGCACGTAAGTTCGACTGCATCGTTTCGCGGGCGTTTGCCGAGCTTTCTGAGTTCGTCAATCTGGCAAAGCACCTGCTGGTACCAGGGGGCTACTTTGCCGCCATGAAAGGTCTCCATCCTTATGAGGAAATCGAAAAACTTCCAGCCGGCTGGCGTGCGAGGGAAGTAATTGACCTGAAGGTTCCCGGATTGAATGCGGTACGACACTTGGTGTTGATAGAGGCAGTCCAATGACCCGCGTTCTTGCCATCACCAACCAGAAAGGTGGCGTTGGCAAAACCACCACCACAGTCAATCTGGCGGCAGGCCTGGCCGAGACGGGGAAACGCGTGTTGCTGGTCGATCTTGACCCGCAGGCCAACGCCACAATGGGCAGCGGCATAGACAAGCGCTCGCTAACCGCGACGATATATGAAGTGCTGCTGGGCCTTTCGGCGCCAGAATCGGTTCGTAGACGGGCCGGCGCAGGAGGCTACGACGTCCTCCCGGCCAATCGCGAGCTCGCCGGTGCAGAAGTCGAAATGGTCGGACTGGAACATCGCGAAATCCGCCTCAGATCGGCCTTGATGACGGTCGCCGACCAGTACGACTTCATTCTTATCGACTGTCCCCCGGCGCTCAGCCTGCTCACGCTTAACGGACTGGTCGCTGCGCAGGCGGTGATGATCCCGATGCAGTGCGAGTATTACGCCCTCGAAGGCCTCTCCGACCTGGTCAACACAATCAAAAAAGTGCGCGCCCACCTAAACCCCGCCCTTGAGATCGAAGGCTTGTTGCGCACCATGTTTGACCCGCGCAACACCCTCGCAATCCAGGTCTCGGACCAGCTAAAGGAGCACTTCGGTAACAAGGTCTATGCAACCATCATTCCGCGCAACATCCGTCTTGCCGAGGCCCCCAGTTACGGCGCCCCGGCGATTAATTTCGATCGTGCCTGCAAAGGCTCGCAGGCCTATATCGCCCTGGTCGCGGAAATTCTCGCGCGACAGGGTGCCGTGACGGCGGGCGCAGGCGCGTCGGTCTGAAAGGAACAAGGGCCAAACAATGAAATCCAAGGGTCTCGGGCGCGGGCTTAGCGCTTTGCTGGAGCAAGACGAAACCGGCGCTTCGGGTGCCGAAACACAGGCGACCGCCAGGCTCGACCAGCTGCGCCCCGGCAAATACCAGCCACGCACGCGCATGGACGATGCCTCGCTCGCCGAACTGGCGGCGTCGATAAAAGAGCAGGGCCTGATGCAGCCCATTCTGGTCCGTCCGGTAGCGACCGATGGCGGCAAAAACCGTTACGAAATTATCGCCGGCGAGCGGCGCTGGCGGGCGGCAAAAATTGCCGGATTGGACGAGGTGCCGGTGCTGGTGCGCGAAGTAGCCGACAAGGCTGCGCTGGCCATGGCGCTGATCGAGAATATCCAGCGCGAGGATCTCAATCCACTGGAAGAAGCCGCCGGCATCCACCGGCTGGTTACGGAATTCAAACTGACGCATCAGCAGGCGGCCGAAGCCCTGGGCCGTTCGCGCACCGCAACCACCAATTTGTTGCGCCTGCTACAGCTGACCGAGCCGGTGCAACGATTGATGTTCGACGGCAAGCTGGATATGGGGCACGCTCGGGCCTTGTTATCGCTGGATGTGGCTCGCCAGGAGGCGCTTGCGCGCAAGATCGCCGACGAAGTGCTTTCGGTTCGTCAGACCGAGCAACTGGTGCATAGCCTGCTTCACCCAAAGAAACTCCAGCCATCACGTTCTGCAGTGCGTAGCAATCGCGATATCCAGCGCCTTGAAGAGGAGCTTTCCGAAACGCTGGGAACAACCGTCAACATCAAGGCGGGCAAAAAGGGATCGGGAACGCTGGTAATTCACTACGCCAACGCCGAACATCTCGAAACGGTGCTGGCGAAAGTGCGCCGCTAGGCCTGACTTTTCGTTTCCCCCTGCGCAATTGCCGGGCAAGGTTCTGCGGATTTCCCCTTTTGCGCCCGGGTGGGGCACTTTCGTTTTCCCCCGAGAGGACGCACCCGCCCGGATATATTCGCTCCCGTCCTTGACACGGCGTTTTGTTAAGTATTTACTTACATAACTTCTGACCCTGGAGTCTGTTGAAATGATTGATCCGCTTATCGTAGAACACATCATCGACCAAGCATTGGCCGAGGACATTGGCTTTGTCGACCTGACCAGCGAACTGGTTATTCCCGCCGCCGCCACCGCAAGACTGGCGATCAACGCGCGCGAGCCAATGGTTGTTGCCGGCGTCGACATTGCGGGCCAGGTGTTTCGTCGCCGTGTCCCCAACTGTAGTTATGAGAGTAAGGTGACCGATGGCACCAAGGTGGCTGCAGGCGCGGTGCTGGCGGTTGTTTCCGGACCGGCGCGCGGCCTACTCACGGCCGAGCGCACCGCGCTAAATATGCTGCAGCATCTGTCGGGAATTGCAACGCTTACGGCGCAGTACGCCGACAAGATCAAGGGCACCAAGGCGGTGCTCATCGACACGCGCAAAACCATTCCCGGCCTGCGCGCGCTGGCCAAGCATGCCGCCCAGGTCGGCGGCGCGCGCAATCACCGCCTGCGCCTTGACGACGGGGTGCTGATAAAAGACAACCATATCGCCGTTTGCGGCGGCATACAGGCGGCGGTGGCGCGGGCTCGCGCCGGCACGCCGACCCTGACCAAAATCGAGGTCGAATGCGACACTCTCGAACAGGTGCGCGAGGCACTGGCGGCCGGAGCCGATTGCCTGCTGCTCGATAACATGACGCTGGAACAATTGCGTGAGGCGGTAACGCTCACCAACGGGCGCGTCCCACTGGAGGCCTCCGGCGGCGTTCGCCTGGACACCATTCGCGGCATCGCCGAAACCGGCGTTGATTTTGTCTCGGTGGGACGCATCACCCAGTCGGCACCGGCGGTTGATATCGGACTGGATGTTGCCATTGACGTATGACAGTCAAGGCGAGCATAGGACTGTTCTGTTCCGCCTCGGACGCCCTGCCTGACAACACTAAATGGCTGGCGCGGCAGTTCGGCGAGCGTTGCGCCAACAATAATTATCGCCTGGTCTATGGCGGTGGCTCGCGCGGGCTGATGGGCGAGGCTTCACGCGCCGCATTTGCCGCCGGCGGCAAGCTGCATGGTGTAATACCGGCCTCGTTGATGAAGCGGGAGCAAGCCCGTGGTGCGAGCATCGGTGAAATAGAGGTTGTCGACACCCTGTCCGAGCGCAAGAGTCGCATGGCGGCAGAATCCGACGCCTTTGTCGCGCTGCCCGGCGGCGTCGGGACCCTCGATGAGTTGTTTGAAATGATCACCTGGAATGATCTTGGTCTTCACGACAAGCCGGTCATCTTGTGTGATGAAGGTGGTTTTTGGGAGCCGCTGCTGGCGTGGTTTGCCGGTGCCAATGCGGCAGGCGTAATCCGGCCGGGCGCAGTGCGGCGGTTTCATAGCGTTGCCTCACTGGATGAACTTTTTGCCCTGCTCGAAACCGAACTACAATCCGGGCACACCGCGACGACATGAGCGCTCACCGTACAAGGACACGATCGTGATCACTGGAAAAAATCTGCGTTTCGCATTTCTCCTCGCCGCACTGCTGGCTGCGCTCCCGGTGTTTGCGCAGACTTTTCCCTCCAAACCGATCCGACTGGTCGTCACCTTTCCCCCCGGCGGCGGCACGGACGCCATCGCCCGCCTGCTTTCGGTGCCCTTGTCCGAGGCGCTGGGACAGCAGGTGGTGGTGGATAACCGGCCGGGTGCGAGCGGCAACATCGGCGCGGACATTGTCGCCAAGTCTCCGGCCGATGGTTACACCTGGCTGATCGTCAATAGCACCTATGCCATGAACGCAGGCCTTTTTCCGAACATGCCTTTTGACTCGGAAAAGGACCTGCTTGGTCTTGCCACGATCGCTTCCACACCCATTATGCTGGTGGTGCCGGCAACCTCCCCGGCTAAAGGGGTAAGCGACTTGATCGCGCTGGCGAAGTCCAAACCCGGACAGTTGACGTACGCCTCTTGCGGAAACGGCACACCGCAGCATCTTGGCGGCGAGTTGTTCAAGCGCATGGCCGGCGTAGACATCGTGCATGTGCCTTACAAGGGCTGTGCCCCGGCGCTTCAGGACGGGCTGGCGGGAAGAGTTGACGCCTTGTTCAACACCGTGCCCAACACCGTGCCCCAGCACAAGGCTGGGCGCTTGCGCGCGATCGGGGTTGGTTCGAAAAAACGCACCGCCGCGGCACCGGATGTGCCGACCATTAACGAGACCCTGCCCGGATTCGATGTGGACCAGTGGTACGTGATTCTTGTCCCGAACGGCACGCCGCGCGAAGTGGTTCAACGCATCAACCGCGAGATCGACCGTGCCGTTGCACGTCCGGACATTCGCGAACGCCTGATTGCACAAAGCTTCGATCCGCTGAGCATGCCGCTCGATGAAATCCAACCGATGATACGCAGCGATATAGCCCGCTGGAGCAAGCTGATCCGCGAATTGGGTGTGAAGGTCGATTAAATCCCGCTTGCCGGCGGGAAGCCGCAACGGCCGAACCGCGCCTGTCTCAAGACCGGCTTTGGTACTTTAGGTCCGGATCTCGCCGTGCCCGAAGACGATGTACTTGAGCGAAGTCAGGCCTTCCAGGCCGACCGGACCGCGCGCGTGCAATTTGTCGGTTGAAATGCCGATCTCCGCACCGAGGCCATATTCAAAGCCGTCGGCAAAACGCGTCGAGGCGTTGACAATCACCGAGCTCGAGTCGACCTCGCGTAAAAACCGCTGCGCCCGGTCCTCATTTTCGGTAATGATCGCATCGGTATGCTGCGAACCGTAGCGCGCAATGTGGTCCATGGCGGCATCGAGGTCTTTGACCAGGCGCACGGCCAGCACCGGGGCAAGGTATTCGGCATACCAGTCTTCGTCGGACGCCGGATGCATGCCCGCAACGAGCCGCCGCGCGCCCTCATCGCCGCGTAATTCCACACCCTTGTCGGCGTAGATTTTTGCCAGTCCGGGCAACACCCTGGGCGCAATCGCTTCGTGTATGAGCAGGGTTTCCATGGTGTTGCAGGTGCCGTAACGCTGCGTCTTGGCGTTGTCGGCGATACGCACGGCTTTTACCGGATCGGCGGCCTCGTCAATATAGACGTGGCACACCCCGTCAAGGTGCTTGATCATGGGAATGCGAGATTCGGCCATGATGCGCGCGATCAGGCTCTTGCCGCCGCGCGGCACGATGATGTCGACATACTCGGTCATCGAAAGTAGTACGCCGACGGCTTCCCGGTCGGCGGTCGCCACCACTTGCACCGCATCTTCGGGCAGGCCGGCCGCTTTCAGGCCTTCGTGTACGCAGGTGGCAATCGCCAGGTTTGAACGAACCGACTCCGAGCCGCCGCGAAGAATACAGGCGTTGCCCGATTTCAGGCACAGCGCAGCCGCATCTGCGGTTACATTCGGACGTGATTCGTAAATTATGCCTATTACCCCCAGCGGTACGCGCATACGCGCCACTTCAATGCCCGATGCCTGGACGCTACGCTCGCTGATTTGGCCGATCGGATCGGCCAGCGCAGCCACCTGCTCAATACCCTCGGCCATGACTTCCACAGAATCGGGCGAAAGTGTCAGGCGGTCAATGAATGCGGCGTCCTTGCCCGCGGATCTCGCCGACTGGATGTCTGCGGCATTGGCTTCCAGCAGTTTGTCCCGGCTGCGGCGAATGGCTGCTGCCATCGCCAGCAGGGCGCGGTTCTTGGTCGCGCCATCGGTGCGTGCCAGTACACGGGCCACCGCGCGGGCGCGCCGGCCGATGTCGTGCATGTAGGACTTGATGTTGTTGACGGCATTCATGGAATCGGGATTTTACTACTATGGTGCGCCGGCCGATCCTGCGGCCGGCCCGGCAGGCGGACCTTAACGGGCGAAACGCATGCCAAGCTGCAGCAATTCGGTCCACGGATCGCCCTCGGCGACGCCTTTTGCCATGCGGTCTATGCGCGCGGCATGACGCAGCGCATTGCGTACGGTTGCGGCCGGCACGGCCCTGGCCGCTTTTGGCACCAGGGTTTTTCTCGGCTCGTACCAGACCCTGGCCGTTTTGAGCGCATCGGGAATCGCCTGACCTTCGGACATGGCGGTCTGCACCCGGGCAAGGGCGCGAATATCCTCGGCTACGATCCACAGCACGCGCGGCAGGGCTTCGCCTTCGCCCTCCAGCCCTTCGAGCATGCGCGCCAGGCGTGCAATGTCGCCGGCGAGCAGCGCCGAGGACAGGTCGGCGACGTCGTAGCGCGCCACGTTCAGTACCGCGGCGCGTATCGCCTCATCGGCAATTTCGCCCGGCGGATGCAGCAAGCCTAGTTTCTGGATCTCCTGGTGCGCCGCGAGCAGGTTGCCTTCCACGCAATCGGCGATGAACTCGAGGCTCGCGCGTGCCGCCTTTTGCTTTTGCGCGGCCAGGCGCAGCGCAATCCAGTCGGGCAGGCGTGCCCGGTCCACTGCGGCGACGCTGACCACGACGGCCGCTGCACTGAGCGCGCGATACCAGGCCGTGTCCTGTGATTTGCGATCCAGCGCCGGCAGCATGACCAGGGTGAGCGTATCGGGTATGGTCCTCGCGCAATACGCTTCGATGGCCTTGGCCCCATCGATGCCGGGTTTGCCGCCGGGAATGCGCAGCTCGATCAAGCGCTTTTCGGCAAACAGCGACATGCTTGCTCCGGTCGCACCAAGCTGGCTCCAGTCGAAGTACCGTTCCACCGTGAGGACGTCACGCTCGCTAAACCCTTCGCTTCGCGCCTTGGCGCGAATGGCGTCGGCCGCTTCCAGGGTCAGTAGCGGCTCGTCGCCCTGCACAACATAAAGCGGCGTGAGCGCTCGGGTGAGATGCTGGGCGAGCTGCTCGGACTTGAGCTGCATTATTCCGCAGGTGGTACGGGTTTTTTGGCCACCGACAGGCGGCGCAGCACCTGCTGCACCATGTCCGTCTGCATGTCGCGGTAGAGCAAGGCCTCCTCCGACTCCTTGGCCAGCACCTGAGAATCGTTGTAGGTGATATCCCGGGTAAGGAAAATTTCCGTCGGCGGCAGGAAGTCCAGCCCCTTGAGGTCGGCGACGCGAAAACTATAGCGATAGCCGAGTCGGTATTCGCGTACCCGCCCGGCCGAATTCAAGCTGAGGATGGACTTTTCCTGCGCTTCGGCCAGCACCGTCAGCACTGCCTGCGCTTGTTTCGCATCATCAACCAGGCGCGTATTTTTGCCGGCGATGATATTGCGCTTTAGATCTGTGGCCACGGGGCCGGAGGATGCGACGTAAAGCGTTTCAAAGGGCAGCGGGCCACTCAGCGTGCCATGGCCGCGCAGCTGGAAGCCACAGGCGCAAAGCGCGCCGCAGAGCAGCGCCGCGATAAGCGGCGCAGTACGGGAACCCCGCCGCGTATCGGCTTGCCCGCCCACATCCGTCCTGCCGACCTGTTGCATCATTTCCGTGTCCTTTACCGCCTGTTGCAAAGGCAATATCAGTAGAGCGTTATTACACTACCACGTTGATCAGCCGCCCGGGCACCACCACCACCTTTTTCGGCGCCTGCCCGTTGGTGTGTTTCAACACGATTTCATGCACCAGGGCGAGCCGTTCCAGTGCCGCCTTGTCGGCGTTGTGCGGTGCACGCAGGTGGCCGCGCAGTTTGCCGTTGATCTGCAAAACCAGCTCGATCTCGTCCTGGACCAGCGCCGTTTCATCCACTTGTGGCCAGGGCGCATCGAGAATGTCCCCCTCGCTTGCGGCATAGCCAAGTTCGGTCCACAGCGCGTGGGCGATGTGCGGCACCACCGGGTAAAGCACGCGGATCAGGATGGACAGGCTTTCGCGCATCACCGCCGCCGTCGCCGGCCCCTCCGGCAGCTTTGCCGCCTCCAGGGTGTTGAGCATTTTCATGCCGGCCGAAACCACGGTGTTGTACTGGATGCGTTTCAGGTCATAGTCGGCCTGGCGCAGTCCGAGATGGACTTCGCGGCGCAGCGCCTTGTGCGCTTCCGTAAGTGGGCCGCCTTGGCCGCCCGCGGAGGCGACCAGCGCCTGCTGCTTTTGCGCAAACACCCAGACCCGCTTGAGGAAGCGATACGCGCCATCCACTCCCGAATCCGACCACTCCAGCGTCTGCTCCGGCGGGCTGGTGAACATGACAAACAGGCGCGCCGTGTCGGCGCCCATCTCGTCGATCAGCGCCTGCGGGTCGATGCCGTTGCGCTTGGACTTGGACATGGTGCCGACGCCGCCGTAATCGACCGGCTGGCCGTCACTGGCAAGGATGGCGCCGCTGACCTTGCCGTCTTCGTCGTGCGCCAGCGTCACTTCCTCGGGCGCGTAATAGGTGATGCCGCCCATGGCGCCGCGGCGCGAGAATATGTGGTTGAGCACCATGCCTTGCGTGAGCAGCTTGGTAAAAGGCTCGTCAAAGGTTACCAATCCCATGTCGCGCATGACCTTGGTCCAGAAGCGCGCGTACAACAGGTGCAGCACCGCGTGCTCGATGCCGCCGATGTACTGGTCCATGGGCATCCAGTAATCGGTGCGCGCATCGGTCATCGCGCCGGCGCTGTCGGGCGAGCAGTAGCGCATGAAATACCAGGCCGAATCGACAAAGGTGTCCATGGTGTCGGTTTCGCGCCGTGCCGGCTTGCCGCACTTCGGGCAGGCGCATTTGAGAAAACGCTCGTCTTTGGCCAGGGGATTGCCGGAGCCATCGGGAATCAGGTCTTCGGGCAACACCACCGGCAGGTCTTTTTCCGGCACCGGCACTGCGCCGCAGTCCGGGCAATGGATGATGGGGATGGGCGTACCCCAGTAGCGCTGGCGCGAAACACCCCAGTCGCGCAGGCGGAAAGTCGTGCGTTTTTCACCCAGATTCTTCGCGCCAAGGTCGGCGGCGATGGCATTGACCGCGGCCTTGAAGTCCAGCCCGTCGTATTTGCCGCTGTTGACGCACCGGCCGACCTGCTTGTTCGCGTACCACTCGTCCCAGGCGTCGGTGGTGAAGGTTTTGCCCTCCAGCGCGACCACCTGCTTGATGGGCAGCCGGTATTTCTTTGCAAAGGCGAAATCGCGTTCGTCGTGCGCCGGTACGCCCATGACCGCGCCGTCGCCGTAACTCATCAAGACGTAGTTGCCTATCCAGACCTCGACTTTTTCACCGGTGAGCGGATGCGTGACAAACAAGCCAGTCGGCATGCCGGCTTTTTCCCGCAGCGCGAGTTCGGCCTCGGTGGTGCCGCCCTTTTTGCACTCTTCGATAAACGCGGCGAGTTGCGCATTGCCCGCCGCAGCATGCTCGGCTATGGGATGCTCTGGTGCGACGGCGCAAAAGGTCACGCCCATGATGGTGTCGGGGCGCGTGGTGAACACATACATGCGACCGTCCTGTATGGGTTTTCCGTCCCCGCCCTTGATGTCATGCGGGAAGGCGAAACGCACGCCTTCGCTCTTGCCTATCCAGTTTTCCTGCATCAGGCGCACGCGCTCGGGCCAGCCGGGCAGCTTGTTGGCGACCGAGTCGAGCAATTCGTCGGCGTACTTGGTGATGGCCAGGTAATAGCCGGGAATTTCGCGTTTTTCCACCGGCGCGCCGGTGCGCCAGCCGCGACCGTCTATCACCTGCTCGTTGGCCAGCACCGTCTGGTCGACCGGATCCCAGTTCACCACCTGGGTTTTACGGTAGGCGATGCCTTTTTCCAGCATTTTCAGGAACAGCCACTGGTTCCACTTGTAGTAGTTCGGGTCACAGGCGGCAATTTCACGCGACCAGTCGATGGCCAGCCCCATCGCCTGCATCTGCTTTTTCATGTGGGCGATGTTGTCGTAAGTCCACTTCGCCGGCGCCACCTTGTTGGCCATGGCGGCGTTTTCGGCCGGCAGGCCGAAGGCATCCCAGCCCATGGGCTGCAGCACGTTGTAGCCGTTCATGCGCAGATAACGGTACATCACGTCGTTGATGGTGTAATTGCGCACATGACCCATGTGCAACTTGCCCGAGGGGTAGGGCAGCATCGAGCAGGCGTAATACTTGGGTTTTTCCTTGCCCGATTTGTCGCGGGCGTGCTCCACGGCGCGGTAGGCGTCGGTGGCGCGCCAGTGTTGCTGCGCTTCGCGCTCTATTTCGGTCGGGCTATACTGGGCTTGCATTGTTGTTTTGGCAGCGTAAAGTGAAGCTGGCAATTATAGCCTGCGGGTGGTTCTTGCCCGAATCCGGGTTCCCGCTTGTGCCGCAATATGGCGGCGTCTGAATCTCAATCCGGCAACCAGGAGAGGGGCGTCAAAATGACAGGCAAATCCCGATTTTTACCCTTTACGCAGGTGTTTGTCGGTCTAAGCCTTGCGCTGGGGATGGTGCAATTGAGCCACGCCGCGCCCAATGCCACGGTCGAGGCGGTGCAAATGCCGGCCTGGGTGGAGCGCGGCAGCGCGCGACTGCCGCTTGCGCCCGGCATGGAGTTGCAAAACGGCGACGACATACGCACCGGCGCCAATTCGCGCCTGCTGCTCAAGACCGCCGACGGCAGTTCGGTGAAGCTCGGAGAGAACGCCAAACTCAAATTGAGCGACATGGCGCAGCAAAAAGACGGCGTATTCGCTGCCGCACTGGATGTCGGTGAAGGCGCGTTTCGCTTTACCACCGATATTTTCAAAAAGCTGCGCGGAAAACGGCTGGTGAACATCAGGGTCGCAAACGTGACCGCCGGCGTGCGCGGCACCGATTTGTGGGGCAAGTCTGCCACGGACAAACAGATCGTCTGCCTGATCGAGGGCCGAATCGATGTCACGCCGCCGGGCGAACAGCCCATTGTCATGGACCAGGCCTTGCAGTTCTTCATACGCGAGAACGGCAAATCCCTGCCGGTCGGTCTGGTCGATCCCAAACAACTCGCCCAGTGGGCGACCGAGACCGAAGTGGCCGGTGGTGCCGGCGCAGCGCGCCGCGGCGGTAAGTGGAAAGTTGTTCTGGCAAGCGTCGACACCCAGGCTGCGGCGCTCAAGGTCTATGACGATGTGCGCAACGCCGGATATGCGGCAACAATCCAGCCTTTGCGCGAGGGCGAGAAGCGCAGTTACAACATTCGCATCGCCAACCTTCCCTCACAGGCCGAGGCGCAGGCGCTGGCCGCCAGCCTCAAGGGCAAGCTGGGCGTAGCCGATCCCAGGGTATCGATGTAGCTTTCGCTGCCGGCCGGGTGGTAAAAAACGCGGGCGTGGGGCCGCGTTTTTTTTAATCGTCGCGCGTCCTGGCATAAAGCACACCGGCTGGAAAGCCGTGCCAGATATGGCTTTCCAGCCGATTTGCCTATCCAGACCCTGCCCGCCCGTCGACGGAAAATTTCCTTTTGCCAGTGCGACCGAGCTTTCCGTACGCGTCCCAGTTTGCGTCGTGAAGGGGCCGGTCAGCCGAGGGTCCTGCGGTAGAATGCGCGCAGCCCACTGTCTGCAATTGCAATGCCTTCCCTCCTAGACAATCTCAACCCCGAACAACTCGCCGCGGTCACCCTTCCCAACCAGTCCGCGCTCATTCTTGCCGGCGCCGGGTCGGGCAAGACGCGGGTGCTGACAACGCGTATCGCCTGGCTGATCCAGACCGGCAACATCAGCCCCAACGGCCTGCTCGCCGTGACATTCACCAACAAAGCGGCGAAGGAAATGCTGCTACGCCTGTCGGCGATGATGCCGATCAACACGCGCGGCATGTGGGTGGGCACCTTCCACGGCCTGTGCAACCGCATGTTGCGCGCGCATTACCGCGATGCCGGCCTGCCGCAGACCTTCCAGATACTCGACACCCAGGACCAGTTCTCGGCGGTGAAACGGGTGCTAAAGGCGCTCAATGTCGACGAGGACCGCTTCCCGCCGCGCCAGGTGCAGTGGTTCATCAATGGCGCCAAGGAGGCCGGCGACCGCGCCGACAAGGTTGAGGTGTCCGACGAGTTTTCGCGCCGCGCGGTGGAGTTGTACGCCGCCTATGACGCGCAATGCCAGCGCGAGGGCTCGGTCGATTTTTCCGAATTGCTGTTGCGTTGCTTTGAGTTGTTGTCGCGCAATGAAATCCTGCGCGAGCATTACCAGGGCCGATTCCGCCATATCCTGGTCGACGAATTCCAGGACACCAACCGGCTGCAATACCGCTGGCTGAAGCTGCTCGCCGGGCACGGCGTCAACCGTGCCGACGGGGGCAACGCGATTTTCGCCGTTGGCGATGACGACCAGTCGATATACGCTTTTCGCGGGGCCAATGTAGGCAACATGGCCGACTTTGAGCGTGACTTTAACGTCGCCAACATCATTCGCCTGGAACAGAACTACCGCTCGCACGGCCATATCCTCGACGCCGCCAATGCGCTGATTTCCAATAACAGCAAACGCCTTGGCAAGAACTTGTGGACCGCGGCCGGCCATGGTGAACCCCTGCGCGTGTATGAGGCGCAGTCCGACGGTTATGAGGCGCACTGGATCGCCGAGGAAGTGCAGACGCTGGCGCGAGAAGGCATGACGCGGCGCGATATGGCGGTGCTCTATCGCTCCAATGCGCAGTCGCGCATCATCGAGCACGCCTTGTTCTCGGCCGGCATTCCCTACCGCGTCTACGGCGGGTTGCGTTTTTTCGAGCGTCTGGAAATCAAGCATGCCCTGGCGTATTTGCGCCTGCTCGCCACGCCAGAGGATGACGGCGCCTTCCTGCGCGTGGTGAACTTTCCGACCCGTGGTATTGGGGCACGGTCGCTTGAACTGCTGCAGGACACCGCCAAGTCGCGCGGCACCGCGCTTTACGCCACGGTGGCCGCGCTCGACGGCAAGGCCGGGGCGGTACTGGCGGCCTTCACCCGCCTGATCGACACCCTGCGCAGCGAGACGCAAGGCCTGCCGCTGCCGGAAACTGTCGAACACATGCTCGAGCGCAGCGGCCTGCGTGCGCACTACCAAAAAGAAAAGGACGGCGCGGATCGCGTCGAGAACCTCAACGAACTGGTCAACGCCGCCGCCGGATTCTTGCAGGAGGAGGGCTTGTCCTCAATCATGGTTGATACGCTGGTCCAGCCACCTGTCGCAGCAACCCCGGCGGAAGCGCAGGCGGGACTGGACCTGGATGCTGCGGCGACCGCGCCCTCTGCTGAAACGCGCGAGCGCATCGACCCGCTGGCGAATTTTCTTGCCCATGCCGCGCTCGAAGCCGGCGAACACCAAGCCGGCGAAGGCAGCGACGCGTTGCAGTTGATGACCGTGCATTCAGCCAAGGGGCTGGAATTCAACGCCGTATTCATCACCGGCCTGGAAGAGGGCTTGTTCCCGCACGAGCAGAGTACCGCGGCTGACGACGGCCTGGAGGAAGAGCGGCGCCTGATGTACGTGGCCATTACCCGCGCGCGCCACCGCCTGTACCTCACGTTTGCACAAACGCGCATGCTGCACGGCCAGACGCGCTATAACGTCGCCAGTCGCTTTCTCGAAGAAATTCCGCCCGCGCTGCTGAAGTGGCTGTCACCGCGCATCGGCGCCGGCATGAGCGCGCGTGACAGCGCACAGGCAAGCGCATGGCCGGTTTCGCCTTCGCGACAGGCCGTCGTTGCATCAAACGATTCGCCCTGGCGCATCGGCCAGAATGTGGTCCACGCCAAATTCGGCCAGGGCGTCATCGTCAACGCCGAAGGCCGTGGCGCCGAAGCGCGGGTGCAAATCAATTTTGGCCGCTATGGCATGAAGTGGCTGGCGCTCGAATACGCCAAACTCACGGCCGCCTAGTGGCGGCGGGGCACATTTAGGAACGCAATCAGGAACGCAATCAGGGACGCAATCAGTCCTCGAACAAGCCGAGCTGGCGCACGCCTTGCTCACTCAGCGTTTCGACCTTGCGCTTGGCGTCGAGCAGCGTTGTGGCCTCGCCGGTGCGATTGCCGGCCTGCCAGAGGTAGTGGTTTTCCGCCTCGTCCTTGTCTTTGGGCGCGAGGCGCACTTCGCCGAGTTTTTCCTTGCCCAGCCAGTAGCCGTGCGAACTGTAACCGCGCTCCCACTGGGCTTTTTTGAGCGATTGTTTGGTTTTCGCCATTGCCGTCCCCTTACAGGCTTGCCCCCTGTGCCACCACCCAGTAGCGGGCAAGACGCCCCGCCGCCTGGAATGCCGCCACCGCAAGCCAGTTCAGTTTAAGCCATCCGGCGGCAACACACAGCGCATCGCCGACCACCGGCAGCCAGGCCAGCAGCATCGCCGGCGCGCCCCAGCGGCGTATGCGTTCGAGCTGGGTCAGCGGTTTTTTTTGCGCGATAAAGCGCCCGATCAGGTAGGAGCTCATGCCCCCGAGGGTGTTGCCCAGCGTGGCCACGGCAATGGCTGGCAGCAACAATTCCGGATGGACCTTGAGCACGGCAAACAACACCGCTTCGGAGGAAAGGGGGACCAGCGTCGACGCGATGAACGACGCAGCGAACAATGACCAAAGGCTGGCCTCGGGGGTGAACCATTCGAGCATGGGGGGAAGAATAGAGGGAAAACGCTTGGCCGTGTAGGGTGGCCGGCCGGGCGGTGAAAGGCATGCGCCGCAGCCTCACGACAAGATCACGGCAAAGGACAAACTGCCGCAGCTTTGTACCCGTACAGGCGCCCTGGGTTATCCTCGCCTTGAAGAAAGTACCCAAACTGCCCCGGCCGATATTCGGTGTGTGCAGCGCGGGCAATTTATTCCACTGTAAGGAGGGCGGTAATGTTTCGGTTCAGGTCATTATTTGCGGCAGTTGCTTTGCTTGCTGCTTCGGCGGTGTTTGCGCAGCAATATCCCACCCACGCGGTACGGGTCATTGTCGGCTTTGCCGCCGGCAGCGGACCCGACATCCAGGCACGCACGGTCGCCCAGCAATTGTCTGTCGCGCTTGGGCAATCGTTCTATGTCGAGAACAGGCTGGGCGCCAACGGCATGATTGCCGCGCGCGCGCTCACGCAATCCAACCCGGACGGCCACACCCTGCTTTTCTCCAGCTCATCGATCACGCCATCGCCTTATATTTACAAGTCACTCGGCTTTGACATGCTTGCCGATCTCAAGCCGGTGGCTACTGTGGGCATCCTCGACGGCTTGCTCATGCTGGTTGACGCCAAATCCCCGATCAAAAACGTGCCCGAATTCATCGCCTACGCAAAAAAGGAGCCGGTGATGTACGGCTCCCCGGGAATCGGCAATATCCTGCACCTGGCAACCGAGATGTTCAACCAGAAGGCCGGCATCTCGATGGATCACATCCCTTACAAGGGTGCATCGGAAGTCATGACTGCGTTGCTTGGCGGCAGCGTACAAGTGATGTTTGTGACGCCGCCATCGGTGATGGGCCTGATCAAGGAAGGGCGCGTGCGGCCGCTGGCATTCACAGGCAGCAAGCCTTTTGCACCGCTGCCTGATGTGCCCTTATTGAAAGATCTTTTGCCGGGCTATGAGCCGATGGGCTCCTGGGGTATGTTTTTTGCGCCCGGCAAGACGCCTGGCGCCATTGTCGAAAAGCTCAACGCCGCGATTCGCGAGTCCCTCCAGGTGCCGGCGGTTTCAGCCATCATGCAGCGCGATGGCTATTTTCCCGACAACCGCAACGCCCGTGATACGGCTGATTTTTTTCGCGGCGAAGTCCGGCGCATGAAAGAGGCGGTTAGCGCCGCAAAAATCGAGCCGATCTGACCGCGTGGGTATTAACCGATAGCATCCAAAGGCTTGCCGGCAACGCGCACGGGATCGGCGCTGACCAGCACAAAGGCGATGACGCAGACGTCCTTGCCGCGGTTCACCCAGTTGTGGATGGTCCCGCGCTGGACCAAAAGATCGCCCGCGCGCAGCTTGACGATCACGCCGTCATCGAGCTCCATTTCAATTTCGCCGGATATCACCACGGCATAGTCGATTGAATCGGTACGGTGGTTGCGCGGGGTCACGCCCGGCTCGTAGCGAACGACGCGAAATACGCTGCCGTTTTCCTCGGTGGTCTTGAATGACGACTTGGTCGGGTCCGAAAATCCGTCATTGCTTACCGGAAATCCCTTGGTCGCCCAGATAACGGTCGAAGAAGCTCCAGTGCGGTTGGAGATCACGTTTGTTGCCAGCTCGTCGATTTCGACCTTGGCATGACCACGGTCATCATGCCCGGTGACAACGCGGCGAATTTTCAAACTCATTTGCGATTCCTTTTGTCGGTGAAACCTGATTAACGGATTTGTTTGCTTTGCAGAAATGCCGTGAAAATCTTCGCGATGCGCGGTTCCGCATCACGCCATTCCTTGCGATCCCATTCTTCAAGCAACTGGTCGTCTGCGCGCTTTCGCACAACATCATCGTGCAGTTCGCATTGGGGGATCAGACCGGCTGCCTTGCGTGCGGTAACCGGCGTGTGGATGACGTCGTTGCCGGCAATCAGGCAGGCGGGCGCGACGATGGACCGCAAATCGGCCTCGGTCGCGCCAACAATGGGCAGGCGCGCCGACTCCAGGAAACGGTCGCGCCAAAAGCTCATGACCTTGATAAATTGCCCCAGATCCTGCGCCATCAACCGTTCGCGGTTGGCGGGCCTTGATGCGATGCACTCCTTGAAGTGCTCGCTTTCACAAATGGCGGCCATGCCTCCTTGGTTTGCCAGCTTGATGAACTGCCCGTAGTAGCTTTCCGCCAGTTTGTCGACCGCTTCCTGCCCGCCCGTCAGACGCCACAGCAACAGCCCGTTCAGTGCGTCCGGATGCCTTATCGCAAACAAAATGGCGAGGCGCGCCCCTGCGGAAGAGCCGCCAACGACCAGGCGATCCGCACCGAGTTGCCGTCCCAGGTCATAAAGGTCATCGGCCCAGACCTCGTGTTCCGAAGCCGACCCGTCAAACGCGACTTCGGATGCGCCGCAATTACGGCGGTCATGCAGCAATACGCGATATCCCGAAGCGGCGATATCCTTGGCCAGGTTGGCGAGCTCACCGTAAGCGCGCCGGCTGCCGGGGGTCAGGGCAATCCAGGGTCCGGAATGCCCGATCACTTCGTAATTAATCCGGATATTGCGAACAACCGCTTCGGTCATTGCCACTCCAATTTTTTTCGGCAAACATGACAACCGGACGCTAAAACTTGTTCCGCCAGCTGGCTGGTTAGGGAGTACGAGGGGATTCGTTCCCTCGCCTTTAAACGGGCCATAAGTCTAACAGCAAGCCCAAGGCGTTCGCCTGTGCCCGGGGTAAAACCACAGCAAGCGTGCGGGGAGAATAGAGGGAATCCGGCTGCTCGTGTAGAGTAGCAGGCTTGGCTCGTGCGGCGTACGCACCGGGCATACCGCTGTAAAGACGACATCATGACCATCGACTATCTCGAAAAAATCCTTACCGCCCGCGTTTATGACGTGGCCATCGAGACGCCGCTTGACCTCGCGCCCAACCTGTCGGCGCGCCTGGGCAACAACATCATGCTAAAGCGCGAAGACATGCAGCCGGTGTTCTCGTTCAAGTTGCGCGGTGCCTACAACAAGATGGCCTTGCTGCCCACCGCGGTGCTAAAGCGCGGCGTGATCGCCGCCTCGGCCGGCAATCATGCCCAGGGTGTGGCGCTGGCGGCGCAAAAGCTCGGCTGCCGCGCCGTCATCGTGATGCCGGTCACCACGCCGCGCATCAAGGTCGATGCGGTGGCGGCGCGCGGCGCCGAAGTGGTGCTGGTCGGCGACTCGTATTCGGAAGCCTACGAACACGCGCGCAAACTGGAAAAGCGCGGCAAGCTGACCTTTGTCCACCCCTACGACGATCCGGACGTCATCGCCGGTCAGGGCACCGTTGGCATGGAAATCCTGCGCCAGACCAAGCGGCCCATCCACGCGGTCTTTGTCGCCATCGGCGGCGGCGGCCTGATCTCGGGCATCGCTTCCTATGTCAAACGCCTGCAGCCGGGTGTCAAGGTGATAGGCGTGCAGCCGGTCGATTCGGACGCCATGGCGCGTTCGCTCAAGGCCGGCCGTCGCGTTACGCTGGATCAGGTCGGGCTGTTTGCCGACGGCGTTGCGGTGAAACAGGTCGGTGTCGAAACCTTCCGCATCTGCCGCGAGCTGGTGGACGACATCATCCTCGTCGACACCGACGAAATCTGCGCTGCAATGAAAGACGTGTTCGAGGACACGCGCTCCATCCTCGAACCGGCCGGCGCGCTGGCGGTCGCCGGCGCCAAGGTCTATGTCGAAAAGACCGGCGTGCGCGGCAAGGACCTTGTCACCATCGCCTGTGGCGCCAACACCAATTTCGACCGCCTGCGCTTTGTCGCCGAGCGTGCCGAGGTGGGCGAGCAGCGCGAAGCCATTCTCGCCGTGACCATCCCCGAGCAACCGGGCAGCTTCAAGAAGTTCTGCGCCACGCTGGGCGCGCGCAGTATCACCGAATTCAATTACCGCATCGCCGACCCGAAAGAGGCGCATGTCTTTGTCGGCGTGCAGGTACGCGACCGCGCCGAAAAAGCCAGGCTGGTGCGCAGCCTGGTTCGCCACGGCTTGAAGACCCTCGACTTGTCCGACAACGAAATGGCCAAGCTGCACGTGCGCCACCTCGTCGGCGGCCATGCGCCGCAGGTCACAGGCAAGGCGGCTAAAAACGAGCTGCTCTACCGCTTCGAGTTCCCCGAGCGCCCCGGTGCGCTGATGAAGTTTTTGTCGAACATGCGCAGCGACTGGAACATCAGCCTGTTCCACTACCGTAACCACGGTGCCGACAACGGCCGCGTGCTGGTGGGCATGCAGGTGCCGAAAAAGGAAATGCCGCAGTTCCGCAAATTCCTCGACACCCTGGGCTACCCCTGTGTCGACGAAAGCGCCAACCCGGCCTACCGGCTGTTTCTCGGCTGAAAATGACCCATGGACCGCAAAGCCATGCTCAGCCTGCCTTTTCAGGGAATGGCCGCTGCGGCGAGCGCTGTCGGTAATCTTCAGCGTGACACCGTGTGCTCATCCTCCGAAAAACGTTACTGGGAAAATTGAATATGGATATCGACGAGGCAATACGCATCCTCAGAACGCTTCCTGTATCAACTGTTTATGAGTCGGCGGGAAAGCTGGGTGACGTCGCGCCGTCCATCCGCGCGATGGCGCCGGGAATGCGCCTGGCCGGCCCGGCCTTCACGCTCAAAACGATGCCCGGCGACAACCTTTCCGTGTTTCGCGCGATCCATGAGGCCCCCGCCGGCAGCGTGCTCGTGATCGATGGCGGTGACACCGAACGCGTGACGATCTGGGGCGGCACTTCGACCACCGCGGCGCAGGCCAAGGGTCTTGCGGGCTGCGTCACTAATGCTTCGGTGCGCGATCTCGATGAGATACTTGAATCGGGATTCCCGGTTTTCGCGCCGGGCACCAGTATCCGGGGAACGACAAAGAGCCATCCCGGCTGGATCGGGGTGCCGGTGGCGATCGGTGGCGCGATCGTTCGTCCCGGCGATATCATGCTGGGTGATTCGGATGGAGTCATGGTGCTGGCCGTCGAGCGTATCGACGAGGTGGTGCCGGCCGCCGTGGAACGGAGAAAGAAGGAGCAGGAAAAGGAACGCCGGCTGCGTGCCGGCGAGTCGGTCAAGAGCGTTCAGGGTTTTTAGCCGGAGGGGCAATGTCGTCACCGCAAACCATCACCCAGAAGATACTGTCGCGCGTCGTCGGGCGTCCGGTTACTGAGGGAGAGACCATCTATCCAGAGCCGGACCTGGTCACCACGCACGACCTGTACGTGGTGAATTTCGACCAGGCCCTTCGTGGGCTTGGGGCTTCAAAGTTGCACAATCCGGACAAGGTGCTGATCTCGACCGACCACGAGCCGGTCGCGGCAAACAAGGTGGCGGCCGAGAGGCAGAAGTCCATACGGGAAATCGTGGGCCGCTACGGCATAAAGCGCTTTTTCGACACCGGGCGGGGTGGCCACGGGCACGTATTTCCCATGGAACAGGGCATTGTCCGCCCTGGCATGCTGGTGATCGCCTACGACACGCACGTGACCAACTATGGTGCGGTGGGTTGCCTCGGGTTTGCCGTTGTTACCGAGATCAGCGAGGTACTGGCCTGCGGTTCGGTGTGGATCAGGGTGCCGGAGACCGTGCGCATCAACCTCAAAGGGCGCCTGCGAAGGGGCACGGCCATGCGCGACGTGGCGCAGCGTCTCAGCGCGGACCTTGATCCGGACGTGGTCGATTATTGCGTGGTCGAGTATGGTGGCCCGGCTCTTGCAGATATCGGCTTCGGCGGCCGGATGACCCTGTGCAACACACCGCTTGAGATCGGCGCGAAGTCTGCCATCATCGAGCCGGACCAGGCGATGATTGACTGGGTCTCTTCGCGTACCAAAGAACCGTTCACGCCTGTATCCAGTGATCCGGGTGCCAAGTACAAGCTCGTGATCGATTACGACATGAGCAAGCTCGAGCCTCAGGTGGCGATACCGCCGCGGCCGGATACCGTGGTCAACGTGTCCGAAGTCGAGGGCGTAGAGATCAACCATGCATTTATTGGATCCTGCGCCAACTGCTCGATCGAGGACATGCGCGATGCGGCTAGCGTTCTCCGTGGGCGCACCGTGCACCCCAGAGTGCGCATGTTCATCACGCCGGGAACGCAGGAGATCGCCAGCAAGGCTGCGCAGGAGGGCCTGCTGCAGGTGTTCATCGAGGCCGGAGTCAGCATCACATCTCCGGGTTGCGGCCCCTGCGCGGGTGGCCGCGTGGGCACGATCGCACTGGGCGAAAAATCCATCAATACCGGTACGCGCAATGACCCCAACCGGCTTGGCCCGGGCGATGCAGGCATCTACCTGGCGAGTCCTTTTACGGTGGCAGCGTCAGCGGTGGCGGGGCAGATCACCGACCCGCGCGCCTTCCTGCCCTGATCTGCGACGAACAAGAGGAGTCCACAACACCATGAACTGGATATACAGCGGCAAGTGCTGGAAGTTTGGCGACAATATTTCCTGCGACGCCGACCTCATGAAAAAGGAATTCGCCTCGACGCGTGAAACGCGTGGTGAGATCCTGCGCGAGCACGTCATGTGCGGGATCGACCCCGACTTCCCCAAGAAAGTATCCCCGCACGACATCATCGTTGCCGGAAAGCGTTTCGCACAGGGCAATCCGCATATTCAGGGGTTGCTCGGCATTGCCGCATTGGAGCTCGGGCTGGTCGTAGAGTCGATTCCCCGCGGCAGTTATCGCAACGCAATCAACGCGGGACTGCCCTTCCTGACCCGCTGCGAGAACGTGACGACCGACTGCGAGACGGGCGATTCGCTGCGGGTCGATTTCAGCACCGGTGAATTTGAGAACCTGACCCGCGGTATCCGCCGCCGGTTCGAGCCGCTGCCGCCGTCCATGCTCGAAATTATTGCCGCCGGCGGCTGGGGTCCGATGCTCAAACGCAGGTTGGCGGCGATGGCCGCTTGACTGGGAGCGTCGTGGAAACATGATTCTGGAATTACCAGCCTGCGAATGAAACATTTGCCCGTCGGACAAGCCTTTTTTGTTTGTTTCGGCTTGTCTAACCCGATAGTCTGATTGCGGTCAGCAGGCTCCGGAATGCTCTTCTCCAAGGGGGGAGTTGCGCTCGAGTATTGGCGTCGGTGCGCGACTGATCCCGATGACGGCTTGCGTTATATTTAGGCTGTTTCGGGAACCGAGGAGAATTATGGCCCGTTCGCTCGGGTTGGATCGAATTCTGCAATTTGCGCTGCGGGCAATGTCGGCACGGGGAAAGGCGTGACTGCAAATTCCAGCGGAGTTCTTCGGTCCAACAGGTGGATTGGCGGCCTGCTGGTGTTGCCGGCTGTTCTTTGGTTATTGTGCTTTGCCATCGCCCCCATGATTTACCTTGCGTGCCTTTCTCTCTGGACGTCCACTGCGTTTGGCATCACATCGGATTGGACGCTCAAGAACTTTGAGACCATATTCAGCGAGCCAGTTTACCTGCGAGCCCTGCTGCGGACGCTAAGGATCGCGGCCCTGACCACGCTGCTTTCGCTGCTGGCGGCTTTTCCGATTGCCCTGTTCCTTTCCCGGGCACGGGCAAGGACAAAGGCGATTCTCGTGATGCTGATCTTCCTGCCTTTTTGGACGAGCTACGTGGTTCGCAGCTTTCTATGGTTGCCCATGCTTGGCCGTAACGGGTTGATCAACCAGGGGCTGATGGCCCTGGGCGTGACAGATGCACCAGTGGACTGGCTTTTGTACAACGAGGGCGCAATTTACATCGGCTTGGTCTACGTTTACATGTTGTTTATGACATTGCCGATATACCAGTCGCTTGACCGGCTTGATGCAAAATTGATTGAGGCGGCCGGAGACTTGGGGGCTACGCCGCTGCAGGTATTCCATAGGGTGATCATCCCCCTGAGTCTGCCCGGCGTATCTTCGGGCTGCACCATGGTTTTCCTGCTGTCGTGCGGAGCCTACGTTACCCCGCAGCTGCTGGGCGGCGCATCGGGCTTGATGATGGGTAATGTCATCGCAACGCAGTTTCAAAATTCCAATAATTGGGCGCTCGGGGCCGCACTATCAATCGTGCTGGTGGCCGTGGTGCTGCTCGCGCTTGTGTTCGCAGCCCGCCGGCTCGGACTCATGAACATATTCATGGGGGCGCGTTGATGGTCGGTGCTTCACCCAAGATCCGGCAAAGTGCATGGAAGGGCGCCATGTATGTCTATGCGCTGCTGTTCTATGCTTTTCTTTATGTTCCTATCATTGTGCTCGTACTTCTTTCCTTCAACGACGCACAGGTAATGGGGTTCCCGTTGAAGGGTTTCACCCTGCGTTGGTACGGCGAAGCTTTCTCTGGCGGCAGGTTTATGGTGGCCATTGGCAACAGCCTCCTCATCGGAGTCGCGAGCGCGATATTGGGAACCCTGCTTGGCCTTTCTGTTTGCATGGGCCTGCGGTACCGGCTTCCGGGACGCGGTGTGCTCATCCCGTTGCTGTTGCTGCCGATCATCACGCCGGGCATTGTCGCGGGCGTAATCCTATTCGTCTTTTTCGGGTCGGCAGGAGTGCGTTACGGCCTGTGGCCTGCAGTACTGGTTGCACATGTGACATGGGTGTTGCCCTTCGCATTCCTGACCCTCTATCCCCGACTTCACCGATTTGACCAGTCCTTGGAAGAGGCGGCGATGGACCTTGGGGCAACGCCCTTCGTCGTGTTCCGCCGGGTTGTGTTCCCATTGATCAGGCCCGGCGTTGTTGCGACCTTCCTTTTCGCATTCACTTTATCTTTTGACGAGTTCATCAGAACCCTGTTCCTGGTGGGGTCGCAAAGAACCATGCCAGTTCAGTTGTGGATACTCATTCAGGAGGAGGTTGCACCGTTCCTGCCGGCTGTTGGGGTGGTAATCATGATCTTCACGGTTTCGGCAGCAGCACTGGGTTTCGTGGTTTCCAGCAGGGCGGGCAGGTTGGTAGCAAGAAGCGAGGCGGGGCGGCCGTTGGTCAATAACTGAGCGACAGGGTGTCGCGATACCAGAGGAGTCAAGTAATGAACGCAGACACGGGAAGCAAAAGGGATTTCAGGGGCGCGCCCTCAAACGGTGGTCGGCGCTGCGTGTTGCGTGCCGGGATTGCGGCGGGCGCGCTGGCTGTGGTGCCGGGCTATGTGAGGGCGCAGTCGCCAACTACGTTGGACGTCCTGATGACGAACAGGCTGGTGTTCGGGGAGCTGCGTGAGGTGGTGGAGCGCGAAGCGAATATCAAGGTCAATGATGCCCCGTTCCAATCCGTTGCTGATACGTTATCGCGGATACTTGCGCCCGGCGGCACCTCCCGATACAGCATGATCGTCACGCAGACAGGAGTTGCACGCAAGCCGCTGCTTGGCGAGAATGCGGGCGCCGAAAAGGTTTCGCCGCTCGACTTGAGCAAGATCCCCAATGCTGCGTCGGTCGCGGAGATATTCAAGGAATATGCGATTTCGCGTGATGGAAAAATGTATGCGATCCCGGTTACCGCAGGCTATGACAGCGTTGTTTACAACGCCAGCGTTGTTCCCGAGAAGGATGAATACACTCAGTCCTGGGGAATGCTGTTTGAGGACAAGTACGCGGGACGCATCGCCTGGTTTGATTCGGCGCTACATATGATCTTGATCGCCGGACTGTATCTGGGCAAACCGCGCCCGGAGCTGATAAGCGCCGCGGAATTGTCCGATATCACCAAGTTCCTGATCTCAAAGAAGAAGAACGTGCGCACGCTGTACACGAGCTTTGCGCAGGGTGCAAACCAGATCGCGAGCGGCGAGGTCGTGTGTACATATGGTCCGATCCCGCTCCGGTCTGCGCTGCAACAGCAGGGGGTGAACGTCAAGAATTCCTGGTGCAAGGAGGGTGTCCTTTCGTTCGTGTCCGGGGCGGCGATCCCCAAGGACTCGCCCAACCAGGATCGGGTCCACGCGTTCATCAATTCCATGCTTGGGGCTGCGTATGCAAGCCGCCTGACCCGGATATCGGGCTACCTTTCGACGTCCACCAATGCGGCGAAGAACCTTTCGGCCGCCGAAGCCCGGCAGGCGGGTTATGGGATTCTTGACGGTTCAGTGAAGCACTATCCGAACAGCCTCCCGCCGAACCTGAACACATGGATTGAGGCCTGGAGTCGCGTAAAGAGCGCCTAGCGTCGCCGGCAACGGCACCCCAGACAGGGGGCCGGTTTCTGGCGACAAATTACCGGATGCGACGGTCGTCTGTCCGGCCATTTTTTGGTAAGGTCATGTTGATACTACGGAGCACGTTGTGACCGAAATTGCCGTTTGCGCAAAGGGAATAAGCAAGCGATTTGGAGAGACCCTGGCGCTTGATGGCGTGTCGGTTGACGTCTGTCGCGGGGAATTCTTCTCGTTGCTCGGTTCAAGCGGGTGCGGCAAGACGACGTTGCTGCGCATAATCGGGGGCTTCGAAAGTCCGGATTCAGGCGACATTCTCATAGAGGGGAAAAGCGTCCTTCGGGTGCCGCCATACCAGCGAAGCACCAATATGATCTTCCAGCACCTTGCGCTCTTCCCGCACCTGTCGGTGGCACAGAACATTGCCTTCGGGATGGAAGTAAAAAAACGGCCTGCGGATGAAATTGCCCGCAAGACCAGCCAGATGCTCGATCTGGTTCGTCTTGGAGGATACGAGAACCGGGGGATCGACATGCTCAGCGGGGGGCAGAAGCAACGAGTCGCTATTGCGCGCGCATTGGTCAACGAACCGGATGTGCTGCTTCTTGATGAACCCCTGGGGGCGCTGGATCTGCAGTTGAGATTGCAGATGCATGAGGAACTGAAACGCATCCATCGTGAAATCGGCAGCACCTTCATTTTTGTCACCCACGATCAGGGTGAGGCAATTACGCTTTCCGACCGCATTGCTGTGATGGAGGGCGGGAAAATAGTCCAACTTGGAACACCGAGGGAAATCTACGAGCGACCGCAGGTCCGGTTCGTGGCCGAGTTTGTCGGGCATGCCAACTTCATCTTTGGCGAAGTTGTCAGTCCGGGAGACGGCAACGGTTGCTTCATCTCTGCGAACGGCATTACGTACGAAGGTATCGCAACGAGCCAACTGGACGCTGGCAGCAAGGTGTTGGCGATAATCCGCTACGAGAAGGTGGAATTGCTGATGCCCGGCGAGCCAGGCGATGGTTTGCCATGCCGGGTGGTTGACGCGATCTACCGAGGTTCGATCGTGAGAATATCGCTTCGCGCGGATTCAGGGTTGGACCTTATTTGCGAACTGCCGAGTACCCAAGCCAACAGTGCGATCGAAAGCGGGCAGAACGTAAGGGCAAAGTGGGCACGTGACCACTTGGTCGTCATGCCGGCATAGTGGCGGCGCCGGGTCGATGCGGGCTTGCCCGGACGCCAAAAAATTCTCGTTTGCGGGCCGGGCGGGCGGCGTCTAGCCTGTGAAACTTGGTTTTCTTTCTATTTAGGAATCTGTGCAATGGACGACCGAGCAGCATCCATCGATCCGGTAACGCTTGAGATCATTCGGGAGGGCGTTATCACCATTGTTCGCGAGATGCGAGGCAACATGCTGCGTGCGGCATATTCGTCCGCGGTCTGCGAAATGCACGACATGTCATGCGCGGTGCTTGACCATGAAGGGCAGCTCATCGCGCTTTCCGAGGGGGATAACCCGCAGCACATCTTCCCGATCCTCTGGTCAGTGGCGGGCGTGATGGAGAAGTTCAAGGGCGACATCAATCCGGGCGACATTTTCCTCCATAACGACCCGTTGACGGGCGGGACCCACCTGAACGACATAGGCATGATCGCGCCCCTGTTCCTGGACGGGAAGCTGGCATTTTTTCCCGTTGTGCGAGTCCATTTTGAGGACGTGGGGGGGATGTCCCCGGGGAGCATCACCGCCGCAGCGACTGAGACAATGCAGGAGGGTTTGCGAATCCCGGTTGTGCGGGCATTCTCTCGGGGCGTGATCAATCAGGACCTGTTTGATGTATTCCTGAGCAACATGCGGGTCCCAAATGAGCGGGAGGGAGACTTCGAGGCGATGCTGGGGACCTGCCGGGTCGCGCAGCGCAGGCTTGAGGCGCTGGTCGCCGAGCACGGACGCGATACACAGGTCAGGGCGGTCAACGAAATGATTCGTCATGCCGAGCGCAGGATGCGCGATCGCATCTCGCAACTGCCGGACGGCACCTACAGCTACGAGACGGCCATGGACCCGCGAGGCGCGCAGCTGGAGCCTCTGGTCATCAGAACCACTGTGACGATCTCCGGATCGAGCCTCAAAGTTGACTTTACGGGAACCGCACCGCAGAACGCAGGCCCTTGGAACCTCGGGCCTTCGGGCGCGCCCACCGGAGTGTTCATGGTGCTCAAGGCGCTGCTTGATCGGAACGGCCCGGTCAATTCCGGTACGTTCAGGCCGCTGGTGGTTCACACGCCGCCCGGCTCCATCCTCAATCCCACCGAGCCTGTGGGGTTCGGCGGGATGGGGGACATCCGCCGGAACCTCGAAATGTCGATCATGGGGGCACTGGCGCCCATCATGCCCGGCCATGTGACTGGCGAGACCAAGAGCACGGCGAATCAGGTGATTGTTTCAGGCATCAATCCAGCGACGGATCGCCCATTCATTTTTTATGAGGCGCCAACTGGTGGCACAGGCGGCTTCCTCGAGCATGACGGGAACTCCGCGTTGCGGACTTTTCTCGAAGGTGATTTCGGATCGTTGCAGTCTATCGAGTCATTCGAGGCGAAATTCCCGCTGCGCGCCGAACGCCTTTCGCTGAGGGCTGATTCCGGCGGAGCCGGGACCAACCGCGGTGGGCTGGGGTTCGACCGTTACATCAGGTTTCTCGGGCCACGTGGACGGCTCACTGTTTTGTCCGATCGCAACGTGCTTCCGCCCTATGGCGTCGAGGGGGGCTTCGCGGGTGCGCCCAACCAGTTTTCAGTTCTCCGGGGTGGCAGGGAAATCGCGCCATCCAATCTGCCTGGCAAGGTTGCCGGATTCGAGTTGCAGCCGGATGACGTCGTCATCGCGCGGAGCAGCGGAGGAGGTGGTTTCGGGGATCCATTGCTGCGCGAGCCCTCACGCGTCATGCACGACGTTGAATTTGGCTACGTGTCTCCCGGGCATGCCGGGGAGCGCTACGGGGTGGTCGTGAAGGATGGCCGGCTTGATGAGGGCGAGACGAGCCGGGCCCGTAAGAAAATCGCCGAAACAAGAGTGAAGGGCACTGTCGAACTCGAGCCGGAACTGCGGGATGTCGGGGGGATGCGGCCCTGCTATGTCTCGGAGTGGGATGCCAATGCGCTCCGGTTGTCCACTGGCGATGTGGCGGAGTTGGTGTCCGGCCATGGCGCGCCGTTTCGGTGCTGGGTTCGCGTAATGAAGGATCGGCGCAAGGGCGTATTCGGTTTGTCGGCCGATAGCCTGCAGATTTTCGGGGTTCCTCAAGACACGGATCTCGAGTTGCGATCGCTTGGGGTGGATAGCGGCGCGGCGCGGGAGGTATGGCGCCGCAAACTGGAGGCGCTGTCGTGATTCGAATCGGCATCGACGTTGGCGGGACGTTTACCGATCTGGTTTGCTGGGACGAGGCGACCGGCCGGATGACGGCGCTGAAAGTGCCCTCGACTACGGGGGCTGAGCACCAGGGGTTCGCACAGGGAATTGCGGCACTGGGAATGCCCGGAGAGAGCATTTCGCAGATAGTCCACGGGACGACTGTCGCCACCAACACACTTTTGCAGCGGGTTGGAATTCGCGTGGCGTTGCTGACGACCGAGGGCTTCCGGGACGTGCTGGAGATTGGTCGCTCCATGCGGTATTCAGCCAACAGTCTGTTCGATTCGAAGTTCGTCAAGCCGGCTCCGTTGGTGGAGCGTCCGATGCGCGCGGAAATCAGGGAGAGGGTTTCGTCCTCAGGCGAAGTACTGGTGCCGCTGGATGCGCAATCGTTTGCGCAAGCGGAAGCTGCGGTTCGCCGTCTGAAGCCGGAATCAGTCGCAGTTTGTTTTCTCAATTCCTATGCCAGTGATGTAAACGAGCAGGCAATCAAGGAGCATCTGCAGAAGGTGTTCCCCGGCATGTTGATATGCACTTCCCGCGAGGTTTTCCCGGGGTTTCAGGAGTTCGAGCGGTTTTCGACTGCAGCCCTCAACGCCTACCTCATGCCAAGCATGGCAAGGTACCTGGACGTTCTTGGCGCCGAGTTGAAATCAGCCGGCGTTGTACGGCCCATATTGCTGATGGGATCGGGCGGCGGTGCAATGACTCCCAAGATGGCGGCGCAGCTTCCGGTCAGGACCATCCTTTCGGGGCCCGTCGGTGGAGTGAATGCGTCACTGCGTGTCATGCGAACGCTTGAAGTTGCGGACGCGATTTCCTATGACATGGGGGGGACGTCCACCGACGTGTCTGTGATCCGCAATTATGAGGCGGTAAGCACCCAGCAGACCGTGTATGGGGGAATGCCGGTCCGGGGCTCAATGATCGAGATAAACACCGTAGGCGCCGGAGCCGGCAGCATTGCCTTTCTGAGCGAGGACGGCATGCTTCAGGTCGGCCCCGAGAGTGCCGGAGGAGTTCCCGGGCCGGCGTGTTACGGCGCCGGCGGACAGGCGGTCACGGTGAGCGACGCAAATCTGCTGTTAGGCAGACTTAATGCGGACCGCGCCCTGGGCGGCAGGATCAGGCTCAACCGGCAGCTAGCGGAGCACGCGCTGTGCGCCCTCGCCGTCAAAATGTCCGGCATGACGGCAATCGACCTTGCCGAAGGCATCATCAGAATCGCGGTGGCGAAAATGGTTGGCGCAATTCGCGAAATATCCGTTTCCCGCGGCATCGATCCGCGGCGGTTCTGCTTGATGGCTTACGGTGGCGCTGGGCCGATGCACGCGGCTTTTGTCGCGCGTGAGCTCGGCATCGGACGCGTGATCGTTCCGCAGCTGCCGGGCAATTTTTCCGCGCTGGGACTGTTGACGTCCGAGGTGCGATGGGAGCTTGTGGAGACGCTCTTCGACAAACTGGGGCCGGCCGGATTCAAGAGCGTGGATTTGGCGATTCGGAAGCTTCGCGAAGCGGGCGTCGCCCACATGGAGCGCGAGGGTTTCGATCCCGCAGCCCTGTCTTTCGAGATTTGGGTCGACATGCACTACTCGGGCCAGGCTTCGCAGTTTGGCGTGAAGATGTCCTCGGATGTGTCGGACGATAAGCAGCTCAAACGGTTGTTTCTGGAGCGCTACGAGGAACGCTACGGGCAGGCCAGCCAGAATCGGGCCATTGAGATCGATGCGGTGAGGCTGATCACCATAGGACGGGGTTCCGATGCCAAGACGATTCTGCCGGTGTTGGCTGAGGGGGGCGGTACGGTTGCCCAGGGGGGGGCAGCCAGGGAGGTGTATTTTTCCGGAAAGCCCGCGATGACGCCGGTACTTGAGCGCGCAGCGCTTGGGTCGGGTACGCTTCTCGACGGGCCGGCCATTATCGAGGAGCCCGGAGCAACAACGGTGGTTCCACCGGGGTGGCGCATCACGGTAGAGCGTTTTGGCAACCTCCTGTTGACCATGGATAACTCTGCTGAGCGATCTGATTTGGAAGGAAATCGTGGGTCGATCGGATAAACCGCCTGCAGGAAGACGCAACATCCAAAGCCTGACACGCTTGCTTGGCGACGTGCCATTGGCTGTAGTTCCTGGCGGAGGGGATGTTCGCCCCGCGGGTGATGCGGCGGGCGCGCCGCTTTTTTTGGATGAAACCCCGGGGGACATGGCGCTTTCACCTAAAGGCAAGCGCCGGGAACGCCCCGCGCTCAAGGCGTTGATCGCGTTTGAAGCGGCGGCCCGCTACGAGAGCTTTCTGAAGGCGGCGGACGAGCTGTGTGTCACGCCGTCGGCGGTCAGTTACCAAGTGCGTGGGCTTGAAGAGCAACTCGGTGTCCAGCTTTTTTCCAGGAAAAACCAGAGCGTATGCCTTACCGAAACCGGCGAATCATACTTTCGGATGGTGCAGTCCGCCCTTGAGCGCATCGACTCTGCAACCGATCATTTGCACAAGCTGGAAACGACGAAGTCGCTCAAGATACGGTGTGCCATCAGCTTCGCCGTCCAATGGTTGATGCCCAATCTGCCCCAATTCCTGTCCGAGCATCCCGAGTTACATGTAAGGATTGATACTACGAGGGCGTTCGGAAGCTTCTTCAATAGGGAAGCCGGTGATTTGGAAATCTGCTTTGGCTCGTCGGAAGTTACCGACATGCATGTCGAGCCCGTCGTGTTCGAAAATATTCTCCCGATGTGCAGCCCAAAGCTGCTTGCAGGCTCCAAGCCCATTAAATCGCCGGCCGACATTGCAAACTTTCCGCTGATCCATTCCGTCAATAGCTTTCACCTATGGGATGGTTGGTTGTCCGCGCACGATGTGGATAGGCAGCCGGTCGCCAGCGACCTGCGGTTTGACAGGGCATTCCTTGCGATACAGGCGGCCGTTAACGGCTTGGGAATCATTCTGGAGGGCGACTTCCTGGTGCGTGGCGAACTGATGGACGGTAGGCTGGTGACGGTATTGCCGGATTTGGAGCCTCGCGTGAAAACGTGCCGCCATTTCCTCATTTATCCGCACTCCCGTGGCCGGTCCGCGCATGTGCAGGCATTTCGCCAGTGGCTGCTTCGGCAGATGGCGGCGTGTGAGCGGTGAGGCCGACGACACTGAGGTGGTTTCAAAGGGCAATGGATAGACACGGACGGTAGTTCTGCAGAGTCGAACCGGTTTGCCGCCAGATACGCATCTGCCAGACTGCACGCTTTGATTTACCTTCAATACTTTTTAGGAGAAACACATGGGGTTGTTCATATCTGGGAAGGACCTGGTCACAGGCAGTGCGGCGGTCAATCTGCATTCAGGCAACATGAAAACACTGTTCGTCTATGGGAACGAGGCGAATATGATGGTGGCGACGCGGTCGGCGGGTTATCACTCCAAGCCGCACAAGCACACCCCGGAGCAACTCAATTACGTGGTCGAGGGCGAGCTGTGGATATTCATCGAAGACGAGGGATATCACGTCAAGACCGGGGACTTCCTGCGCATCCCCGGCAATGCGCTTCACTGGGCCTGGAACCGCGGCAGCATCCCATGCACCATGGTCCAGGCGCATGCGCCTGTGCTTGCGCCGGAGGGGCGCGCCGGAACAATGGGATTGTTCGCTGACGGAGAAATCCCGCGCGTGAACAAGTCGCCGCTGGCCGAATCGGTGGACGCGGATGTCGAAACGGTGGAGCGCAGGGTGTTTGCGCGCCACGGCATAAAGTTCTGAGCGGTTCTGGGTGAGCATAGCGACCCAAGTGCAGGATGATATGTTGCCGATAGGAGCAGGCAAACCACGGTGGTTTGCCGCTCTGCCGGGCATTGGTTGGTTGCTGCTGTTCACTTTGGTGCCCCTGCTCCTGATGCTGTTGATCTCATTCTGGACGTCCACCATATTCGGCCTTCGTGCCGACTGGACGTTGCGAAACTGGACGCGCCTGTTTAGCACACCGGTGTATTTCGATCTGCTGTTCAAGACGGTTCGCATCGCATTTCTCACCACGCTGGTCACACTGGTGCTGTCGTACCCGATCGCGCTGTTCCTTGCGCGCACGTCCGGTTTCGTCAAGACGATCGCCATCGTCATGCTGTTCCTGCCATTCTGGATAGGCTATGTGGTGCGGACCTTCGCGTGGCTGCCGATACTTGGTCGCACGGGCTTGCTTAACCAGGGACTCTTGGCTATTGGCATTATCGACACGCCGGTGGAGTGGTTTCTTTACAACGAGGCGGCGGTATACCTTGGCCTCGTCTACGTCTACCTGCTCTTTATGGTGTTGCCGATTTTCCTGTCACTCGATCGTATTGACCACTCGTTGATTGAAGCTGCAATCGACTTGCACGCGACGCCGTTCGCGGTGCTGCGCCATGTGCTGCTGCCGCTGAGCTTCCCCGGCGTCCTGTCCGGCTGCATCATGGTGTTTCTGCTGACCCTGGGTGCTTATGTCACGCCGGCGCTGTTGGGCGGGCCCTCTGGCATCATGTTTTCGAATGTCATTGCAACGCAGTTTCTCGCCGACAACAACTGGGCGATGGGCTCCACGCTTTCGCTGCTGATGATGGCGCTGGTGTTCGCGGTGCTGATAGTGGCGGGGCGCAAGTTCGGCCTGCAAAGGGTGTTCATGTCAGCCAAGGGGCACTAACATGGCAAGCCAACGCGACGCGAAGGGCATTTCCGGTCTGCTGGTCGGCTATGCGCTCGTGATATACCTGTTTCTGTATGCGCCCATCGTCACGGTGATCGTGTTGTCGTTCAACGACTCCCAGATCGTCGGGTTTCCGTGGAAGGGCTTCACGATGAAGTGGTTCTGGGTGGTGTTCACCAACCCGGAGTTATTGCGCGCCACAGCCAACAGTCTGCTGCTCGGCGTCGCCAGTGCGGTCATCGCGACCGTGCTGGCGTTGTTGCTGGCGCTGGCATTCCGGCGCAACCTGCCGTTCAAGGCGACGGTGTTCAACCTCATTCTGATTCCGATCATCGTTCCGGGCATCGTCGCCGGCGCGGTGCTGGTGGTGTTGTTTGGTCTGTTCAAGGTCGAACTGTCGTTGTGGACCAGCGTGCTGTGCGCCCACGTGACGTTCGTGTTGCCGTTCGCATTCCTCAACCTGCATCCGCGGCTGCACAATTTCGACTCGACGCTGGAAGAGGCGGCCGAGGACCTGGGGGCGAGCCCTGCGATGGTGCAGCGGGAAGTCGTGCTGCCAATTATCCGCCCGGGCATCATCGCGGCGTTCCTGTTCGCATTCTCTTTGTCGTTCGATGAGTTCGTGCGTACACTGCTGCTGACCGGTTTTGACCGGACACTGCCGGTGCAGTTCTGGTACATGATCGTCGAGACGCTTGCGCCGGAAGCCCCTGCGATGGCGGTGCTTATCATCGTCATATCGGTGATCAGTTCGCTCGCCGGATTCGCCTTTTCCAACCGGTCCTCCAAGACGGAACCCAGTACATGAAAAAACCGAGCCATGCAGGCGGCACCGGCCAAGCCGACCCGATCGCCCTGCAGGTGTTCCAGCAACGCCTGATTGGCATCGTGCGCGAGATGCGTGCGACCATGATCCATTCGGCGTTTTCAGCGGCTATCTGCGAGCTCTACGACCTGTCTTGCGCCATCCTCAGCGCCAAGGGCGAACTCGTCGTGCAATCCGAAGACAATCCGCAGCACATCTTCCCGCTGTTGTGGTCGGCGCAGGAGATCATCCGCCAGTACGGCGAGGACATTCGTCCGGATGACGTGTTCCTGCATAACGACCCTTATGAGGGTGGCACCCACCTGAACGACATCGCGGTCATCGTGCCGTTCTTTTTCGAGGGTCGCCTGGTGTGCTTCCCGGTTGTGCGCGCGCACTGGGAGGACGTCGGTGGGGCGATACACGGCAGCATCTCAGGACAGAATAAGGAAATTTTCCAGGAAGGCGTGCGTATCCCGCTGACGCGCCTGAAGGCCGGGTCGCCTGAATTCGCCGCATTCTTGAAGCTGCTCTACGCCAACATGCGTATCCCGCACGAGCGGGAGGGCGACTTCCTCGCGATGGTGGGTACCAGCGAGGTTGCGCGCCGGCGGCTTGAGGTCGTCATGCAGCGCTATGGCGTCAATGGCGCGCTCACCTTTGTCGAAGCACTGCTTGACCAGGAGGAGCGCCGCATGGCGGCAAAGCTGCGCAACCTCTCGGATGGAACATTTTCGTTCGAGTGCTATCTTGACCCGCGCCCCGACCTGGGCATTGCACAGCGCATCTGCGCGCGTGTCAGCGTCAAGGGCGCGCAGATTTCGGTCGACTTTGACGGCTCCAGCCCGCAAAGCGAGGGCCCGTTCAACATCGGGCCTTCCGGCGCGCCGACTGGTGTTTTCATGATTCTGAAGTCCTTGGTCGACCCGGACGGGCCGGTGAACTCCGGTAGTTTCCGGCCGATCAGCATCAGCGCGCCGCAGGGGTCCTTCCTCAACGCGACCTATCCGGCTGCGGTCGGCGCGATGGGCGATGTGCGCCGCAGCCTCGAATCGGCGGTGATGGCGGCGCTGGCGGCGGTAATGCCCGATCGGGTCACCGGCGACAACAAGGGCACCTCCAACCAGTTGCTCGTCGGCGGTCTGCGTCCCGATTCCAACCGCGTCTGGCTCCTCTATGAGGCGCCTGCTGGCGGCACTGGCGGATTCGAGGGTGGGGACGGCAACTCAGCACTACGAACCTTTGCCGAAGGCGACTTCACCGCAGTGCAGCCGATCGAGGCGATCGAGCAGAAATTTCCGCTGCGCATCGAGGAATGCAGTCTGCGCGAGGACTCGGCCGGCGACGGGCGTTTCCGCGGCGGACTCGGCATGCGCCGCGTCATCCGCTTGCTGACCAAGCAGGGCAGCCTGTCTTGCGTATCAGACAAGAACATCATTCCGCCCTATGGTCTGTTTGGTGGAACATCGGGACGGCAGAATTCGGTGAAGGTGCTGCGCAAAGGCAAGCTCCTGCATCCGTCGCGCGCACCCGGTAAGGTCGCGAACTTCCCGCTTCAGGCCGACGACCAGGTGGTGTTCGAGACTAGCGGCGGCGGCGGTTTCGGCGATCCGCTGCAGCGGGATCCGACACGTGTAATGGAAGATTTGCACCTGGGATACATCGACCGGGATCACGCACGCAACGTCTATGGCGTGGTGCTCAAGCGCGGCGCACTGGACCTTGCGGCCACGCAGCGCCGGCGCGCCGCTATCGATAAGGCGAGGGTGCGCCTGGTGCTGCAGAAAAAGAAAGTGCCGGATAGCGTCCTTGGCCTGCCGGCAGCGCTGGTCCACCCGGCGACCGCCAGACGTGCGGGCCTGCGGGGGGGCGACATAGGCGAACTGCTGCTCGTTGGGTCGCCGGTCGCTCCGGTACGTGTGGTTATTGCGACGGCCGCTTCTGCGTCACGCACGGCTATCGGCGTTGGTGCCGAGCTGGTCGGTTTTTGCAAGTGGCGCGCGGGTGCCACGCTGATGCTGCGCGGTCTGCCGGCACAGGTTGCGGCGCTCAGTTCCTAGGAAGCAACATGCAGATACTTGGCGTTGACATTGGCGGCACTTTTACCGATCTCGTTTTGTTCGATTCGGCAACCGGTACGGTGCGTACCGCCAAAGTGCCTTCTGTTCCGGGACGGCAGTGGGAAGGCCTGGATGCAGGCCTTGAAGCGCTTCACGTTGATGCGGCTCAACTCGCCGTTGTAGTTCACGGCACCACTGTTGCGACCAATGCGGTACTCGAAGGCAAGGGTGTACGTACTGCACTGGTGACCACGAAGGGATTTCGCGATTCCCTTGAAATCGGACGCTGCATGCGCCTCACGCCGGGCAGCCTCTTTCAGACCCGCTACCGGCGGCCTGCGCCGTTGGTGCCGCGTGACCGCCGGCTGGAACTGTGCGAGCGCATTGGTGCCGCCGGCGATGTCATCCATCGAGCCGCTGAGCCAGACCTCAAGGCGTTGGCTGCGGCGTTGCGTGGTATTGATGCCGAGGCCATCGCAGTCTGCTTCATCAATTCCTATGCCAATCCGGCGCACGAGAAGCAGGTAGCACGGTACCTTGCACGCGCAGGAATCAAGACGCCGGTCTACCTTTCGCACGAGATTTCGCCCGAATACCGCGAATACGAGCGGCTTTCGACAACAGTGATCAACGCCTCGATCAGCCCCATCCTGGACCGCTATTTGAAGGCGTTTGAGGATACGCTGCGCAAGCGCAATTTTGGCGGCTCACTGTTCATCATGGCGTCCAACGGTGGCACCATTCCGCGCAAGGAGGCGGCACGTTCGGGCGCTCAAACGATACTGTCTGGCCCGGTTGGTGGTATTCGCGGCGCTATGTTGGTGGCCGCCACCATCGGGCGGCCTAAAATCATCACGCTAGACATCGGAGGTACCAGCACAGACGTTGCGCTGATTGACGGTGCCGAGCCGATGATGGCTAGCAATACCATCATCAATGGTTATCCGCTGCGCTTACCCCAACTTAATATTGTCACGGTCGGCGCCGGTGGTGGCAGTCTCGCCAAGGTCGACGAGGGTGGCGGCGTCGATGTCGGGCCCGAGAGCTCTGGCGCACAGCCGGGCCCCGCCTGTTACGGGCGGGGCAACGAACAGCCGACGGTCACCGATGCCAACCTGCTGCTCGGACGTCTCGGCGATAGCCTCATTGGCGGCGCGATGCGCCTCAAGCCGGCATTGGCCGAAAAGGCGATCTCTCGCATGGCGGTAAAAGCGCGTATGCCTGCGCTGCGTCTTGCCGAGGGGATCATCGAAATCGCCGTGGCGCGCATGGCCAATGCCATTCGCGAAGTGTCGGTGCAGCAGGGCGCCGACCCAAGGGAGTTTGTGCTTTGCGCGTTCGGCGGCGCAGGGCCGCTACACGCGTGCGCAGTCGCCGTGGAGCTGAGCATCGACGAAGTTATAGTGCCCCCGTACCCTGGGCATGTCTGTGCCTACGGATTGCTTGCTTCGGACTTGCGCCGCGATGCGGTTCGCACATGGTTCCATCCGCTCGCCGGCATTAAGCCGCGCGATCTGCTGGCCGAGCTAGAAAAAGATGCCGCATCAATGCGTTCTGCCCTGGCCGAGGCCGGCTGGCCGGCTGGCGGTGAGACGCTCGCATATTCGCTGGATCTGCGCTATTCCGGTCAGGCGTTTGAAGTGACCGTGAAGCTCCGCGAAGCTTCGAAGGCGGGTGTGGCCGCGTTACCGGCGGATTTTGCGGCACGTCACGAGGAACTGTTCGGGCACCGCCACGAGCGGCCGATCGAGATCGTCAACTTGCGCGTTGCGGCCACGGCGGCGCCGGCTACCCGCTTCAAGCTGATGCCAAGTGCGTCCGCCGCCGCCGCACCGGCACCCGCGGCGGCACGCCGACTCTATGAGCAGGGACACTGGATAGAATGTCCGGTATATGAACGAGACAGCCTGATCCGCAAGCATATTGTGGCCGGACCGGCAATAATCGAGGAAACTGGCTCGACAACCTATGTGCCGAGCGGATGGAAGGCGATCGTCGAAGACAATCTCGCGCTTGTACTGACGTTCGCGAAGAAAATGTAGGCATCCAGTGGGACATCGCGGCACCAAGCCTCACAACCTAGACAGGAGAGACATTATGAGCAAAAGGTGTGAATCGTTCATGCAGGGATTATCACGTCGTGAGTTTGTTCGTCTGGGTGGTTCATCCGCCCTGCTGGCGGCGGCCGGCTCCATGTGGCCCAACCTGACTCATGCGGCAAGCACGCTTGACGTGCTGATGGCGCCTTCGCCGGTCCGCCCCGAATTGCTGGAAATTTTCGAGAAGCAGACCGGCATCAAGGTTCGCCCCGCTCCGTATGTTTCGCCGATCGACACGATGGGCAAGTTGCTCTCAGGCAGTTCGCGCTTTGGCGTGATGAATACGCTGAGCGACCTGGTGCGCCCGGCGTTATCCGAGGCGGTTGACAGGAATCTGCTGTTGCCTTGGGACGTGACACAGGTGCCCAATAGCAAGAGCCTCGCAAATCTTTTCAAGCCGGACGTCATGACCAAGGGCGGCAAAACATATTCAATGCCGATCTACTGGGGCTATAACGCGGTACTGTATAACCGTAAGTTCATCCCGGACACCGAGCCGCTCACGAATTCCTGGGGTCTGCTGTTCGACGACAAGTTCAAGGGTCGCGTCGCCATTCGGGACGACGCGCATGAGTCAATTCACATGACAGCGCTTTACATGGGTAACAAGCAGCCGCTAGAGATGGAGCGCGCCGACCTCAAGGAGGTGGTGAAATTCCTGGTCAGCAAGAAGCGCAATTTCCGTGCTGTGTGGTCAAAGTTTGCCGAGGCAGTCCAGTTGATGTCTTCAAACGAGGTGCATGCCATGTTCGGCTGGCTGCTGATGCGCAAGACATTGCAGCAACAGGGCATGGATATTGTGGGTAATCATCCCAAGGAAGGTTTGCTGTGGTGGGTCCATGCCGCATTTATTCCGCAAAACGCGCCTAATCCTGAGGACTCCTACAAACTGCTCAACTTCCTGTTGAGCGCGGAGTACGGAGCCAAGCTGACCCAGATGGCCGGTGTGCTCTCGACCTCCCAACTGGCAAAGGACAGCTTTTCGGCGGCCGACCAGAAACTGCACGGCTACGACATCCTGGAAAGAGGCGGACCGATGGTCCGCCTCGGGCTCCCTAAACGCATGGACTTATGGCTCGAGGCGTGGGCTGAATTCAAGGCAGCCTGACGCATGCAGCCTGTAACAGCCGCCGTCGAAGTCGAGGCAGTGTCACGCCGCTTTGGCGCGACGCTGGCGGTCGACCGGGTATCCCTTTCGGTCGCCCCGGGCGAGTTTGTTTCGCTGCTGGGTCCAAGCGGCTGCGGTAAGACGACCCTGTTGCGATTGATCGGCGGTTTCGAGACGCCCGACAGCGGACGCATCCGCATCCTCGGCATCGACGCCACGGACACGCCGCCGCACCAGCGCCGCACCAATATGGTGTTTCAGCACCTTGCGCTGTTTCCGCATCGTAACGTCGCGGAGAACATCGGTTTTGGTCTCAGGATGCGTCGCGTGCCGCCGGCGGAAATCGCAATGCGGGTACGTAAAGCGCTGGAGATGGTCCGTCTCGAAGGCTATGACGAGCGCCGTATCGACCAAATAAGCGGAGGTCAGAAACAGCGCGTTGCCATAGCCCGTGCCATTATCAACGAGCCTTCTGTCCTGTTGCTTGACGAACCACTGGGTGCTCTGGACCTTCGCCTGCGCCTCGAGTTACAGGACGAATTGCGTCGTCTGCAGCGCTCCCTCGGCAGTCCGTTTATTTTCGTCACGCATGATCAGGGCGAGGCGATGGCGATGTCGGACCGGATTGCGGTAATGAACGCCGGCCGTATTGAGCAGATCGGCACACCGGAGCAGATCTATTCGCAGCCGGCCAGCCGGTTTGTCGCGCAGTTCGTCGGGCACACCAACCTGCTCGATGGTGTTATCGACGAGGTCCTCGGGTCGGGTCGTTACATTGTAATCGGCGGGGGCCTGCGCATCGCCTGCCACGGGGCGACGGGCTTCGCCAAGGGTGCACCGGTCAGTCTATCGGTCAGGCAGGAGAACGTGGCTATCCGCCGCGAGCCGCTTTCCGATCCGGGCTGGGTTTCATTTCGGGGCGAAGTCCAGGACAAGGTGTTCATGGGCGCTTCAGTGCGTATCAAGGTTGCCGCAGAAGGCCAGACCACGCTTCTGTCCGAAACAGTCGCAGCGGCCGGGAATGCCGGTCTTGTGGTCGGAGACAAGGTGCAGATTGGGTGGCCGATTGCCGAGGCCCGTCTTTTCGAGCGCGGCGCCTGACCCCCTTCAGCTGACTAGTGACGGGAGCGGGGAGATAACCCGTTATCTCTATTTAAGCGAGATGGCGATCTTGCCGATATGTGCGCCGCGCTCGAGCTTGCGCAATGCGTCGGCGGTCTGCTCCAGCGGGAAGGTCGAGTCGACCACCGGGTGCAATCCATGCAGCACGATGGCGCGGTTCATCGCCTCGAAGCGCTCGCGCGAACCGACCGAGATGCCCTGAACGCGCAACTTGGGTCCGAGCAGCTGGCGGACGTTGAAGGTGGTTTCGTAACCGCCGACAAACCCGACCACGCCAATGAACCCGCCGAAAGCCGCGGCCACCATCGACTTGGGCAGCGTGCTACCCGTTGTCTCGACGATGATCTCGGCGCCGCGTCCGTCGGTGGCTGCACGAACCGCCTGTTCCCAGTCCGGGGTGGTGCGGTAGTTGATGACCGTCTCGGCGCCCAGTTCGCGCAGGCGCGCCGCCTTGGAGTCACTTGAGGTCAAGGCTACCACGCGCGCTCCGGCACAGCGCGCGAACTGCAGCGCGAACAGCGCCACGCCGCCGGTGCCCTGCACCAGCACGGTGTCGCCGGACTTGATGCCACCCTCGGCAAGGGTCGACCAGGCCGTCACCGCGGCGATCGGCAGTGTCGCCGCTTCGGCGTCCGACAGGTGGGGCGGCGGTGTCACGGCATCCTCGGCAGGGATGACAATGTATTCCTGCAGCACGCCGGGCAGGGGGGCGCCCAGCGTGCTGCGTGCGCGCAACTCCTGCGATGGGTTGCCCGAGTGCCAGCCCTGTGTGTAAGTGGGCGTCACGCGCTGGCCGACGGCAAAGCGGGTGACACCCTCGCCCACCGCCGCCACCGTGCCGCAACCATCCGAAACCGGGATGTAGGGTAGTTTCAACGTCGGCATGTATTTACCCGAGAGCACCGCAAGGTCGCGGTAATTGAGGCTGGCAGCGTGCATGCGAACGAGCATTTCGCCGCGCCCTGGCGTCGGAACCGGGCGTTCGGCGATGCGCAATGCGTCAATCGAAAAAGCGGTTGCCTCTAGCGTTTTCATGGGGTCCCCTGTTGAAAAATGTTAATGACCGCGACAAGACGGCATGTGGCGGCGCAATGTATGCCGACGAGAAACGGTAAGAATGCTGCTAAAAGTAACAGGTCCGCGCCGTGAGGCTCGACAGATAGCCAACCGGGCGAAAGCGGACGTGTAATGCGTTTATCCTACTGCGTCAATGCGGTCTCGGCGGCAATCTGGCCGAAGCAAAGTGCCTCGCAGAGATTCGCGCCGTCGGCCGCGTACAGCGCCCCGCTGACCTGCCCGAGCTCGCCTGCCGCAAAAAGGCCCGGTATCGGCTTGCCAAACACGTCGATAACCCGCGCATTGCGGTCGCGTCGTGGTCCGCCGGTCGTATTGGACCCGCCGGGGAAAAGCTTTACACAGTAATACGGCGGCTGATCGACGGCGATCATTGTTTTCGCCGGCCGCCCGAACGCATCGTCACCGCCGCTCTTGCAGGCGGCGTTGTAACGCAGCATGGTTTCTTCCGCCGCCGCCGGATCCTCGACGCCCGCGCGCTCGGCGGCCTCTCGAATGGTGTCGCCACGCGCGATCCAGCCCCGTTCGATTTCCGCTGAATTGTCGGCGCTCCAGTTGTACAGCCCGACGGCGTTTGCGCCGACCAGCGGAGAGCTGATGGGGCCGGCCCTGCGGCGGCGTTCGTCAAAGAACCAGAAGCAGGGAATGCGCGGATAAATGCCCTGCTTCGAGTCGAACGGCATCAGGTCGTAAAAAAAGCCGTGGGCGAGCAAGGCCTGCACGTTTTCGTTGGCAAAGCGCTTGCCGAAACGGTCGGTGATGGCGTAGCCGGCCGCCTCCTGTTCATAGCCCATCGCCGTGCTGTCGATGCCGATCTGGAAGCCCATTGAAATACCGCTGTCCAGCGTAAAGTGCCCGATGGCGCGACCGACAATGACACCCATGTGCCACAAATCCGCGCCCACCGCCTGGGCCATGCGCACGCCGTCTCCGGTGTTGCCGGGATTGCCGTAAAAGTACATCGGGTGGGCGCGCAGGTAGGTGAGCTTGGCCTCTTCGTCGTACTCAAAGCCGCCGCAGGTGAGTACCACCCCCGAACGTGCGCGGATGCGGCGCGGGCCGTCGGGCGTATCGAGCAGTATTCCCGTGACCGCGCCGTCTTCGGTGATCAGGCGCGAGGCCGGCGACGACCACGCGATGCTGGCGCCGGTGCGCATTACCGCGGATTTTAGCGAGGCGTAAAGATCACGGCCGGTCAGCGCGCTCGGGTCGCGCCTGAAACGGGCCACGCCACCCTGATAGCCGTCAATCGCCTCTGCCCCCTCGAAATCCGGATGCTCTGCGCCGATCACCCGAGTGAACGGGACTTCCGGGATAGTCTGGCCGAGCCAGCCGATGAGCTTTGTTGCGCGTTCGGCAAACGCGGCGAGCACGTCGTCCGGCACCATGCCCCCGGCGCAACGGGACAGGTAGCGTGTCGCCTTGGCCGCGTCGTTGGCCGCCATGATCAGGCCGCGTGACATCCGCGTGTTCGGGGTATGTGCGTTCTCCGCTTGCTTCTCAGCGATCAGGACTGATGCGCCGAGCTTGCTGGCGGTGATGGCGGCGGCGGCGCCGGCCGCGCCCAGGCCGGCCACGACCAGATCGAACTCCTCGTCATACTGTTGTCCCATCGCGCCGTCCCCCGTGATGCGTGCCGGATGCTGGATGTTGTGGTACCCCACGACAGGCAGAGGCCATCGCACGCTGATTGTAGCGCATGAAAGCAGCATCATTCATCACAACACACCGATGACATGTAATCTATTGCGGGCCAGAAACAGCCGGGCTGGTTATACTCTGGCGCTGCAGTCTGGAGGTGACAGGTGGCTGACACGGACATTAAAAAACCAAGCGGGATGGAGCAGAGCATGCGACACGAGCATACCGAACAGAACGCGACCCCGGTGGGGCGCCTTCTCGTTGATGGCGACACCTGCGATGTTGTTGTTGTCGGCTCCGGAGGCGGCGGACTTGCGGCTGCACTTACGGCTGCTTGCAAGGGGCTTGACGTGGTGGTGCTGGAGAAGGCGCCGGTGTTCGGCGGGGTAACGGCGATTTCCGGTGGCGGGCTGTGGATTCCGTGCAACCATGTCGCGGCGAGGGCGGGCATTGCCGATAGCCACGAAAAGGCCATGACCTATTTCCAGCATTGCGTCGGCGAGCGCATGGAGCTTCCCGTGGTCGAGTCCTTTCTCCGGAATGGTCCGCAGATGCTCGAATACTTCGAGCAGAATACCGAGGTGAAGTTTACCCATGCGGTGGGCCGGCCGGATTACCATCCGCAAACGCCGGGCTTTGCCGAGGAAGGGCGCACCATCCATCCGCTCCCCTTTGATGCGCGAGAACTCGGGGCCGAGGTGGCGCGGCTGCGCCCGCCGCTGGCCGAGATGACCTTCATGGGCCTGATGATCAAGCCCGGGCCCGACCTGAAGCACTTCCTTAATGTTTTTCGCTCGTTCGAGTCGACGGTGTTCGTCGCCCGCCGCCTGCTGCGGCATTTTCGCGACCTTGCGCTGCACGGGCGCGCCATGGACCTGTCCAACGGCAATGCGCTGATCGGTCGGCTGGCCAAGTCCGCGTTCGCGAAGGGTGTGCGTATCCATACCTCGGTTGCGGTCACCGGACTGGTGAAGACCAATGGCCGGGTGAGCGCCGTCCGGTTCGCGAATTCGGCCGGCAGTGGTGTGCTCAATGCGCGGCGTGGTGTGGTGCTCGCGAGCGGCGGTTTTTCGCACGACGTGGAGCGGCGCAAGGCGCTGTTCCCGCACGCGCCGACCGGCCGCGAGCATGTAACGGCGGCCCCGCTGACCAACACCGGCGACGGGCTGCGCATGGCCGAGGCGATCGACGCCCAGTTCAAGTCCGACCACGCACACGCGGCGTGCTGGGCGCCGGTATCGGTGGTGCCGCAGCGCGACGGCAGCGTCGTGCCGATCCCGCACCTGATCGACCGCCAGAAGCCCGGCTTCATCGCCGTCACAAGGCATGGCCGGCGTTTCGTCAATGAGGCGAATTCCTACCACGACTTCGGCATCGGGCTGGCCGCCGCCTGCAAGGGCGAGCCCGAGGCGTTCTGCTTCCTCATCGCCGATCACCCGACCATACGCCGCTACGGCATCGGCGCGGTCAAGCCTGCGCCGATCCCGATCGGCGCTCACCTGCAGTCCGGCTACCTGTTGCGCGGCGCGTCGCTGCGCGAACTGGCGCAGCGCGCCGGCATCGATGCGCAGGCGTTCGAGGCCACGGTGCGCGACTTTAACCGCGACGCGGCGAACGGCAGGGACCCGGCGTACGGCCGCGGCGACAACATCTACAACCGCTACAACGGCGATGCGGCGCACCGACCCAACCCGTGCGTCGCCCCGATTACCGAGGGACCGTTCTATGCGGTCAGGATAGTGATGGGCGAACTGGGCACCTTCGCCGGCCTGCGCATCGATGCGCATGCGCGTGTCATCGACCATGATGGCCAGCCCATACCCGGCCTCTACGCAGCCGGCAATGACGCCGCTAACCTGATGGGTGGCGACTACATGAGCGGAGGTTCGACACTGGGGCCGGCGCTGGCCTTCGGCTACGTCGCCGGCTGTCACCTCGCCGGGGAGGCGTAGGGCGACTAACCGATCTTCGATAACCACGGGTCGGCCAGGCAATTTGCAGATGGCCCGGAATAGATCCGCGCCCCCATTATGAGTGTGCAAGTGCATTATCAGTAAACACATTGACGGGTTGCTATGTCATATATTTTGATGTTAAATGCACGCGTAAATCATTTGCACAGGCCCGCCGTTTGCGCCAGCGGCCACCGCCGGCAATCGTCGCGAATCACAGTGGTTAAGGAGTTTCATGACATCTGAGTCGTCGATCGCCAGCGGCAACGGCCTGCTCTCCAACGGAATTGCGTATGAGCGGCGCGGGAGCGGTCGCCCTGTGGTGCTGTTGCATGGCTGGTGCCTGAATTCCGGGATGTGGATCTACGCGCAGGATGCGCTGTTGCGGGGCCACGAAATCATCACCATCGACTTGGCGGGATTTGGGCGATCAGCAGGCCTGGCCGGACCTTATTCGATTGCCCGGCACGCCGATGATCTTGCCGGTGTCCTGGTTGAGCTGCACCTGCGTGATGTCGTTTTAGTGGGTTTCGCGTTCGGTGCCGCCGTGGCATTGGAACTGGCATCGCGACGGCATCCGAGTGTCGCCGCGGTAGTCTCGGTCGGCATTCCGGATGCCGGCAGTTCACCCTACGGGAAAATGCCCAAATCGATGCGGCGCGACTGGCCGGATTTTGCGCGCCGTTCCGCGCAGGCACTCTTTCATACGGTGCAGAGCGAGGCCACTATTGCCTGGATTGAGCGGATGTTCGGCACGGCGTCGCTGCTGGTGGCCCTCGAAACGGTCGGGGAGCTCGCCGCCTATGACCCGGCGCCGGCGGTGGCAAAAATCGAGGTTCCGGTGTTGTTTGTCCATGGTGACAGCGATCCGGTGGCGCCGGTTGGGCTTGGGCGCAAGTGTGCCGCGCTGGCTGCGAAAGGGCGTGTCGAAGTGATTCCCGATTGCGGTCACCTCATCGTTCTTGACCAGAAAAACGCGTTTCACGAGGCCGCGCGACGATTCATCGAGGCGGCCTGAACCGCTCGCGGCTTGCAATGCAAAGGGGAAAGGCATGGTAGACACATCTGCAGCAGTCCAGGTCAAGCCTGGCGCCGGAATCCAGACATGGAGCATGAATATCGCACCGGTCAATCCGCTGAACCCGGTGATGCTGGGCGCCTTGACGGACTGCCTCAATGCCGCAATCGCCGACAAGTCGGTCAGTGCGGTCGTACTGACCAGCAG